>DIKD01000058.1:0-6890 GCA_002421585.1 Dehalococcoidia bacterium UBA5627
TGAAGAAAGTGGAAGCGAAGCCGGTACTGTCTGTAAGGTTGGAAACAACCATCGACGAGTTGCCAAGCCTTATTAACGACAGCTATCGCAGAATAGCCGAATATCTGGCTGAGCTGGGGGAAGCGCCGGCAGATGCTCCTTTTGCCGCCTATTACAGGTTGGATACGCAGAGCATCGATATCGAGCTGGGTGTTCCCGTATCAAAGAATCTGCCCGACAAGGATGATATTAAAGCCGGGGAAACAGTGTCCGGAGATGCC
The DNA here is from genome assembly GCA_002421585.1 of Dehalococcoidia bacterium UBA5627. Classification (GTDB taxonomy): domain Bacteria; phylum Chloroflexota; class Dehalococcoidia; order Dehalococcoidales; family UBA5627; genus UBA5627. The sequence continues at coordinate 261 of DIKD01000058.1, forward strand.
GTTATCTATTTACATGAAGGACCCTATACCGATTTAAAACCGGTTTATCAGGAACTCTTTGATTGGATAGAGGAAAACGGTTGCAAACCGAAGGGGTTGTATTATGAATACTATTTCAATTCCCCAGGAGATGTTGCCGAAAAAAATCTTTCGACACGTATTGTAATACCGGTCGAAAAATAGTATTCCTTAAAGAGAATAATTAAAGAAGATAATAAAGCGGCTCCGATTAGTCACATTTAAAGTGATTGGTAAGAGCCGCTTCCGTTTTGATTATATGGGTATAAAAAATTTCCGCCCGGTCCCGAAATAAAGTTAAACGGACCGACGGCGGAAACAGTTATGATTTACTGAATTAGAAAAGATTATCTCTTGCGGTTGGTGAAAGAAAACTCAATTTTCTTTCCGTTGCGCTTGGTGTCTTTCTTATTTACGTTCTCAATAAATTTCTTAAGTTCTTCTTTTTCTGCTGCTGTTGCTTTTTTAGTCGCCATTTATATAATTCACCCTCTTCCTGTTAGTTAAAGCATAATTATAGCAGTTTTTTGATACATAGCCAAATGATGGGCATACCGTCATTGCGAATTGTAACTAATACTCGGGATGACGCGGTCCTGACAAGTCGGGACTCAGGATGACATTTTTGGTTTTGTCATGCTGGAGTTCGTGACGAACGAACGAAGCATCTTGGGTGGGGTGTTTATTAAGGTGTTCTCGCCTGGTGCCGTAGATACCTTTGTTCTGTCTCTCCCCACCCCCCAGATTCTTCAGTCACCCGTCGTAACTAAGGGAGACAATCACCAAACCATTTTCTGTAATTACCAATAATAATTATTATCATCCCCTAACCCCGCTGCATTTCCGACGTTATAGTAGTAGAATACAAAGAACAACCGGAGGGTCAATCATGAAAAAAATAATCTTTATACTTCTAAGTATGGTGCTGATTTTTAGCACTGTATCATGTGCGCAAACACAGGTGTACGGTGCCGAAGCTAAATCCGACAAACCCTATGACTCTTCTCCCAACGTCAGCGATTCGACACTGGCAGAGCTCGTAAACGGCAATAACGAGTTCGCTTTCGACCTCTATAAACAGCTTAGCGCCACCAAGGAAGGCAACTTCTTCTTCTCACCCTACAGCATATCTTTAGCTTTGGCTATGGCTTATGCCGGAGCCAACGGGCAAACCGAAGAGCAAATGGAAGAAACCTTAAAGTTCATACTGGAGGATGAGCAGCTGCATTCCGCTTTCAATAAGCTGGCTATCGAACTCAACAGCCGCAACGAAATACCGGCCGGTAGTGAGGCTCAGGGTTTCGAGTTGAATATCGTAAATGCCACCTGGGGGCAGACAGGCTTTGAGTTTATGCAGGCATTTCTGGACGTTCTGGCTGAAAATTATGATGCCGGAATCAGGCTTTTAGATTATGAAAAAGACCCCGAAGCTTGCAGACAGACCATCAATGATTGGGTTTACGAACAGACCAACGGACGCATCGAAGACCTCATTCCCGAAGGCGCAATCGATGAAATGACACGCCTTGTTCTTACCAACGCCATCTACTTTAACGCTGCCTGGCTGCACCAGTTCGATGACGATTATACCTACGATGACACCTTCTATCTGCCGGACGGCAGTACCGTTACGGTACCGATGATGCACCAGACCGAAAGATTCAGCTATGTGGACGGGAATGATTATACGGCAATAGAATTGCTTTACGATATCTATGAAATGTCTATGGTTATAATTATGCCGGACGAAGGCAATTTCTCCGAGTTTGAAAACTCACTGAGCTCCGAAACGGTAGCCGCTATTATAGATGAGATGTCGACCGGGCAAGTGAACCTCACCATGCCCAAATTCGAGTTCGAATCCGAATTCAACTTAAACGATGCCCTAAAGGCAATGGGCATGACCGAAGCTTTTTCCGACAGCGCCGACTTTTCGGGGATAACAGATAAGGCTGACCTTATCATCAGCGATGTCATTCATAAAGCATTCGTTTCGGTAGATGAAGAAGGCACCGAAGCGGCAGCAGCCACTGCTGTAATCTTCACCGAAACCTCAATGCCGATTGGAATCGCCGATGTTAATATAGACCACTCTTTTATCTTTCTTATCAAGGACATCACAACCGGTTCAACCCTGTTTATAGGAAGAGTTATAAATCCGGCTGTCTAAGCAACGGATAACCTCAAAGGAGGGGTAAATATGAAAAAGATAATTTTTACCGTTCTGGCTGCAATACTGGTATTGAGTACGGTTTCCTGCTCTCAAACGCAGGTGTACGGCCAGGAACTTAAATCAGATAAAAAGCATGATACATCACCCGAGGTTAGTTTTTCGGATTTTGAAACACTTGTCAGCGGCAATAATGAGTTTGCGCTGGAACTCTACCGCCAGCTAAGCGCTAATGAAGATGGAAACCTGTCCTTCTCCCCTTACAGCCTCTCCGTGGCTCTGGCAATGACCTATGCCGGAGCGGAGGGAGCCACCAGAGAACAGATGGCTGAAACCCTCAATTTCATACTTGAGGAAGAGATTTTACATGCCGCTTTCAACAAATTGGCAATAGAGCTTGCCAAGCGCGGAGAAGGCAATCAAAGCGAGGATGAAGAGGGCTTCAAACTAAATGTCATAAACTCTATCTGGGGGCAGATTGAATACGCCTTCCTCGATGAATACCTGGATACGCTGGCGGTTAATTACAATGCCGGTTTGAGGCTATTGGACTACACCGCCGACCCCGAAGCCTGCCGTCAGGTTATAAATGACTGGGTCAGCGAGCAGACCAAAGGAAAAATCGAAGACCTGATTAAAGAAGGTATTATTACGGAAATGACGCGGTTGGTACTAACCAATGCTATCTATTTCAATGCCGCCTGGGATAAGCCTTTCAATGAGGATAATACCGATAACGGTACTTTCTACCTTCCCGATGGCAGCACCGTTACCGTTCCGATGATGCACCAGACCGAAGACTTCGGTTATACCGAAGGCGATGGTTATCAGGCTGTAGAACTCGAATACGACGGCAACGAACTTACAATGCTGATTATTCTCCCCGAGGACGGCAATTTCGAGCAGTTTAAGGCATCGTTCGATGCACAAAAACTTGACGGGATTATTGATGATATCCGTACTGCCGCCGTGACACTTACCATGCCCAAATTCGAGTACAGTTCCCAGTTCAGCGTCAAGGACGCTCTGCAGGCTATGGGAATGACGGATGCTTTTGAGATGACTGCCGACTTTTCCGGAATCGATGGCACCTGTGACCTTTTCATTGAGGATGTCGTTCATAAGGCTTACGTATCGGTAGATGAAGCCGGAACCGAAGCCGCCGCCGCTTCTGCGGTCATAATAAACCTGAAGGGGATGTTGAAAGAAGCCAAGGTTACCCTCGACCACCCGTTTATTTACCTTATACGCGACATCGAGACCAATACCGTTTTGTTTATCGGCAGTGTTGAAAACCCGGCGAAATAAAACACTTGTAGGGACGACCAATGGTCGTCCGCCATAATGCATAGATTTTAAGCTGACGGGCAATGTCCGTCCCTGCGTGTTTATTTTTTGGCGAAGAATCCCCAATATTGTCATCCTGAGACCACGATGGGTGGACGAAGGATCTGGGGGGAGGCTAAATAATAAACCAGCCCCTCTCCAGATGCTTCATTCGTCCTTCACGAATTCAGCATGACAAAACTAAAAATGTCATCCTGAAGTCACGATGGGTGACTGAAGGATCTGGGGGGAGGTGATACGTTATAAATCCACTCCACCCAAGATGTTGAGTTCCGGCTTGTCGAAACGATATCCCGATTCATCGGGGCTTTATTTATCACTCGCGAACTCCAGCATGATAATACTCGGATACATAGAGACGACCAATTCCCGCCCAGACATTTTGCACGCTTTGCGAGGAGTTCATCTACAATGTCATTCTGAGTCGAAGACGGAGAATCTCATTCAAATCAGAGAGGGATGACGAAGCAATCACTACCGCTATTTTTAATCCCTTTTTTGAGCAATATCTCTGATTATGCTATATTATCTATGTTAAAAATATGCTGCTTCTTACGGAGGGGTCGCATAGAGGTCTAGTGCGGGCGCCTGCTAAGCGCTTACCCTGGGAAACCGGGGTCGAGGGTTCGAATCCCTCCCCCTCCGCCAGTCTACGCTAAAGCTCCGACTGGTAAACCAGCCCCCTAAAACTTCAACTGGTAAACCAGCTACTAAAGTTTCGACTGGTAAACTGGTTTGTTAGGGTTTATTAGTAAACCAGCCCCCTTATATGCCCAGCTGGTATATCGCCATCCCATAGATATTTAGTAGACTTAAGTACATAGTCAATTTGATTAGAAACTTAGCATTTTTAAAACATTATGTGGTATGTATATATTCTCAGAAGTATACGCGATAACGCTTTATACATAGGGTCTACCAATGATATTGGACGAAGATTGGACGAGCACAATTCTGGGAAAGTGGAATCGACAAGGAATCGTAAACCACTGAGTTTAGAAGCTTATATTGCAGTTAAAGATAAAAATAAAGCTATAGAGTTAGAACAATATTTAAAAACAGGTTCGGGGAGAGCAATATTGAATAAAAGAATCCTTTAGTCGCCGTAGCTCAAAGAGCGTAGGAGACCCCTCCGCCAGTCTACGCTAAAGCTCCGACTGGTAAACCAGCCCCCGATTTTTTATTTATGTCATATTATTCAAATTGTTGCAAGGATATGAAATAACTATTATGCCCTTTTATCATATTTGGACTATAGGCTGCCAGATGAACAAGGCAGAATCCGAGAGGCTGGGCAGTCTGTTCGAACAGATTGGCTATCAGCCGACCGCGACCGTTGATAATGCAGACCTGATCCTTCTTAACAGCTGCGTAATAAGACAGAGCGCGGAAAACAAGGTTGTCAGCAAAATCGGCGCGCTCAAATCGTTAAAGAAAAACAATCCCGACTTAAAGATTGCCCTTACCGGCTGCCTGGTCGATTCAGATTTCGATAAGTTTCAAAAGAGATTCCCCATTGTGGACTATTTCTTTTCCGCCGGAGAGATGCCCCCATGGATAGATCAGTGCGTGACGGCAAATATTATCCCCTTAAAACCTACCGTTAGTACCTTTATAAATATCATACAGGGATGCAATAACTTCTGCTCCTACTGTATCGTCCCCTACCGCAGAGGGCGGGAAAAGAGCCGCCCGGTGGATGAAATAGTTTGTGAGGCAAGAACACTGGTAAACAGGGGAGCAAAAGAAATCATACTAGTCGGCCAGAATGTGGATTCATACGGGCACGACCTGTCCGATAAACCCGACCTTGCAGCGCTGCTGGCAGAAGTAAACAATATCGAAGGTTTAAAAAGGGTGCGCTTTCTGACCAATCACCCCAAGGATATGAGCGACCGGCTGATTGACGCCATCGCCAACCTGGATAAGGTCTGTGAGGAAATCAACCTGCCGGCACAAGCCGGAAACGATGATATTTTGAAAGCGATGCGGCGCGGATATAGCTCCGAACAGTACCGGGATTTGGTAAAACGCATACGCACTAAAGTGCCCGATATCTCTATCAGCACGGATATTATCGTCGGATTCCCGGGGGAGACAGACCGGCAGTTCCGAGAATCTGTGGAATTATTAAAAGAGTTGAGATTCGATAATACGCATATTGCCGCCTATTCGGCAAGAACCGGAACCATAGCATCAAGAGAATACGAGGATAACGTGCCGCCGGAAGTAAAAAAAGAGCGCCTCGCCACCGTTGAGAGACTACAGGGTGAAATAGCTTCAGAAATCAACGCTGCCCTGCTGGGTAAAACCGTCCAAGTGCTGGTAGAAGGTAAAAAGAAGGGAAAGTGGCACGGAAGAAGCCGAAGTGGTAAACTGGTATTCTTCGATGATAAAAAAAACCTGCTCGGGCAGGTTGTAAATGTTAAAATAGAAAAGACCAGCCCCTGGTCATTACAGGGTGTACTGTCAGAATAAAACACATGCTAAATTAAGGAGTTAAAAATGGCAAAGAAAATCATAGCTTCGTTATTGGGGCTGTCCGCAATTTCCAGCGTAGGACTGCTTTCAAGCTGCGTTCCGGCAGGGGGTGAATCCAGCAGCAGCACTCTCTACATGATACTCTTCATGGTAGTGCTATTCGCAATATTCTATTTCCTGATTATCAGGCCGCAAAGCAAGAGGCAAAAGGAACATCAGAATCTGATAAGCAACCTGCAAGTCGGAGACAGGATTATCACCATCGGCGGTATTTACGGCAGAATCGATAGCATCAGAGAAGATAGCTATATAATCAAGGTCGAATCCGGCGAGCTTATCAGAATGGCAAAAAGCTCCATCGCCGGCAAACAAACCGATGAAGCGAAATAGCATTTCCGTGCCATGCTCCATCCACCGTCTTTAATTATTTGATATTGGAGGTGGCTGTATTAATACCTATGATTACGTCATAATCGGCAGCGGTATCGCAGGTTTGTATTGTGCCCTGCTTGCCCACAAGCACGGCAGTGTCCTTATGATAACCAAGGGCAGCATTGAAGACTGCAATACCCGCCACGCCCAGGGGGGAATTGCTGCCGCCATCGGTATCAACG
>DIKD01000058.1:6931-14636 GCA_002421585.1 Dehalococcoidia bacterium UBA5627
TGCACATCCTCGCCGATGAAGGACCAGACCGCATCGCCGACCTGGTCAATTTCGGTGTGCCTTTCGATACCGTAGACGGCGAAATTGCGCTCACACTTGAGGCTGCCCACAGCATACCGCGCATCCTGCATGCCGGGGGCGATGCCACCGGTGAACACATAGAGGTAACTCTGAGCAGAATAGCACGGGCTATCGACCTTCAGGTATTGGAGAATCACCTGGCTACCGAGATTATCGTAGAAGGTAACCGGGTGAAAGGTGTCAAAGCATGCGACTGCGAAAACGGAATAGATAAAGAGTTTGCATGCCGCTACCTTATCCTGGCAACCGGAGGAGCCGGACAGCTGTTTAAATTCACTACCAATCCGGAAGTCGCTACCGGAGACGGTATCGCGCTGGCATTAAAAGCGGGAGCCGAACTAATCGATATGGAGTTCTTCCAGTTTCATCCCACCGCCCTGCATATGCCGGGAGTCGCCCCTTTCCTGATTTCGGAAGCGGTACGCGGCGAAGGCGGCATCCTGCGCAATATGGACGGAAAACGCTTTATGCCTGAATATACCGAGCTGGCAGAACTTGCACCCAGGGATGTGGTTGCCCGCAGTATCCTTAGCGAAATGAAAAAAACAAAGCAGGATAATGTTTTTCTTGATGTTACACATCTGGCTCCGTACCGCATCAAGACCCGCTTTCCGCATATATATCAATTCTGTGCGGACCAGGGGCTGGATATAACCAGCAGCCTGATACCGGTAGCACCGGCTGCTCATTATATGATAGGCGGCATACGCACCAACAGCTGGGGTGAGACTTCTGTATGCGGTCTTTTTGCCGCCGGAGAATGCGCCGGAACGGGAGCCCACGGAGCTAATCGGCTGGCTTCCAACTCGATGCTGGAAGTGCTTATATTCGGAAAACGTATTTTCCAACGCATCGAACAGGATAGCAGCGAGAAAGAACAAAGATACGAATATAACCTGCAAAACGGCAATATCCATCATAAACTTAAGCCCGCAAAGCCGATAGATAATACTCCTCCGCTAACACTTGAGGCACTGCAAAACCTGCTCTGGGATAATGTCGGAATTGTACGAAATAGAGAAGGATTGGAAGAAGCGGTCAATATTTTGGGTTCCTGGGAGTACGTATTGCTAAAACCCTCCAACCGGCAATCCCATGAGCTGACAAATATGATTATAACCGGCAGGCTGATGGCAGAAGCCGCCCTGTTAAGAGAAGAGAGCCGCGGCGCACACTTTCGCTCCGATTTTCCCAGGCGTTCCGATGAGTGGTTGAAACATATTATCACCACTATAGAAAAACGGGAGCAAGGCGATGTATAAGGAGCCGCAGGAACAACTGGAAAGCATCATCAGGCTGGCACTGGAAGAGGACGCCTGCCAAAACGATATTACCAGCAATGCCCTTATTTCACCGCAGCAGCATGGCACAGCTTTTATCATAGCCAAAGGGGAAGGGATTCTTGCCTGTTCAAGTATTATATCCCCTATTTTTCACACCGTTGACTATTTCCTAAAAGTGAATCTGCTGCAAAAAGAAGGAAACAGGGTGAAAGCGGATGATATTGTTGCGGAAATAACAGGAAATCTGAAGAGTATCCTTGCCGCCGAGAGGACCGTGCTTAATTTTCTAAGCCATTTAAGCGGAATTGCCACACAAACGGCAACATACGTAGAGAATATTAAGGGAACAAAAGCAGCTATCAGGGATACACGCAAGACGATGCCCGGTATGCGGCTTTTAGAAAAATATGCCGTAACTGTTGGCGGAGGGGTAAACCACCGCTTAAATCTGGCGGACGGCATGCTGATTAAAGACAATCACATCGCTTCTTTGAAAAAAGATGATGTTACTCTAACAGAGATAATAGATATAGCCAGACAAAACAACAGCGAGGATAAGGTAATCGAGATTGAAGTCAATACTGTTGACGAGGCGTTAGAGGCACTGAAAACGAATGTCAACATCATCATGCTGGATAATATGAGTATAGAAGATATGAAAACCGTAGTAGCAATATGCGGCGGCAAAGTCAAACTGGAAGCCTCGGGTGGAATCAACCTGCAAAAAATCAGGGAGGTAGCATTAACCGGAGTAGATTATATTTCGATAGGAGCACTGACACACTCGGTAAAAGCGCTCGATTTCAGCCTTGAAATCGAAGCTTAACCCAGACTGCTTGAATATGGAAAACGAGAACAATAAACCTTGTAATAAGGAATGCCGAGAAATAAAAGGCTGGCTAAAGTATCTTCTGATAGCCATCGGCACATTATCGGTAGCTCTCGGTTTTCTGGGAATATTCCTTCCCATTCTCCCCACCACCCCCTTCCTTCTATTGGCAGCCGCCTGTTATATTCGCAGTTCAGAGCGTTTCTACTGCTGGCTTATTAACAACCGCTATTGCGGGAAATATATCAGAGACTACCGCGAAAAAAAGGGAATCGCTCTCAAGCTAAAGATATACGTTATCAGCCTGTTATGGATTACCATACTGACATCGGCAATATTTGTTGTTGACCTTCTGGCTGTAAGGATACTGCTTATTGTGATTGCAATCGGGGTTACCATACATTTAACCACCATAAAGACAATCAGAGAATAGTAAGATAAATTGCCCCGGATATTGAGTTCCGGCAAGACGGATTGAAATCCCGATTCATCGGGGCTTCGTTCGACCACCACGAACAGCTCTAATAATATCCGCTCATCACCTGCCCCAAACATGGGATGAGCTTGTCGAAGGACACGAACTCAGCATGACAATTATAGTACCTGTCTTTGCGAGGACGCCTATAGGCGGACGAAGCAATCTTTCTCGAATAGACTATAGGGTCAGACTATAATTATCGTCGTTATGGATTTGACAAATTTCCTTCGATATCATCAGGACAAGCTCCGCGAACGGAAATTTTTATCGTTAGTCCCCCACCCCGCATATAGTATTAAGATGTGTACGGACAGTCTAAAAAAGAGCGGGCTATTACTATATTTATTGGTAGAGATTGCCGCGTCGTCCCGAATTAACCGGGACTCCTCGCAAAGACATTTTATTATTCATCATTCCGCAAGTCCCGCCAGGGCCAGAAGAATCTTGGGGGCAGGGGTAATCCCTATAAATCGGATTGACTGATGAGAAACATACACTTTTTTAACAAGATTGTCTTATCATCTTTATCAATGTATAATCAGACACAAACACATATATTGAGGGTAAACAAATGCAAATCAAGCGGGCTGAAGGAATAGGATTCTGCCTGGGCGTCAGGCGTGCCGTAGATATTGTTGAACGTGTCGCTGCCGAACGGGGGGACGTGGAAACACTGGATGCCATCGTTCATAACCAGCCGGTGCTGCGCAAGCTGGCAAAAAAGGGCGTTTCGGTGGTTAAAGATATAGCGAATGTAAAAGGAAAAGTCGTCATAACCAGCTCTCATGGGGTAAGCCCGGAAGTCGCCGATGATATAAAAAAGAGAGAAATCGAACCTATCGATACCACCTGCCCCTTCGTAAAACGCGCCCAGATTACCGCCGAGAGATTTGCCAAAGACGGCTTTTTTACCATTGTATACGGCGATGCCGCACACCCTGAAGTAAAGGGAATACTGGGAAGAACAAACGGTAAAGGCATAGCCACCACGGATGTCGAAAGCCTTTTAAAAACAGAATCATTGCCGCGCAGGATGGGAATACTCTCACAAACAACCCAGATACCGGACTCTTTTGCCGAGTTTATTAAAAAGCTTTTAATATCCCCGGTCTTCAAGGATGCCGAACTGCGGGTAGCCGATACTATCTGCCACGACATCAGGCAGAGACAAATAAACTCACTGGAGCTGGCAAAGGAATGCGACCTGGTACTGGTTGTCGGCGGTCATACCAGCGCCAACAGCCGGCATCTGGTCGAACTGTGCTCAACGGTAACCCCGACCTATCTGGTTGAAACAGCGGATGAAATCCATCCCGAATGGTTAGAGGGAAAAGAACGCATAGGTGTAACCTCCGGCGCTTCTACCGATCAATCCACTATCGATGAAGTAGTGGCTAGACTAAATGAGTTGACTTAATTACTCGTAGCGCAAGGCATCCACCGCTTCCAGTTTAGCAGCACGGTTTGCCGGGTAAATCGCCGCAATAAGACTGATAAAGGTTGTTACAGCTATAACCAGTAACACCATATCTATCGAGAACACAGACATCTCGAATGTAGGATAATCGCTCAGGAAAGTATAACTTCCGACTATATTAAGTGCTTTGCCGGCTAAATAACCGATAGCAACACCTGCAACTCCTCCGATGAGTCCCAACGCCACTCCTTCCATAGTAAACAGCAAACGAATGGTCCCCTTCGTTGCCCCAACCGCTTTCATAACGCCGATTTCGCGCGTGCGTTCGTAAATCGACATCATCAGCGTATTTATAATGCCGATACTGGCAACCACCAGCGCAATGACACCGAAAGCGCTCAAGCCGATTTGAATAATTGAGAAAACGTTGTTAATTTCTTTAAGTATTTCATTCGGGGTAATGGTGCTGAATCCTTCTTCCCTGATTGAATCCGCCACTATATCTATATCGTTAATATCGCTAACTTTTACCAGTAATGAGGTACCCGGTTGTTCGGGAGAATACTGATCCGGATTATCACGATGGTAGCGTGCCATTTCAATGGTATCATTCATCGGTATGACGATTTGTGTGGCATTCATCGATTTTAAAATGACACCCGATACAGTAAAAGTATAGTCTTTCGTCTCGGTATCTAAGGCGCTTGCTTTCCCGACAGTAATCTTTATTTCTTTACCGATGGCGTCCTCCGCCGTTTCCCAGCCGAAAGCCCCCAGATAGTCGTAACTTATCAGGCATTTCCCGCTGGAATCTTCCACAAAGAAGTCACCGGCAACCAGTGTCACTATTTTAATTTGATAATCAGGGCCCGAATTGATGGAAATCGAGTATTTCTTATCACTGCCTGCAGCCTTGACGTATAAAGCGGATACCCCGACGTTATAATCGACACGTTCTACGCCGTCTATAGAAAGCAGTTTATCGATATCATCTGTTGTAAAAGAGCGTACGATTGTGTCAGATGAATCGACGATTTCATAAGGTGTATCGACATGAGTAAAACTCCTGTTGGTGGCATATACCGTCAAAGCATCCTGCGGCACCATCAAGCCGAACTGGTCAACGATGAATCTCTGCAAACCGGTACCGATGGATGTCATCAACGCAATCAGCACCGCTCCGATAACAATCGCCAGCACTGTCAGAAAAGTGCGGAATTTCTTACGCCACAGGTTATAAAAAGCCGTTTTAATTACGTCGCTAAATCTCATCCCTCGTCCTCGACAATTTTTCCGTCTCTCATTTTGATTATACGACCGGCTTCCTTAGCAATTTCCATATCGTGAGTTACGATTATAAGCGTAATCCCTTTTTCCTTGTTTAACTGCGACAATAACGCCATGACGTGTTTGCCGTTCTTACTGTCGAGGTTTCCGGTCGGTTCATCCGCCAGCAGTATCTTGGGTTGGGTTACCAGAGCGCGGGCAATACTGACACGCTGTCTTTCACCGCCGGATAGCTGGTTGGGACGATGCGACGCCCTTTCGGCAAGACCTACGATGTCCAGGGCTTCGGCTGCCATTTTCATGCGATTGCTTTGCCCGATACCCGAAAATATTAAGGGTAAAGCCACATTTTCCGTTGCGGTATAGGTAGGATGCAGGTTAAATGCCTGAAAAACGAAGCCGATTTTTTCATTGCGATAGCGTGAAAGCTCTTTATCACTGGCGCTGCTCAAATCCTGCCCATCGACAATTACCCTGCCCGAAGTAGGCGTATCAAGCCCGCCGATAATATGCATCATGGTTGATTTTCCGGAGCCGGAAGGCCCCACCAGTGCAACAAATTCCCCTTCTTTTATCTCTAAACTAACACTGGAAACCGCATGGACAATTTCCTCGCCCATCCGGTATTCTTTGTTAATATTTTCCAGTTTTATCATATATTCCGCTGTATTATCTTATTCAGTATATTATCCCATTATTACAGGTTTACTACAAATGGAATAACGTAATTTGTCGTAAATAATATATTATGCTAAACTTTTTTAACTATTCCAAAGGAGCATTATGAAACACCGTATTTTTTCGGGGGCGCGTCCCACAGGACGTTTACATATAGGTAATTATTTAGGCGCATTGCAGAACTGGGTAAAATTGCAGGATGACTATGAATGCGTCTATTGCATAGTCGATATTCATGCCTTAACATCGATGGAAGACACTTCCAACCTTCAATCAAATATCCATGAGATGCTTTTAGATTGGCTGGCGGTTGGATTAGACCCCAAAAAGAGCATCCTGTTTGTTCAATCCCGTGTTCCCGAAGTAACGGAATTAAATACCCTGCTGGGAATGATAACTCCTTTGAGCTGGCTTTTAAGAGTGCCCACTTTCAAAGATAAGGTGAAGCTCCAGAAAGAGAATGTTAATTACGGACTGGTGGGATATCCGGTACTGATGGCATCCGATATCGTTTTATATAAAGCGGATACAGTTCCTGTCGGTGAAGACCAGTTACCGCATCTCGAATTGACCAGAGAAATAGTTAGACGTTTTAACAGCCTGTTCGGAGAAACACTGATTGAACCGAAAGCCAAATTAACCGACTTTCCGAATGTTCCCAGCCTCGACGGTAAGGGAAAGATGAGCAAGCAAGCCGGCAACCATATAGAAATTGCCATGACGGAAAAGGAAACCGCTGATAAAATCAAGACCGCCTTTACCGACCCCGCCCGCCTGCGCCGCTCCGACCCGGGGCACCCGGAGATATGCAATATCTATAAGCTGCTGGGACAGTTCGATGCCGAGGGCAGAAATGGTATCGATGAGAAATGCCGCAACGCCGAAATCGGCTGTGTAGAATGCAAGAACCTGCTGATAAACAGCTATCAATAACACTATGAGACCTATCCGCGAACGCCGCGCAGAGCTCGAAGCCAATCCCAAAGCGCTGGAAGGTATTCTGGCCGACGGTGCCGAACGCGCCAGAATAATTGCTCAGGATACTATGAGATTGGTACGCAAAAATATGAAGCTGATTTAAAAACAGGGTTCATATTTTATAATTATTAGTTTATTTTGTAGCCTGTATTAATATAATCCACGTATTATTAACATTGAATAATAGTGATAGGTAAGCTAATATACTTTCGATATATTATTCAAGTAAATTATTGCTATGAAAACTAAGAATGATAATAATATCAGCGAAAGCCAAGTAGAAGATTCGTTAGTAGCAAACTTATCGTTTCTAGCGAAAATTTTAAAAATTCCAACTGAATTAAAATTGATCGCTCGACAACTGCGTTTAAAGTCTGGAGATGAACGAATAGACTTACTTTTAACCAGTGGGAAAAATCTATGTCTGATTGAAATTAAAGTAGTTCCGTTTTCTGAAGATTGGTTAAAGCAGATTATTTCCTACCGTGATGAACTGATACGACTTCAAAATACTGGTGAATTGATATCTGGAGAAATTCTTTGTTTTTTACTAGGAGCCTGTCCGAGTAATAGCCTTAGGCTGGCATAACGGGTTATAATTAGGACAAGTTTTAACGAGGAGGCGGCTATGAGCAAGACCTTTCGTTCCTATGAACCCGATCAGATATTTCTCA
>DIKD01000109.1 GCA_002421585.1 Dehalococcoidia bacterium UBA5627
CGGTTTGATGCAGCTTAAAGGCATTCCATCCGAAACTATAGAATCGATATTAAGTGAAAGAGATAAATCAAAGTTTGATTCGTTTAGAGATTTTATATTAAGAGTTGGGATAAACCGTCGCTCAGTCGAGAATCTTATCAAAACCGGCGCCTGCACAGCTTTCGGCACGGCAGACGGATTATTATCTGAGATACAGATGCTTTTCAATCTAAAGCACAGAGACGTAAAAGGCAGCTTACCGATGTTTGCTGATAATGATATGTTCGAAGCAGGTACTTCTGAAATATCAAGAGGCAACAGGGAAACTGATATGTTTATCGAGCGCAAATTGCTTTCACTGGATATCTCGGCGCATCCGCTCGAATTCTTAAATATCGATGCCGAGGTTACGCGCATGAAGGACTTGAAGTATAAAGGTACCGGCAACATAGTCAGCATTGCCGGTTCTGTAATCCGCTACCAGACACCGCCCACCAGGAACGGGAAGCGGGTTATGTATATCATCATGGAAGATGGGACCGGGATTGCCGATATCACCGTTTTCAACGATGTGCAGGAGAAATACGGCAGCATTCTGTTTCGGGAGGGCTGGCTGTTGGTAAAAGGAAGGATTCAACGCAGGGGGCCGAAGGCTTTATCCATCATTGCAGAGGAACTGTCTCCTCTGGAGGCAAACTGATTGGTTTATATGGAGCGGATGACGGGATTCGTAATTGCTGCTTCTTGCATATGTATTATCAATCTGCTGATAGAAAAAACTCATTGTATTTATATATAGGCAATTTACCATCTTACACAGTTGCTATCGCTTTCCAAGAAGGCATTTTTTGTGTTTTCAATATTTCAGAAATATAAGATACTATGATAGAATCATTCTTTATTTATCTTACCGAACTCAATACCCCGACCGTGAGGTCGAGGGAAGTTTATTTTCTGCTTGTCGATACAACTATAAAACTACTTATCCGGAGTTTTATTTTATGATAATTTTAGAAGAGCCTTATGTATCCGATTTTATACTGGAGTATATTTCTAGAAATAATATCCCGGTCCTTGAAAACGAATATGCTGTTTTGCATAATAAAGGTTATAAACTGAATTACATCAGTACTGACCAGGCGATAAAAAACTATAATAGCGGAGAGCATATATATACAGTTTCGGAACATACTTTCGACTGGATATATAAAAATCTACCCGACAGTGAACTTGTATACAAAATCGGGATTTTTAAAGACAAGGCTAGATTTCGAACATTGGTATCGGACTTGTATCCGGATTTCTATTTTAAGGAAATATCATTTGAACAGCTTAAAAATTTCGATTCTACAAATGTTCCTTATCCGGTAATTCTCAAGCCGTCAGTCGGTTTTCTCAGCCTTGGTGTTTACGCGTTATTTAATCAAAATGATTTTAATAACGCCCTGTTAGATTTATTAGAGATTACAAAGAGCAGGATGGGCCTTTTCCCTGAAAGTGTTATCGGGAGCAAATTCATTCTGGAAAAATATATTCAGGGAGTGGAGTTTGCGATTGATGCCTATTTCGATACAAACGGAACCCCGGTAATTCTCAATATATTAAAGCACGTATTTTCATCTCATAGTGATGTAAGCGACAGGATGTACTGTACCGGAAAAGAAATAATAAGTCGTTATATTGATCCTTTTACAGAATTTCTTGCCGGTATTAACAATAAATTGAATATTACTGATTTCCCTGTGCACGTTGAAATCAGAATCAGCAATGACGGAAGTATCGTACCAATCGAAATTAATCCCTTACGCTTTGCAGGTGCGTCCTGTACAGATATAGCCTATTATGCTTACGGGATAAACACTGTCGATTGTTACCTTAATCAAATCAAACCGGATTTTAACCGCATTCTTCGTAAAATGCCTGATAAAATATATAGTCTTATTCTAATCGATAAAAACGGGAAAAACATAGATAACGCTAAATTCGACTACGATAGATTAAATAACGACTTTGAAAATATTCTATCGCTTCGTAAAATCGCTAACCCTGCTATGGGTTTGTTTGCCATTTTATTTACGGAAACAAGCCTTGGAAATGAAGCTGAATTGCATAAAGCATTGATTACAGATTACTCAAATTATCTTTAATAAACAAGGCAGTATCCACAATCATTTAGAATAAAGCCTACAAGAAGAGTAAAAGCCATAAGAATGCTTTATATGGAGCGGGTGGCGGGATTCGAACCCGTGACGTCTTGCTTGGGAAGTAGAAATAGAACAAGCGAGCTAAAGTCTTTATGTAAGCTAAATCAGGTCTCCTACTTCCTCCTCTTGTGTTAATATTACGGCCCAGTATAACTGGCAACCGCAGTGCCGAATGGTTGGTAATTATCCGCAACTTTGCACATTATTCCATCAATATAAACAACGGCTACTATATAACCAGCATCCCCAGTATTGGTAGCTGATAAATACAAATCATATAATTGCTTTGTATAATATCCGTAAGTTTTATATTTATAAACTACCGGTAACGCTACACCGTCATATTGCTCTAAAACCCCGGATGGGTTTTTGATAGTTATATTCGCCAAAGCAGCTTCTCCGTATATCTCATAAACCACCTCATAATCATCATAAGAATATGGGTCAAGGATAGGTGATGTTGTGCTAGTTGTGGCGGTTGTATTTTGTAATTGCGTAGATAAATACGTGGGGGTTGTCCCTTCGTTGGCTCCAATTATTATTAATCCGCCAACAACAAAAAATAACATAAATACAATAAATAATATTATCCCCGTTTTGGTACTCATGGATGCCCCCTATATCTTTCTTGTAATCTGAATGACTTTGGCTACAATCTGACAATCGACCATCTTAAACCGTCCCGTTCTGTTCTCAAGCCAAAACTCATTATCGAACTTTCTCAATTTGCCGATGTGCAGCTCATCGGTAATCTTACAAGCCACAGTATCGCCGCTGTTGATATCGGCATCGGAATCGACAACGATATAATCCCCACTATGTATAAGCGGATATGTTCTTACCGGCGGTCTTGGTTCTCTGAAGATATACATAATCTATGGGTGCTTCTACGCCCCCAGGGGCATGAAAGCGGACTTCGGGATATACAGGAATGGCTATCGGGGTATCACCGTCTGTTTTTGCAACTGGTGGCCTCCCAAGCTCCCTTACGGGTGGGATTGCACCGCCGCTTAATACGCGCTCTAGTTCACCTAACGACATACCGAGTCCCCTTGCTACCTTTGCAAATGTATCCTGCCGCATTGTTGCATAATCGTTAAGTTCTATTCGGGATATATGACCCCTCTGTAATCCGCTTCTGTTGGCAAATTCCTCTTGAGTCATCCTCGCCTGTTCTCTTAGGCTCTTTACAATACTACCCCAATCCTTTGCTATCATATAAGTATAATAATCGTGTATGCAACAGTTGTCAATAGTTTTTCAAAAAATATTTTAAAAAGTGTTGCAAAGGGTGTTTATTTTATTTTCATTCTATCAACAGGACTGAATTTTTCGTGCTCTTCGATAACATCATCTATCCCGATGGAACTGCAGTATTGCCTGGTAGTTTGCTGATCTGCATGACCCAACATCACCTGGAGAACATATACATTACCGCCATTTTTAACAAAAGACTTCGCTGCAGTATGGCGGAACCGATGAGGCCCGCGTTTTCCGTCTTTTATACCTGCCCTGGCACATAACTTTCGTACATCGGATTGCACTCCGCTTATTGTCAACGGTGTTCTGCTAACCGATTCCCACAATATCCCCGGGGAATCGCCTCTCAGCATAATATACTTAGTCAGTGCTTTTTGTGTTTCATACCCTATTCGAACACTTCTTTCCTTTGCTCCTTTGCCGTATACAGTTAAAAGGTCACCTTCCGAATTGATATCCGACATCTTTAATCCGGCCAATTCGGCGAGTCTTATTCCCGTATCAAGTAAAATCAGAACCATTGCCCGGTTACGTACGTCTCGAAAACAGCGCCCGGAACAGGCCAGCAGTATGTCCTGTAATTCCTCAACTGAAAATATCTTGATTACATACTTCGGGAGCCTGGGTGGCTTAACGTGCTTCATAGGATACTCGCTCTCTTTATATACGTCCTCGTTTACCATCCATTTGAAATAAGTCCGTAAGCTTCGATAGTGAGCATGGATAGAGTGCGGTTTCAATCCGGACTCTTGAAGATATGCCAAGTACATCCTTATATCAGAAGGAGTAATAACATCATGTTTTACGAAATCAGCGAAACGGTACAAAACGTGTGTATATAAGTCTATTGTTTTTTGAGATACTTCAATTCGTATAGATTTGAGGTAATAATTTATCTGCCTCGTTAATATTTTAGAGGTAGGCAAGATGTCGCTAGACGTTTGGTTATTCGTCGTAGGCAAGACGTCATTATTCAATTTTTTTGTTTCAGAGTACCGATTTTAGCTTTGTGGAGCGGGTGATGGGATTCGAACCCACGACGTCTTGCTTGGGAAGCAAGCACTCTACCGCTGAGTTACACCCGCTCGATTATGGACTCCTCTATTTTACCTTTATTAAAGCTCACCTGTAAAGATGAAATATATATTCTTCATATATACCTTTGCATTTAAGTACAAAATCCTTATTATTGACACCTTTAACTTCATAATGGATACTATAGAAAAAATAATACACGTATAGATGGTGAATATATGATAAAGATTGCCGTGGATGCTATGGGTGGAGATTATGCCCCTCATGAAATTATAAGAGGCTCTATCGATGGCGCCAGAAAATATAACGCCGCTGTAGTTTTGGTAGGTAATAAAGAAATCATTCAAAATGAGTTACATCA
>DIKD01000075.1 GCA_002421585.1 Dehalococcoidia bacterium UBA5627
CAAAGCCCGTGGTTAATATTATCCGTGGGTTTTTTGTTATCCGGAGGTTTTTATCATTGTCACGCCGGAATGACGGATTAAACCCAATGTGATAAAAGTTCTATCATCGGCATCAATCCTTATCTATAATAATGTATATAAATTCGATAAGGAGGATATTAAGATGACTGTAAAAGATGTAATTATTTATTCCACTCCGACCTGCCCGTATTGTGTTCGCGCAAAGGAGTATCTTACCAAGAAGGGTGTAGTCTATAAGGATGTGAATGTGGCTGTAGACCGCGTTGCGGCACAGGAAATGGTGCAGAAGTCCGGTCAGATGGGAGTACCTGTAATTCTAGTCGATGACAAGGTGGTTATCGGTTTCGACCAGAGGGAACTGGACAGGCTGCTGGTGTAGTTAATCAAATCAATATTGGCTATCCGGTCAAAATAAAAGATTCGACGCTGTTATGGTTCGACAGGCTTCCTTCGATATACTCAGGATAGGCTCCACGAACGGCTTTTGTTGTTCTCCACAATGATTATAATAAAATCCGCGCATCCTGAGCTTGCCGAAGGACACAAACGGCTGAATAAGAATCAGTAAATGAAAAGAGGGGGCTTTAGAGCCCTTCTGCTATTTTGTACATATTATCGTAAGCTTTTCCGAAGTTGTTGCTTTTAGCTTCCAGTTGGTTATGGATGCTCTTCATTCTGCGAACAAACTCATCTCTGTCCTTGTTTTTAACAAGCTCCGTCCATTCGGCGGCGTTTGTCAGGAATTGCTCTTGAAAATAGGGTAGTTGAGGTAGGTTCATCTGCAGTGAAGCATAGAGTTCCGGGTCCTCCGATATAACGCTTTCCACCAGCGTCCATAAAACTTTGTAGGTAATTCCTCCGATTGATTCCATTTCTTTAAGCTTTTCCAATCCCGCAAGACTATCCGCCGAGATGATGGCGATAAAATGCGCCAGCCCCAGTACAACAGACATCATACTGTCATGCTCGTCGGGTGTCATAATCTGTACTTTAGCCTCTCGTTTTGCCAGAAAATCCTGTACCGATAGAGCCAGTTTTTCCTCCTGCGGTGTTGTCGGTGTCAGCACGAAGTTCTGGTTGGCTAAACTGCGGGCGCCGGGACCGAATACCGGGTGTGTGCCCAGTATCTGACCGTTAGCTATATAGCGGTGCATCAGCTCAACGGGAATTGATTTTACAGAGGTAACATCGAATATAATCTGACTTGAATGAGTGAAGCGGCTCATCTGCTTGGCGGTCTTTTCAAAACAATCGATCGGCACCGATATGATAACGGCATCCGTCAGTTGTATATCTGAAATGTCCGTACTTACGGCAACATCCAGCTTATGTTTGATCTCTTCCAGCTTTTCCTTGTTCCGTCCGATAAGGGTTATGGTTTTGCCTTCCTGCAGAAGGAAACGGGCAAACCATTGCCCCATCTTTCCCGAACCGCCGATGATAGCTATTTTATTTATATTGGTCATAGATCTAATTATTCCCGATTCTAAATAACGTTTCGACGCCGCTATGGATTCGACGGGCTCACCACGAGCGGCTTAATAATAGATTTTCCTTGAATGGTTTAGTTATTTTATTTCCGTTCGTCCTTGTCGAAGGATTTTAGCAGAAGTAAATGCGTTTTTTATATTTAAATCTAGTCATTATTCTTCTGTCCGGCTCTGGGATATGAGCCCAAAACCTTTAAAAAGATGGTATAGTCTTCAAGCTGTTTAAGAGTCTCTTTTATTTTATTATCCAGCCTGTGTCCTTCGAAATCCAGGTAGAAATTGTAAACCCACGGTTTCTGGCGGGTAGGGCGCGATTCCAGCTTGGTCATATTGATATCATTATCTGCCAGTTGCTTTAGAAATTCATAAAGAGCGCCCGGTTTGTGCTTGACAGAGAATACCAGTGATGTCTTATCGTTACCCGAAGGTGGCGCGTCTTCCTTTGACAGCACAAAGAAGCGTGTGAAGTTATTGGGGTTATCCTCGATATCGCAGTTAATGATATTCATATTATATATGACGGCGGCACGCTTACCGGCAATGGCAGCCCCATCCATAAGCCGCTTTTCTTTAATCATTTTAACGCTGCCGGCGGTATCATACGTGGGTACGAGTTCACACTGTAAATGCTTGATAAATGCCTGGCATTGTCCCAGCGCCTGCGGATGTGAGTAAATCTTTTTGATAGAATCCAGTGATACGCCATGGTTTGATATCAGGCAATGAGATACTCTCAATTCCGTTTCACCGCAGACTTTTAAGGGGGAATCCAAAAGCAGGTCGTAAGTCTTGCTGATACTGCCTTCGATGGAGTTTTCAACCGGCACTATGCCGAATTGAGCCTCGTCCCGTTCAACGGCTTTGAAAACGTCTTCCAGTGTTTCATATGGCCTGAGCCTGATATCGGAACCGAAGAAGTTTATGGCAGCTTCTTCGCTGTAAGCCCCAAGTTCTCCCTGGAAGGCTACGAAAGTTTCCTGCATGTTCTTCGATGCGATGAATATCTGACGGTAAATAAGTTCGATATCGGTTTGTTTCATCCCTTTTTCACGCGCTATCTCTTTTATCTTGCCTATGACGGCTTCTTCACGCAACCTGTCCTGAACCTGCCGGCCTTCCTGCTTTTTCAGTTCACCGATGCTCTCGGAGAGGTTGCTTCTGTCGGCTATCAGTTCAACGATTTGCTTATCTATATTATCAATTTGTGCTCTCAGTTCTTCTAAACTCATTTTATTACCCTCGTTATTATTCCTGCTCTCAGAGCAAAGTCGCACAGTGTTATCGACATCATAGCTTCCACTACCGGCACAGCTCTGGGGACTATGCAGGCATCGTGCCGACCCTTTATTTCAATTTCAGTTTCGGTCATTTCTTTCAAATTAACCGAATGCTGCTTTTTGGCTATGGAAGGGGTCGGCTTTACGGCTACTCTTACAATTAGCGGCATTCCGTTACTGATTCCGCCTAGAATGCCTCCGGCATTATTGGTTTTGGTAATTACCCTTCCGTCTTGTATTTCCAGTGGGTCGTTGTTTCGGGAACCCTTAAGACGGGCGGCGTTAAATCCGGCACCGAATTCCACACCTTTTACCGCCGGAATGGCAAACAATGCCTTTGCCATATCGCCGTCCAGGGTATCGAAAACGGGTTCTCCCAGGCCTGCCGGAATTCCGACAGCAATTCCTTCTATAATACCTCCCAGGCTGTCGCCGCCGGCTGATGCCTGCTCTAAAACTGCCATCATTTTAGCTGCGGCTATCGAATCGGCACAATAAAGGTGGTTGTCATTTCTGTTCAGTTTTATCATGTCTATAGTCTGCGATTTTGCGGTTATCCCGCCTATCTCTGTAGTATGGGCAATGATATCAATCCCTATGGTTTCTAATAATAAACGGGCAACAGCTCCGGCTGCTACAAAACCTGCGGTAATCCGTCCGGAAAAGCGTCCGCCGCCGCGATAGTCGCCGAATCCGCCGTATTTTATATAAGCGGTATAATCGGCATGCCCCGGTCTTGGTATAAGATGAATGCTTTCATAATCAGCAGAACGGGTATCTTTATTATTGATTGCCAGACATATCGGGACGCCTGTTGTGTATCCGTTTAAAACCCCCGAAAGGATTTCTATCTTGTCGTCTTCGTTTCGGGAAGTTGAAGCTGCATTGTGATTGGGTTTGCGCCTGTCGAGCTCTTTTTGAATATAGGACTCACTTATAGCTAACCCGGCCGGGCAGCCGCCGATAAGAATGCCGATTAGTTTGCCGTGGCTTTCACCGAAACTGGTAATGGTGAACTCCTTGCCAAGGCTGTCAGGCATCGCTTTCTACCTTTGCGCCGAGGCTTTCAAGGGTTTGCCAGAAGTGAGTATATGTCTTGGAAACGCATTCCGCACCCTCGATAACGGTATCCCCGACAGCCGCTCCCAGCAGGCTGAATGCCATCGCAATGCGGTGGTCACCGAAACTGTCAACGGTTGCACCTACCGGTTTTCCGCCGTTGATGGTGAGCATATCATCATCTTCGGTTACCTCTATCTGCATTTTCCCCAG
>DIKD01000016.1:0-4466 GCA_002421585.1 Dehalococcoidia bacterium UBA5627
AAAACTCCCCGGGATGGTGGCGACCACCTGTTTAAAGAATCAGGGGAATTTACCTGTGCGGCTGATGTTTCAGGATGAAGCCTGGTTTGGGCGGATGAGTGACCCGCGGGCATGTTGGGCACCGGCGCCAAATAGGCCGATGGTTAATCGGGCAATAATCAGGGAGTTCAGGTATGAATACGCTGCCGTAAGCCCCTGGGATGGAATTCTTGATTATATGACATTGGAAAAGATGAACACCGAGAACATGAGTTTGTTTTTGCAACAAGTGAGCGAGTCCCATGAGCAGGATTTCATAATCATGGTGCTGGATGGAGCACCGTCGCATAAAGGTAAAGAACTTGAGGTTCCTGNNTCGCTCTGGTGTTCCTGCCATCGTATTCACCGGAATTGAATCCAGCGGAACAGCTATGGAATGTACTTCGGCGAGATTATTTTGCAAACAAGGTGTTCGACTCACTTAACGCTGCGACTCATCAGGCAGAAAATGGACTGGCATGCATGGCATCCAACAGAGAAGCATTGAAAAGACTAACAAACTGGCCCTGGATTAGTGCCATCATGAACGCTGAATAGAATAAGGTAGTCCTTTTTATTTTTTATCATCTCTGTTATTACCACATA
The DNA here is from genome assembly GCA_002421585.1 of Dehalococcoidia bacterium UBA5627. GTDB lineage: Bacteria > Chloroflexota > Dehalococcoidia > Dehalococcoidales > UBA5627 > UBA5627. The sequence continues at coordinate 625 of DIKD01000016.1, forward strand.
CGATTTTTTACCATCTACAATCTTCGTCTATATTAAAAAATAATACCCAAGCTATTTTACTACTTACATACAGGCACGGCAAATATGAATCTTAACCCCCCGCGACAAAATCCCATTGACGAAAATTAGTGCAACCTCCTATTATAGAACATATGTTCTAACGGAGGTTTTATTATATGTGGAAAATCGACAGGGGCTCTAAAGCCGGCGCCACCACCGCTGTTTATAGCGATGCGCTGGACTGGTGTACCACCGAGCTGGCAGAAAAGACAATACTTCTGAAAAATAGCGGCTCTTCCGCTTCCCTCAAATACAAGATGTACGGATACGCCGGCAAAACAGGCATCGCCATCGAAATTGTAGCGGAAAATACCCTCTTGGCGGGTGAAATCGCCGAGATGCATTATAAAAAGCAGTGGCATCGACTCGTTTTGCAGGTGACAAACGGCAGCGGCGAAGCGGATTATCAGATTGATTACGAAGGACAGGGGGCGTAAAAATGACCAATAAATATCATTCCGACACACAACAAAAGACAGAAACCATCAACTATTCACCTTCACTGCAGGCTTCGGGTAATCTTGCGGCGGTTACGGAAACGATTACGGCAACCTCGAAGCCGGAGATACCCGATTATACCGCCAACCTGACAACTCCCGCCCCGCCCGATTCCGGATTAAAGGTTTGCCGGCTATGCCAGAGGCTTAATATTCACATCGACAGCTTCGGCGGCGAGCCGACGGCAACCAAGCTGTGTTATTCTGTCGAGGTTAACGGCACAGAAAGAGCCGGCGGAGAGTTTAGCGCCGGAGGTGCGGATAATCTGATTAGCTGGGATTTAACGGAGGGCCAGTTCAACCTGGGAGAAGCAAATACAATCGATGTTTTTCTGTGGGTCGATGACGGCTCTGCCGATATCAGCGTCGTTCAGGTGTGGCAGGGGGTGGGAACCTGCACTACCGGATGGTCATCTTTTCCACTTGAAGTCATTCATAAAGGGCTTGCGCAGGTGTCTGCTAATTTTACCCGACTGGGAAGCGGTTCACCCGGGTGTCATTTTATGGCTCTGGGCTCTTCGGCATCTATGTCGGAATCGCTTCAATGTGACATCTCAAGCAAATTGAGTATCGTCAACGGCTCTATGGCCATTCGGCTAAAGGGTTCTGTAGCAACGGATTTGAATTATATAAATGTATTTAACGTCAGCCTAAATCAATCGCAGTAACTATCACACAACATAGTCGGCAAATGTTTTCAAAGGATAAATTGAACTCAAATTGCAATTGGGTTAATATAAAGACGCAAAAGACCAAAAACAATCGAGTTAAAATGAAGATAGCTATTCTTGCCTACAGCATTGACGATAATAGCGGCACCAGCCTGGCAGCTATAGACAATGCATCGTTATTTCGCAAAGCCGGTAACGATGTTACGTTATTTACACTTATTCCCGACGATGATAAAAATGACCCTGTGTCAAAAAGCCTGCCACGTCCTTTGTTTAACCTGCCATTATTTAAATATCCCCTTATGTATTTATTTGCTATCTTGCCCGCGCCTTTACACTTACCGCTTATCAAAAGATGTTTAAAACCCCTTGCCGAATACGACATGGTTATTGCTTATGATTATCCGCTTGGCTGGTTCGGTTACTATTTAAAGAAAAAGTATCCGGCAATAAAATATCTATGTTTTTTTCAGGGGCTTCAATTACCGGAAATGTGTGAATTTTGGTTTGAAAAATTATATGTAAACCTGTTGGTTAAATACCACTATAAAACATCCGTAAAAAATGCTGATAACGTAATTGTTGAAAGTCAATTTTTAAAAGACTATATGAAAAACAGTTTGTCGATTGAAAGCCGGGTAATACAAAATCCTACCTATCTTTTTATGGATAAGAAAGCAACGGGAGAAGGTGTTCGCAAAAAATATCAACTGAATAATGACCCCGTAATTTTGTATGTAGACAGGTTAGAGGAACACAAAGGGATTGAGATTTTACTGGATGCTTTCATTGAAGTTCGTAAAAAGGTTTGCGATGCAAAGTTGATTATTATAGGTAAGTGCACCATGAAATACTACTTAAAAAGGATTTTAGCACGTGATGATAAATCTGTAATTTTTATTGAATATGTACCGCATAAAGAAATCGCAGATTATTATGCTGCTTCCAGTATATTTGCTACCTGTGCCTTATGTGAAGAAGGGCTCAGCCATACCATTATTGAAGCCCAGGCTTTCGGAAAGCCGGTTGTTGCTTTTGATATACCGGCTCATCGCGAAATAGTAAAAAACATGGAAACCGGAATTCTTGTCAACGATGTCGAGAATAAAAATGATTTTGCTTCGGCACTAACGGAATTATTAACTAATCCAACAAAAATAAATACAATGGGCGACAACGCTGCGTTATGGGCTGAAAAACTTGGCGAGAAAGCAATAAATGATTTTAATAGCCTACTGAAAGAGGAATAGAATAGCTATATATTATCTTGTATTAGCCTAAAATGCTCTTGGGGATTCGGTGCTGTACAAAAGTAACAATCAACATCGAATACAAGTTTCTCTATCGCAGCTTCTTCTTTTTTCCTTAAAGCATTCATATCCAGCCACTTATTAAAAAGGGAATACAATAACAATAGTTGATTGCTACTATAAGGAAACTCCATTCTGTTAATGGTGATGATTCTATGGAATGCCTGCTCTTTGGAGATTTTTACAACCTCTGAATTCCCCTTTGCCAGTATGAATACTTTGCCAGCCCTGGTTCTATCGGCTAATTCCGATTGCGGAAAGAGCGTATTTATATCAAGATACGGCTTCTGACTGATGTATTTCAAAGGTGGAATTATAGATGCAATTTTGTCCGTTACCGAATTGCTTTTAATCTTTTTACCATTAACTATGTTTTCCAAACCCGATTCGTATGCTATGGAAGAAATCCCCGCGCAAGGATAAATATTACACGCTGTATCTATCACCGTCATATCGTCCGCAAGATAGGAATAACCATGCTGCAGTGCATAAGCCAATATCGAAGTTTTACCGATTCCGGCTGCACCTACCAGCATTATTCCTAGATTTTCCGCAACAACAGATGCCGCATGCAAAGGTATATAACCCGCACCGATAAGATTGGCAGACAGTAAGTCTTTTAAATGCATTCCGGGCGGACAAAAGTCGTTAACCCTGATTTTACCCATTCTGTAGTAAGTTTTATTAATTCTTATTGCAGGTTTCGTATTTAAATCACTTAATTGGATTATGGCTTTCATCGAACACGGCAGCCGATATTTACGTTGAATATAATTGCTATCTGTAGAACCGTAGTAATAATCACTGCCATTTGAATTATCATGCTGACTGGGTAAATCCTCAACAGAAAAGAACAAATTGATTTTAGAGTCCGATTTTATTTCTGTAAGCTCTTCAAAATTGACTGGGAAAAACCCGCAAATGTCTTTTACATTACTGTAAATTTCCGCAATACCATCCAAAATTACGGCACGATATATTTTTTGTTTTTTATCCATAACTTCTATCCCAAAGAGTATTTTTTACAGCTAACTATTCCGCTTTCTCCATCGCCAAAGCCAGTTTACTACTATCACAACAGCACAGCAAGCTTGCGCCGCCAGCCAGGCAATGCCAACACCGTTAAAACCTATCCGCGGAAGTAGGATAAGAGCCAGCACAATCGAAATGACGGCAATAAAAGCCGGCATTCCGACAATCATCTTCAAATCTTTTTGAACCCTCTTAATATTCAAATAAAGGATATTTACGGCAAGCGGCAATACCGCCAGTGTCATAATACGAACCAGCTCCGTTGCGCTTGC
>DIKD01000016.1:4497-20995 GCA_002421585.1 Dehalococcoidia bacterium UBA5627
ACCGCCACAACCGCCGGCACCAGCAGCAGGAATATGATCTTAAGGCTGCGAAGGATATGTGTTTTAAGATTAGCCTCATCATATGAGCCCTCAGCTAAAAGGGATGTTGTTACCGATTGCGGAATCATCACGATTACATTGCTGACCGCCCAGCCGATATAAAAATAGGCGTTCGATTCCGCCCCCAGCAGATTAACTACCATAAGCGGAAATATCAAACCCGGCGCTCCCCACAACAGCACCGAAAGATAATTGGCAAACGAGTATCCGAGCATTTCACTGAGGACTTTTTTCTTGATTGTTATAGCAAAACGGTATCCGCGCTGGGCTATAGGCAGAAAAATAAAGATGCTGATAATCAGTGCAGCAGTCATACCGATTCCCCAAGATGCAAATATACTGAAAGATGTTAAAAATGATGCCAGAACTATGGCTAAAATTACCTTCAATATGCCGAAAATTAAACCTGAAGCCACCACAAAACCGCTGCGCCGCGAAGCGATGAAGCTGTGATCTGAGAAGGTATTAAGCGATGAAACGGCGCAAAAGAAAACGAAAGCGCACAGATAAAGCGGATTTTCGCGTATAAAAAGCAGCGCCGGCGACCATAAATCCAGCCCGGCAATAAATATCAAAGCGGCAGTAACAGATGCCAGCAGCCCAACGGTAAATACTGTATTTATAATCGCTTTGGAGTCCTCGCTGTGTCTTTTAAGAAAGCGTACCAGCCCCTGTTCGAGACCTAATTTGGAAAAGGAGACCGCCAGACCCATAGCGGAAATCAGCGCCGAAGCCAGCCCGACGGCTTCATCGGGGTAAAAACGCGCCGCCACCAGCCAGAAGACAAAACCGATAAGCGAACTGAAAACACCGGCGCCCATTAAAAAAAGAGCGTTGGAGTAAAGCGGCACGCGGATAACTTCCTTCATCCTTTCTCTGGATGTTGCAGTTGCCCGCAACTCATTAATAATCTTATACAGACGCCAGTCTTTGAAACTCATATATAAGCTTTATAATCCCCGCAATTAATAAATGATTCCATAAAATGTTAATTTACGTTTATGGTCAGATTAACTTCCAGATACGGTTCGGTTTCCCCGTCTTTAAACAGAATAAAATACACTTTCTGCCCGTCCCCGGTAATTTGGGGGGTGAATGAGGCGGGGGTTTCATACTTCTCTTCATTTTCAAGAATAATATTATCGATTGTATCCAGTGTTATCGGTGCGATATCATCATTCGGGTCATTATCGATTTGTACTTCTATTCTGTAATCAGCGGTTTGATTCTCATGATTTATAACGACCACTATCACACTTTCCGTGTCGCCGATTTGTATTTTGGAAGGATAATTATCGGTATTTCCCTGCGAGTTCAATATATACAATTCGCTATACTCGCTTCCGGTTTTGGGCACTGCGATGGTATAAACCAGCACTCCGACTGTTCCGCAGGCAACCAGTACCAGTATTACAGAGAGTATCCTTTCCAATATACTCTGCCTGTCAAACCATGCAAAACTAATGGTAAAGGAATGTTTTTCGGCATCGGTTAAACCTCGTTGACGGATAATAGCGATTATGGAGAAAATCAATACAAAGCCTGCCAGCGAATAGAGAACGGAGTTCAGACTGACCCCGAATGTATAGTTCATGATTAAACCCATAATAGGGATAATTGCCAGGCTGAGCCCGAAACTCAAGGCTAATCTTTCGACACCGCCAAGTCTTTCTTTTTCCGGAAATAATACTGAGATAAGCGCATAACCGGGGAACAGCAAGACAAAAGGCAACCCCAGAATAATGCGAAATACATTATCCGGGGCAAAATAGATTATTAACACTAAGGCGATTGCGATAATAATTACACAAAACAGTAAATGACTATGCTTTATCCGCACAATGGATTACTCCCGTGATTACAATCTGTAATTGCTCAAGTATACCACAGATAATTGTGTCTGTGGTACAGTTTTGGATACAATTGACAGGGAAACGCTATTCTTTCCTCCCCCACAGCACTGGCCATATAAGCATATCCAGAACAGCAGTATGGAAGGTAAAGTATCCGCTTCCGGCAACCGCCAGCCAGTAAATCACGCTTGCATTCCCCTCTTGAATGCTCAAGAGTGCCCAATAGAGTGCGGCAGAGAAAAACGCCACCAGGAAAAGTACCGTCCGTACCCATATCCAGGTTGATTTCTTGGGTTCATTCGCCATCTTGTTGGTAAGCGGCATCCAGAAAGCAGAGAATCCAAGCATTCCGATAAAGATTATGTAAAATATCCGGTAGCCGAAGGTATCGGCAATCAGCACAGTATCAGGAGCGACTGTAAAGAGCAGGAAATAGAGGAAAAAGAAAAAACCGAGAGCGGAAAGCAGCATCGAGATGTAATAAACCGGACGGACTTTTTGGGGCATACCTCCCCACAACCTGTCCGCCGAGCCGGACTTACCGCGTATGCCAAAAACATAACTGCCGAGAACAGCAGCACCTCCGATAATGTTGATGATTAGAAGGATTATTTGCTCGATTTCCATTACCTTGACCCTCCCGCTTAAATTACTGCCTTTTTTATTTATTAATCACAGAGAAATATATGTGGTATTCGTGGCAAATCCCCTTTGATTCCCCTTTTCCAAAGTGGAAGAATAACTCTTCTTTTTAATGCATAGTGATTTACTGTCTTTTTCATTATCAGACTGCTTATCGAAACCAGTAACAAAACTAAACATCGTAGTCATTTGGATTTTAGCTGCGATACCTGCCACATTTAAACCATGACCCTCCCGCTTAATTATTTGTTTTTGCATGGACTACACAGGAGGATGAAGCAATCTTTTTCGAATAGGCTGATTGTCAATGTTAGAGATTGCCACACCACTTCGTTAATCGCAAAGACACTTTTATCATATTCCCCCACCCCCTGATACTTCGTTCGCCCTTACGAACTCAGCATTATAACTACACTATATGTCATTCTGAAGTCACAACGGGTGACTGAAAAATCTGGGGGGTGTGTTAAATGTTATCATATTCCCCCACCCCAGATGCTTCATTCGTCCATCACGAATTCAGCATGACAATAAAGTATTACTATTGACCGTTCCGAATTGCCGGCATTCCTCGCAAAGACATTTCTATTATCTTACCACAAGCCGGGCACCAATGCCCTTCCTTCTTCTGGACTCCTACAATCTTTTTACCATCCAGCTTATAGATGATATAATGTTATGATACATTAATTGCAGGTGTGCTTAATAAGAGGCAATCCTGTTATTGTTATTGAATCAAACGTTATAAAAATAAACATCCCTGAGAGGAGGTTTTGGCTATGAATTCCGAAAAGGCTGATAAAGAGATGCTTTTGGATATAAAAGACCTGGTCGTCAACGTTGATAGTAAAGAAATCCTGCATAAAGTAAACCTGAGTATCCCCTACGGAGAAACGCAGGTCATCTTCGGACCGAACGGGGGAGGAAAGACTACCCTTTTAATGACCATAATGGGTTTCCCGAGATATCAGGTTGCGAGCGGAAAGATTTTTTTCAAGGGAAACGATATAACCGATATGTCGGTTGATGGACGCGCCCGGCTGGGGATCGGCATCATGTTTCAACGCCCGCCGGTTGTACGCGGCGTAAAGACCCGTGATATGGTAGCCGCCTGCTTAAAGAAGGATAACGGCGAAGAATTGATTTCAGAATTGGCGGGCAAAGCCAATATGACAGATTTTCTCTCCCGTGACATCAATCACGGTTTTTCCGGCGGTGAAATCAAGCGCTCAGAACTTTTACAGCTATCGGCGCAAGCCCCCAATCTGGTACTTTTAGACGAGCCGGAATCAGGGGTTGACCTGGAGAATATTTCACTCATCGGTTCGCTGATAAATAATCTCCTCGGTAAAGTACACCCCATTCGTGAACGCACCAATAGCGGGCTTGTAATTACTCACACAGGGCACATTCTCAATTATATAAACGCCCGAACCGGTTATGTAATGTTTGAAGGTAGTATTATTTGCGAGGGAGAACCCCTGGACATGTTAAATACCATTAAAGAAAAAGGCTATCGGGAGTGTGTTAAATGCCTGAGAAAATAAATTCATCCAATTTAGAAAAAGCCAGGGCTGCCGCCAATAAACGCGCTTCTCTGGGTGCGGATATAGACCTGAACAGTTATAAAATACCTGCGTCCGAAAAACCTGTAAATACAGACCCTTCCAAATTATCTGCTAAAGATAAAGGGAAAATGCTCTCAACCGGTGTCATGCTTGATGACCCCACCCAGAGAATGGGAACTTTTATTCAGATCGATAATACTCCCATTCATTATTCCGCAAAACAAGACGGGGTAGAAGTAATGGCTATCAGCCAGGCGAAAGAAAAATACGACTGGTTCGGCGATTACTGGTGGAAAGCTGTCGCCGTAGATACGGATAAATACACCGCCCATGTCGAACTCAATGAATCTAACGGTTATTTCATACGGACTTTACCGGGGGCTAAAACAACCTTCCCAATACAGGCATGCCTGTACTTGAATAAAGTGGGCGCTATTCAGGATGTCCATAATATTATCATTGCAGAGGAAGGCTCGGAGCTGCATATAATTACCGGCTGCACCACTTCACTGCATAACGAACCCGGCTTACATATAGGCGTCTCCGAGTTCTATATCAAGAAAGGCGCTAAAGTAACCTTTACTATGATTCATAACTGGGAACCCGCCATAGGGGTACGCCCGCGAACCGGTGTTATTATCGAAGATAACGGTTTACTTCTTAATAATTATGTCGCCATGAAACCGGTCAGCTCTCTCCAGTTGAACCCATCTGCTTACTGTAACGGAGAAAATGCCACAGCCAGATTCAATAGTGTTTTAGTCGCTCCATCCGGCTCCAGTATGGATATCGGATCGAGAGTATTCCTTAACGGAAAGGGTTCCAGGACGGAAATAATAGCCCGCACCATCACCACAGGCGGAGAAATCGTTTCACGCGGATATATGGAAGGTAATGCTCCGGACATAAAAGGGCATCTCGAATGCCGCGGTTTGATATTGGGCAAGGCCGGTTCCATCCATGCCATCCCCGAACTGAAAGGCAACCTTGCCGGTATAGACCTTTCACATGAAGCCGCTGTCGGTAAAATTGCCGAAGAAGAAGTGGAATACCTGATGGCGAGAGGACTTACCAGAGACGAAGCAACGTCGACCATAGTCCGCGGATTCTTAAACGTCGATATCGAGGGTCTGCCCCCGCTGTTAAACGCCGAACTCAAGAAGGCTATCGAAGACAGCGAAGAGGATATGTTCTAAAGCGATATATCATCCTATAAACAGAATAAATAATAAATCCGCTCCATCTGAAAAGGTGGGCGGATTCTTTTTATCCAACACAATACAAAAAGCTTCCGGGCTTATGTCAAGCAGACTAATACCAAATAACGGCTTATGGTAAACCTAAAAAAACCACTCGTGGAGCCTGTCCTGAAACTATCGAAGGAAGCTTATAGAATCCATAGCGGCCGTGAATATCGAACGACATTCAAGCCTTTCGCTACGCACAGCACGACAATTCGCTGTCTGTCATTCTGGAATCCCGACTTGTCGGGATGAAGAATCCGGGGGGTGGGGATAAGCAGGCTATAGGTTTCCCCGGCATCAGGGAGAATACCAGCCCTCATCCGTCATTTACTTCGTAAATGCCACCTTCCCCGAGGGGAAGGCTAAAAACGACATTCCTGTGAACCGTCTTTGCGTGTCCCGACCTGTCGGGATTAAGCAATCTCTACCTTTGTATTAATTATATTCTCAGCCTTTTTAAGTAGAGACGATTCACTCTTCGTTTTTAAGAATTCGCTGTGCCTCTTTTAATTGCTCGGCAGTATTGACATTGAAAAAGGAGAGGTGCTGCGGGTCATACCTGTTTATGATATCTTCGGAGATATATTTGACGTTGATTTCATCCAGGAATGCGGTGATTTTCAAACGCCCCGAACCCAGGAATTTTTCCATCGCCGGCAAACATTTTCTGGCATAAATAGAATGTAGTTGCTCGGTCTTATCCCCTATCCTTGGAAGCAGCGCATCATAATCGCGCGGCAGCGATAACATATATTTGAGAAGCTCGATGTTTATAAACGGCATATCGCAGGCAACTGCTATGGCATAATCATGTTTTACGGCAAGTAGTCCGGAATACAACCCCATAAGAGAACCGGCGCCGGGCTTTATATCGGTTGCCCACCTTACCGGAATAGTTATATCCTCATAACGCCTGCCGTTTGTAGACACCACGATATCTTCACTTAGCTCGGACAGTTTTTCGGCAATGGCTTGAATCATAACGGATTCGCCGTCCAGTTTGACTTTGGCTTTATCAGTACCGAGCCGCGAGCTTTTTCCGCCGGCAAGTAATAGGGCACTTACGGAATCTGACATTGTGACACCTTTAATCGATAATTAAGGAAGGCGAACGGTGATTTTAATTTCCTTGGCATTTTCGGTATCGTGCAAAGCGGCAACCAGGCCGCTTACAGTGTTTATAAACATATCCTGAATAAAGGGTTTCATATCTAAAGGAATCCCGTTAACAATTAGAGACACATCTGCAGAGGAAGTGTTTGGCAAATATTTTTCGATTATAAATTCGACGATGCTGTCGGCATCATCGAAAGAAAACTGTGGCACATCGATATCGAACCTGCGGTCGGTAACCAGAGCAACCAAGTCCATTTCATCACTTAAAATCCTGTCACTCACCTCAGAACGATACACTTCTATCTTCGGTTTATTATCGAATTTATAGCCTTCAGAGATAACGATATCCATTCCATCACAAACCATCTCTGTTATCCGGTCGAGCGTCAATTCCTGTTCCGGTTTTTTGATAACGGCAGTCTTTTGTGGAGAGGAAATCGCTACAACATCACTACCCGCTTCCGACAGTCTCCAGGTATCCTTTCCCTGTATATCAAGCTCGAAATCGCCTTTGTGATGCTTGATTAAAGCTACTTTATAACCCTTTTGCTTTAATCTGCGAATCACTTTTTCAAGAATGGTAGTTTTTCCACAGTTATGGCTGCCAACGAATGAGATAACAGGTATCATATTAACACTTCTCCTCTTATGCTATAAGCTAAACAACAATAAGCCCCTGTCCGCTTTAGAAGCAAAAGCTGCGCTGTATTTTAGGATTAAAATCCGTTATAAGCAGAATATTATTTATTTGCCCATTTTTCAGCCAGGTCGCCGACTACCGGCAATTTATAGTAAACCCATTGATAAGCTTTTACCATAAGGACAACCCAGAGTATAAAAGCAAAGATTGAAATAAACAGCACAAAAATAGACCCGAAAGGAAGCCAGTTAAATATTATACTGAGCAGAGTAAATATTCCGAATACTATAATCGATTGCATGGCATGAAACCTGATAAATCTGTTATTGGGCTCGATCAGGAAGAAAATCAAGCCTGTAACCCATCCCAACACATAACACAATAACGCTGCTATATTTTCCTGCAATCCGGTAGCAGTATTACCCATAATTTTACCCTCCCCTAAAATAAATATGATGGTTACTAGATTATACTGTTGCCAAAAAAGTGTCAATACTTTTTATTTCTGTTTCTTACTTTTAGCCTTACCGGCATGTTCTATTTTTCCTATTTTATAGCACAGCTTCCCTACCGGTACCGTCACTTCAATATTATCACCGGCACGCTTACCGATAAGAGCCTTCCCGAGAGGAGAAGACCCGGAAATTTTTCCGTTTGACGGGTCGAATTCTCTGGCGCTAACCAGAGTATATTGAAGCATTTCCATATTACTTAAATCCGTTAGGACTATGCAATCACCAATACCCGCCCTGCCGTTATCTTTAGAAAAGCCATCGAATATTTCCGATTTCTTGAGTAGCTCCTCTAATTCGTTAATTTTACCTTCAATATGGCTCAATCTTTCTCTGGCGGCATCTAACGGAGCATTTTCACGAAAATCTTTATCGGCTGCTGCTTTGCTGACTTCCTCTATAGCCTGCGGTCGCTGTTCTTTCAACGTTTCCAGTTCCTTTTTTACCTTTTGGTATCCTTCCGTTGTCAACGTCATTTTTTCAACAGTGCTCTTTTTAATATTTTTATCAACTTTCAGCTTGCTCTTCTTAGATTTCAAATGTGTGGATAAATTTGTTTTGATAAAATGTTCTTTCTTTGCATATGTAAGAAATCCCCTTATAGTCTCAAGCTTTTTCATGTATTCGCCATCTGAACCCGGGAGTCTTTCCGCGTAATTGGCAATTTCCGGCGGCATAATCTCACTAAAGACCCTGTCTTTCCCGAACCAGCGCACAAAATGATTAAGTATCGGTTGACGCAATTCTTTTTCTTCTACTGAAAGACTCTTGATGAAATATGCAGCAGCTTCAGCTATTTTAATTTCTGTATTGTTGTTATCCATTCATTCTCCCATTTCCGATTATATTTATTTATTCCTGTTTGATGTATTATCCGGCGATGCTGCGCCATAATAACTTTGAAACCGTTGGTAAGGTTGTTGCCTTGCGTATTACCCTGCTGTGAAAATCGAAATCGAGCTCATCTGAAGCGGTAATTTCATCTACAATTCCAAAAGTGTTACTTATGTCAATTAACCTGTCAAGCTGACGGTTGCTTAATTGCGAATAGACTCCGCGGGCAAAGCGGCAGATTTGCATTTCTTTATTCAGTTTTTGTTTCCACTCTTTCTCATATGTCGCCAGTTTAACTGCCCTCAAATCATCTTCATTTAATGCACGGTCAATTGTTTTTATAGCCATATCGGCACACAGCAAACCAAAATAAATACCTCCCCCTGTTAAAGGTTTTACCTGCCCCGCCGCATCCCCCACCATAATGAAACGCTCACCGTATGTTCTTTGCGGCGGTTGCAGTGTGATACCGCGATAAGCCGCTTTGTCGCCGTTATTAGCTACCTTTCCCTGTTCATCAAGCAGAGTAAGGAAATCTTTCAGGTATTTATTGGGATTGTTTTTGGTCATCAGCCCAACCAGGGCTCTTTTATCATCCAGCGGTACCAGCCAGCCGAAAAAACCGGGAGCAACGTGTTTTCCGATATAGATTTCGATTTCTTCGGTATCGCGGTGATAAACCTCGATTTGCGCTCCTATCGTAAAATTAAGATCTTTTTTTACCCTGTTTTGTTTAAACCATCCAGAGTTAAATCCGCTGGCAATAATTACGGTTTTAGCTTCAACAGAACTTACCCGGGTATCATTTTGATATTCAACAAACACGCGGTCACTCAATACGTCAAGATTTTTGACTGCATGGTTGTAAAAAAAATCGGCGCCCGATTCTATTGCATCTGCCGCTATCGCGGAATCCAGTCTGTTTCGGTCAATTATGAAAGCCTGGTCTTCCTTATGGTTTAAATTGAGTAGTTTTCCCGACGGAGAATAGACCTTTGCGCTTCTGCCATGCTTTAAGATAAGGTCTTTATCCGACAGATAAGTCTGATAGCAGTTTTTACTTACTATCCCGGTACAGCAAATTTTTCCCCTATCTTCGGAGCCTTTTTCAAGCACCCCTACCGAATGCCCCTTCTCAGCCAAACCTTTTGCGATATAACCGCCTATGGGACCCCCGCCGATTATTAAAGCATCGTACAATTAATGTGTCCTCTCTAAATATTTACGTTTGCACACGCACGAAAATTATACCACAATTTGCTTTTTTATGCTTATACGGCTTTTTGCCGGTCAAACAATTGAAATACTTTTTTATAATGTGCCTTGTAAAACCTTATTTCATACTCTCTTAAATTTTTTACATATCTATTACATACAGGAGTTGACAAATGGGTAAAGTTTGTTTTATAGTGGTTTCTAACTTAATATGTAAAGGCTGTGAACAGGGATAGTAAGTTTTCCAGCGAAGCGCAGAGAGTCGGGTAAGGTGTGAGCCGATGCCGGCGCAGAAACTGAATGGGCCTGGGAGCCGTAAACCGAAAGTTTAGTTACAAGTAGGTTCTACCGCAGAGGAAGCGTTATCGAATCCTAGGATATTATCAGGTATCCGAAAAGAGATGGTCTTCTTTATTTTTAGAGGACTAAGAAGGGTGGCACCGCATAGGTGAACCTTATGCCCCTTCAGCCGTTTGAGGTTGAAGGGTTTTTTATTTTAAAGGTATTTTTAAAAAATAATAAAATAAATTAAAAGGAAGGTAACAAAATGAAAAGAAGTATGTTTTTTTTAGACCAAAAGGATATGCCTACCAAGTGGTATAATATCCTGCCGGACCTGCCCGTAGCGCTTCCTGAGGACCTTCATCCGGCTACAGGAAAACCGGTCACTCCTGATGACCTGGCTCCGCTGTTCCCGATGGAGTTGATTATGCAGGAGTTCAGCCCGGAGCGTTACATCGAAATACCGGAGGAAGTTCAGGATATTTTACTTACATGGAGGCCAACGGTACTTCACAGAGCATACAAACTTGAGAAGGCGCTCGATACCCCGGCAAAAATCTTTTACAAGTACGAGGGGACAAGCCCTGCCGGCAGTCACAAATTAAATACCGCTGTCCCGCAGGCTTACTATAATAAGAAAGAAGGCGTCAAGCGCATCAGTACCGAAACAGGCGCCGGTCAATGGGGCAGCGCACTTTCTATCGCATGCAGTTTTTTCGACATTGAATGCAAGGTTTACATGGTTAAAGTCAGCTACAACAGTAAACCCTACCGACGCATTATGATGGAAACTTACGGAGCAACCTGCGTAGCCAGTCCCAGTATGGATACGAAAGCCGGCAGGGACATGCTGGCAAAAGATCCGGATTGCAACGGCAGTCTCGGGCTTGCCATCAGCGAAGCGGTAGAAGACGCCGTTTCACGTGAAGACAGCCATTATGCGCTCGGCAGTGTTTTAAATCATGTTCTGTTGCATCAGACGATAATCGGTGAAGAAACTATACAACAGATGGAGATGGCAGGAGAGTATCCGGACATTCTGGTCGGTTGTGTCGGCGGCGGTTCCAACTTTGCCGGTTTATTTATCCCCTGGTTAAGGGACAAGATTAGCGGGAAAAAACCGAACACTCGTGTCATATGTGTAGAACCTTCTGCCACTCCAACCCTGACAAAAGGACCATATGCCTATGATTACGGAGACGTTGCCGGTCTTACGCCCCTGCTGAAGATGTACACATTGGGCCATGATTTTATGCCGCCTCCCGTTCATGCCGGCGGTTTACGCTACCACGGAATGGCACCCATCGTATCGCATCTGTACAATCTGGGAATAATCGAGGCGCAAGCGGTTCCGCAGTTATCCACTTTTGAAGCGGGTGTCTTATTTGCCCGCACGGAGGGAATCTTAAGCGCCCCCGAATCCACACATGCCATCAAAGTAGCCATCGATGAAGCGGTTAAATGCAAGGAATCAGGCGAATCGAAGAACATTTTGATTTGCCTCAGCGGACACGGACATTTCGACCTATCTTCTTACGATGCCTACCTGCAGGGTAAATTACAAAACTACGAATTCCCCGAAGATAAAATGAGAGAGGCTCTGGAGAAACTGCCTAAAGTAGGCTAGTAAAATAATGTTTTCATAACCAAAATGAAAAGGGGGCGAGTTATATCGCCCCCTTTCGGTTCTTTCAATGTTAAAGACTTAAGCTTTCTTAACGACAGCCAGTGTAATCTCGTAACCGCTTATCCTGTAACTTCCGGAATGCACTCCTTCTCCAAGAATTCCTTGCCTGATTTCGTCCGACAGGGTTTCATGCTTTATGTAATCTTCGTAGTCTTTCATTACTTCCATTACATACTCCCCGCCTTCATAATAAGAGGCAATATGGTCAGCAATTTCAAATCCGGCTTCTTTTCTCATATTTTGCAGTCGGTGAACGATTTCGCGTGCCATCCCTTCTTTGAGCAGTTCGGGTGAGATTTCGGGGTTTACCACTACGCTGTAAGCAGCATCGCTCTCCACGACAAGTCCTTTTTCTTCCAATCCGATGATATCATCGATGACCTCGATATTCTTGACATTGAGTTCATCGATAACCTGTATTTTTACTCTTTCAAGGCTTGCCTGCTCCCTACCGGACGATAATTTAACCTGAACTTTCTCCAGCGGCTGGCGCACTTTTATCTGTGCCCTGCTCCTTGCCGCTCTGCCTAAACTGGATAACCTGATTGCCAATTTTGTACCGGAAGATAAATCTTCATCAATTTTATTTTTATCAGCGTCAGGAAATTTGGCAAGGTGAACGCTTACAGGAGCCTTATTATCGACCGACCTGACCAGATTCTGATACATTTCCTCTGCCATAAAGGGCATAAAAGGCGCAATCAGTTTTGTCAGGGTAACCAGACATTCATACAACGTAGCATATGCCGAAAGCTTGTCCGTGTCGTTTTCACTCTTCCAGAATCGCCTGCGACTGCGGCGTACATACCAATTGGAAAGGTCACTGACAAAATCCTCCAGCCTTCTGCCGGCTTCGGTCGGATTATAACTGCCGAGAGCGTTATCTACATCCGCTGTCAGCTTATTTAATTCGGAGATAATCCACAAATCCAGGGTCGAAGGGGTTGTCTTTCCATTTTCCGAAAGCGGATTGTAATTGTCGATATTGGCGTAGAGAACAAAAAACGAATAGGTATTCCAGAGTGTCAGCATAAACTTGTGCGTAACTTCCGAAACAAGCTGTTCCGAAAAACGACGTGCGTTGCCGGGAGGAGTAGCGGTAAACAGATACCAGCGCAATGCATCAGCTCCGTATTTATTCAGTATCGGCCATAGCTCTACCACGTTCTTCTTGGTCTTGCTCATCTTCTCGCCTTTGGCATCAAGAATATGCCCAAGACAGATAACATTTTCATAGCAGGGTTTATCGAATAGTAGTGTTGATAAAGCATGCAGACTGTAGAACCAGCCTCGTGTCTGGTCGACCGCTTCGCAGATATAATCAGCAGGGAATCTGCCGTCCGTAAGCAGCGTACTGTTTTCGAACGGATAGTGGTACTGGGCAACCGGCATTGCACCCGAATCGAACCAGCAATCGATAACCTCGGGAACACGCTTCATTTTGCAACCGCAATCGACACAATCAAAGGTTAAATCATCGACGTACGGACGATGCAAATCGACAGGTTCTGCGTAGCCGGAGAATCCCTTTTTACTGCCCAGTTCCTCAAGGCTGCCGATGCATTCCAGTTTATTACAGGATTCACACTGCCATACCGGAAGCGGTGTCCCCCAGTATCTCTCGCGGGAAAAAGCCCAGTCTACATTATTCTTCAGCCAATCGCCGAAACGCCCTTCCTTTATGTGTTCCGGGTACCAGTTTATTATATCGTTATTTTCAATGAGCCTGTTTTTTAGTGCTGTGGTACGTATATACCAGCTTTGTTTCACGTAATAAAGTAGCGGAGTGTCGCATCGCCAGCAGAACGGATAGGTATGACTGATGATGGTACTGCGAAAAAGCAAACCCCTCTCGGTCAATTCTTCTATCACCATAGAGTCAGCTTTCTTGACGAATTTGCCGCTAAAGCTGTAGTTTCCGGTAATTTTGCCCTGTAAATCGACCGGCTGCACAAAATCCATGCAGTTTTGCATACCGGTTTCAAAGTCTACCTCACCAAACGCCGGAGCTATATGTACGATACCGCTGCCATCTTCCATAGAAACGAAGTCCGTCTCCCAAACACGATATGTCAGGTTTTCATCAGCGGGCTGTAATTCAAGTTCGGAGCTGCCGGGATTAGTAAACCGCATTCTATCCGTACCATAGTGATGCGGATTATATAAAGGCAGGTAGGAAATGCCCACCAAATCGCTGCCCTTCAGTTTTAACAGCAGAGGGTTATCAGCCAGGCCGACCGAACCCAGTAAAGCCGTAGCCATTATTATATATTCGTCCTCTACTTCCACGACCGCATACTCGGAGGATGCGGAAACCGCCAGACCGGTATTTCCGGGCAGTGTCCAAGGAGTGGTAGTCCACGCCATCAGAAAAACCGGCTTACCTAAAAGCTTTTCGCTTATTTTTGCAACGTCATCGGAAGAAACCCGGAACTTAATGTAGACAGAAGGGTCTACGGTATCCTCTTTATAACCGAGTGCTACCTCATGTGAACTGAGCGAAGTTCCACACCGCGGGCAGTGAGCAGCTGTTTTATAGCCTTTATAAACCAGACCCTTATCCCACAGCTGTTTGATAATCCACCAGCCGCTCTCAATATAGTTATTCTCCATCGTTATATAAGGATGCTCCGTATCGCACCAGTAAGCGATACGCTCAGTCATGGCATTCCAGTCTTTTAAATAACGAAAAACGCTGTCGCGGCATTTAGCATTGAAGTTAGCAATGCCGTATGCTTCGATATCAGATTTACTGGTAAAGCCAAGTTCCTTTTCAACCCCCAGTTCCACCGGCAGACCGTGCGTATCCCAACCCGCTATGCGCGGCGCATAGTAGCCTTTCATAGTTTTATAACGGGGAATCACATCTTTAAATACCCGCGATAAAACGTGATGAATGCCGGGGTTTCCGTTGGCAGTGGGAGGCCCTTCATAAAG
Organism: Dehalococcoidia bacterium UBA5627; assembly: GCA_002421585.1. Classification (GTDB taxonomy): domain Bacteria; phylum Chloroflexota; class Dehalococcoidia; order Dehalococcoidales; family UBA5627; genus UBA5627. The sequence goes on from DIKD01000016.1 coordinate 19,088, forward strand.
CACAAAACGCGGGCAATCGCTGCGCTCTTCTATACTTTTATTGAAGATGTCCTCTTTACGCCAGAATTCCAGTATATTCTCTTCTTGTTTGGCAAAATCAGCTTTGCTTTTTACAGGTTGAAACATATAAACTCCCTTTCCAATAAAATATCCCGCCCCAAGCTAGGGACGGGATAAAAATAGCCCGTGGTACCACCCCGATTCCCCCATACTAAACGGAGGCACTCGATGAGGCATATGCAATGCCCCTGTCAGCTATAACGGGCGACAAACCCGTCCAAGCCTACTCGGAAAAATGCCTTTCGGTTGGCAGCTCCGGAGTGATTTTCAATAGAACTTACAGCCCTGCTCACACCGTACCAGGTTCGCTTACTGCAGCCTTCTACCTATTCTTCTCCATCATCGCTTTTTTAATAAACTACCACAACATATTTATTTTATCAAGATTGTTAGCCGATTAGCATACAATCTATGAAATACTTGCTAATATTTAGGTATAATAGACACCTTACGGTCCTCGTCGTAGCCGACGCTCTCGGTTGTTACTCCGGGATGGTTGCTCAAGGCTAGGTGAATAATGCGCCTTTCGAAAGCAGGCATCGGCTCCAATGTAAAGGATTTGCCGCTGTTTTCCACCTGTTCGGCAACATGCTCGGCCAGTTCTTTTAACACCTGCTGGCGTTTTTGCTTATACCCGTTAACATCGATTACAACCGACGGCAGTGAATCTTGAATACGATTGGCGGCAATAATTTTTACAATATACTGCAGGCATGATAATGTTTGCCCGCGCCTTCCGATTAAAATACCCAGCTCATCGCCTTCAATGTTATATACAGACGGAGACGATTCACCGCTTTCATCCGATGAGGATTCCCCCTCCAGGTAGTACACAGATGCCTCTACATCCATTTTTTCGAGAATATTTTCTAGAGTATCTTTAATAATATCCATAGCATCCTCTTCCAAGTTTAAGCAGTTACCGGCTACTACTCTGACCCTGGCTTCTTCCGTCCCGATTCCAAAAACCCCCCGACTACCTTCGCTTAGAACGTTTATTTCTACTTCCTCTCGGCTTCTGTTTAGCTCTGTCAAAGCTAGTTTTACGGCCTCCTCCACCGTCCTTGCGCTCTTCTCTACCACTCGCATCGGTTCCCTCCTCTACAACCTGGGCATTATCGCTTGTATCCTCTGCCTTCAACATCTTAACATCCTCTTTTTTTCTGTTTTCGACGGAGGCAATTCTTTCCTTGAGTTTTTTATCTTTACTGCTTTCCTTTTTGGCAGGCAGCAACCCCTTAAACATTGCCACATATTTGGGAACATTCAGAGAGCCCCAGCTTTTTGTAATCATATACTGTATAACTATTGTGATTACATTGGATACTATCCAGTACAGCGCCAATCCGCTCGGAAAGGTTAAAGAAAGGAAAACAAACATCAACGGCATCATAACAATCATCATCTGCGCCTGAGAATTTTGTTGAGGATTTGTCGAAGGCGATGACGACATCTTCTGGGTTACCCACATCGAGGCGCCCACCAGCAGTGCCAGCAGGAAATCAGGCGTACCCAGATTTAACCATAAAAACTGGCTGTCTACCGGTAATGCCTTAAAGACCATCGGCCACGAATAAAGATATTCAGATAAGTTTAGGAAATTACCCGGGCCAACCGCCAGTACGCGCATGATTGATTGATACAGGGCAATCCATATCGGCATCTGTATCAACATCGGCAACAGACAACCGGCAGGGCTTACCCCCGATTCTTTGTAGAGATTCATTTGCTCTTGCGCCAGTTTCTGGCTGTCTTTGGCATGCTTCTTTTGCAGTTCGGCAAGCTTTGGCTGAAGATCCTGCATCGCCTTGGTAGCGTTCATTTGCTTGCGGGTCAGCGGGAACATCA
>DIKD01000031.1:0-2873 GCA_002421585.1 Dehalococcoidia bacterium UBA5627
ATGCACAGGCATTGGCAATAACAGAAGCCCCCACCAGGATTCAGTTGGGAGAAAAGTTAACCCGTGGACTGGGTGTCGGCGGCGACCATCTGAAAGGCCAGAAAGCGGCTGAAGAAAACAGGGATGAACTTAGAGATCTTATATGTGGAGCCGACATGGTTTTCATTACGGCAGGTATGGGCGGCGGCACCGGAACCGGTTCTGCATCCGTAGTTGCCGAAGTTGCCAAGGAAAGCGGCGCTCTGACAATAGCGGTTGTTACCAAACCGTTCACATTTGAAGGAGCACATCGCACCGATGTTGCCAAAGACGGTATCGCCAAATTACTGCCGAAGGTCGATACGCTCATCATTATTCCCAATGACAAGTTACTCGACCTCTGCGACCAGAAGACCGGTGTTGACAGCGCTTTCAAGATGGCAGACGATGTGCTGCGCCACGGCGTACAGGCGATTTCGGAAGTTATCACCGTTCCCGGAGTCATCAATCTGGACTTTGCCGATGTTAAAGCAGTTATGAAAGATGCCGGACCGGCATGGATGTCAATCGGGCGCGGTACCGGTAAGAATCGTGCGGTGGATGCAGCTAAAGAAGCTTTAGCCAGCCCGCTTTTGGACGTTACCATCGACGGCTCGAAGGGTGTTCTCTTCAATGTAGTCGGCGGCAGCGACCTCTCGCTCTATGAGGTAAATGAAGCGGCAGAAGTAATCAAACAGGCAGTCGATGCCGATGCCAACATTATCTTCGGTGTGGCTACAGACCCGAGTATGGGGAGCGATGTCAGGATTACTCTTATTACTACCGGCTTCGTTACCAAGACTGAGTTCTCTGATTCAGAGGAAGAAGACGAAATCACTCAGCGCTTGAAGAAAATCAGAACTGAAGAAGAACTCGATATCCCGACAATCATCAGACAGGCGCCTTATGCCAGGCAGCGCCAGATGGTTACCCCGGTTGACAGGGTCGTCCATAACGAAAAGAAAACCAGGATGTGGTTTCAATAGGCCGATTTTAAAAGTCGATTAGGTAAATAGGACTCGATAAAAAGCCGCAGGCTCTAATGCCTGCGGCTTGTGTGTTTATATTGTGTTCCTCTATATATTTAGACGCCGCTCGTGTCCTTCGATAAACTCAGGATGCGCGGATATTAATAAAACTGTTCGTTTCCTTCGACGGGCTCAAGGATGCGCGGATACTATTTTTTAGCTGTTCGTGGTGAGATTATATAAAATCGTTCGTGGTGAGCTTGTAGAACCATAGCGGTGTCGATGAAGTTAATATTCCGTCAGACTCGTCCCCAATGGTCGGGGCTCCACTCGGGGGAAGCTCTTTATCGTCCTCACTTAATTAAATCCACACCGCATTACTATATTCCCATATTATACTACTAAAGTGCGCCAATTACGTTTAAATGGCACAATTTACGTCAACTTTTTGTCAACTATTGTGTGGTAGCATTGGAGAAAAAGGGTAAAGATATGCAACCTTTTTAAAGAAAAATGGTTTACCTATATAGAGGAGTAAAATATTTTTGAAAAAACAGGGGTTTGTTCAGGTTGTGTTAAGGTTGGAGTGATAGAGTATAAAAACGGGAAAAAGAATAGTAATTTAGTACTGCTTGCGCAAAAAATAGTTAAAAACAGGGTTATTTTTACATTAAATTCATAATTTGTTAAGAATTGTATGATATAATATATCATATAAATAATTCATATACGATATAAATAGGTTGTTGGGGGTTATGTTTTATTTGGAATTGCAAAAATTATATGGAGTATGGCGGTTAGATAGTAGAATGCCCTGCCCTGAGCAACGGGATAGGATGGGGCGGGGCTAAATATAAATATTTTACATAAAATAAAAGGGGGAAATCCAATGAACTTTATAAAGAATAGAAAGTTTAGGCTGCTTGTTACGATTGCAGTTTCAATAGTAATGCTGTTCGGCGTGCCTAGCATAGCCGCTGCAGAGTCCGGTAATTCTGAAGCGGCTATTCTGAACCTTCCTCTCGCTGAAATGTATGCAGAACACTTCGGGGTAACGGTTGATGAGGCACTGCATCGTTTGCAATTACAGAATGCGTTTCCGGATCTAGAACCTGAAATAACGAAGAGTGAACCGGAGACCTTTGGCGGACTCTGGCTACAACACAAGCCAGAATTCAAAGTAATCGTGGCCTTCACCCTTAACGGAGAGAACACGATTACCAAATATTCCGATTATATTCCTGAAGAAATCGCTCCATACATTGAAGTGAGAACCGTGGAGAAATCTTTGGTAGAACTACTAAACGATCAGGAAAAACTGGCTCAGTCTGTGGAGGCACAAGGTATCAAGGCAGACTCATGGCTAAATATAGGGGACAACCGCGTGGAAATTAATATCAGAACCAGCGACAAGAATGCTTACGATATTGCTGTCAACGAAGGCAAAATAGTACAACCGGATAAGCTGAATATAAATCTGGTGGAAAGCCTAACGCAACCAGTCGCCGATTTATATGGCGGCCTGAAGCTCAAGGCCTGGTTATTTGGTGGTCTGCATGCAACAAGCGGTTTCTCAGTCATTGAAGTCGCTACAGGAAAAGTGCGGCTCAAACAGAATGCGTAAGCATTTATGGATTGGCGTACTATCTGAGAAACGCATAAGGGAAGTAATAACCGCGGAGGTAAAAAAATGAAATCAGTATATTTCAGGTTTCGTAGAACGGGATCTCCATTGCTCAGGAGAGTCAACGGACGCAGGATGCTGCTATTTATAGTATCTATGTTTATCTGTATTTCTTTTATCGGATGTTCTTGTGATAAAGTACCAACTTCGACTCCTTACTTTCCAACACAAAGAGACCCCGGAGCTGTTCAAATGCTGGCACG
>DIKD01000031.1:2934-10688 GCA_002421585.1 Dehalococcoidia bacterium UBA5627
TTATTTGGCCGTATGGCTATACGATTCGCCTGGAAGGTAAGACCATTCAAGTTCTTAATGCCGATGGACGTGTTGTGGCCCGTGCGGGTGATCGGATAGTGATTGGCGGTGGCGAAACTAATTCAACGGAAGGTATCGAGAATTTAATCGGGCAGCCCTTACCACTCGACTGCACCGGTCCTTATTGGATTGCCGGCGAAATTATTGAGTAGTTACCCCGAAGGAGTATTCTATAAACCCGAAGGGCAGAGTTCCACAGTCCGAGCCTGTGGGTGAATGAGATTTCCTGAATGCTATTTCAAAGGCCAAGGTAGGTATTAACATAAGCATATGCATTCAGGTCAAGCGAAGCTTGAACTGTAAAGTGCCGCAGGCTCTAATGCCTGCGGCTTTGGTGTTTTATTCACTAATATCAGCTGAGTTTATGGTGGTCGAACGATGTCCCGAAAAATCGGGATTTCGTTCCGACTTGTCAAAATTCAAAATACGGAGCGGGGTAATTTAGTAGTATTGTAGTGATTGCTTCATCCCGACCAGCGGGATTCGCAACGACGATTTCATATTCACTTATTCCCAATGAGTCGGGATTCAGCATTGCATTTAATTAGTAAATCTATAGGGACGGGCATTGCCCGTCCGCCAGACACGGAAACTTAAATGCGGACGACCAATGGTCGTCCCTACGAGTTTGTGGTTATTGTCATCCTGGGCAAAGAGAAGTATTTAAGTGCCCTTTGTAATTTATACTGAGGAAACCTGTTTGCTGTTTCTCCCCACCCGCCGGATCCTTCATTCGTCCCTCACGAATTCAGGATGACAATATCGGGGGAAGTCATTTTTACATAATACCGTGCCTCTTTCTTTTCTTGAAAAAACCTGTTATCATTAACGTTCCCCGGTTTAAAAAATCCTCTTATAAATATCTTAAATAGTACAAAAAATTATCTCCTAGTAAACCTGAAGTACTATTGACAGGCACTATATATTGTGGTACTCTTACAATTCCAACACAATATAGCGAGGTGGCGGTATGAAATGCCCCTACTGCAAAAGTGAAGATTTAAAGGTTATCGATTCCCGCGATGTCAACGATGGCATCAGGCGACGCAGGCAATGCCTGAGCTGCAATTCGAGATTTACCACATATGAAAGAATTTTGCCCAGCAGTCTTTTTGTGATTAAAAAAGATATGCGACGCGAGGAATTCAGCAAGGAAAAACTGCTTTCGGGAATACGGAAAGCCTGCGGTAAACGGCCTTTACCGATTGGCGCCATTGAAAAGTTAGCCGATGATATCGAAGCTGAATTATATAACATGGGTAAAAGCGAGATAGACAGCTATAAGGTCGGGGATATGGTGATGGAGGGATTGCGGGAACTGGACTATATCGCCTATATCAGGTTTGCCAGCGTCTATCGTGATTTCAGCGATATTACCGATTTGAAACAGGAAGTGGACACTTTGATTAACGCCGGAATAATCAAGAAGAATAAAACCAGCGGGCAATTAACCCTTTTGCCTGATGAATTAGCGGAAAAAACAAACCGGAAAGCAGGTAAATAGCTATCATGAGCAAGATAAATGATCCAAAAGGGAGAATAATAGACCGCACACAGGTTGCCAGAATAATATTTTCGGCAGCGGATTCGATGGGTATATCCGATAGAAAGCGTATAGAGCTTTTAACCAATCAGGTCATCGACAGGCTGGAACGCCCGCAGACATTGCCCGGTATGGAAGACCTGGTGCCTAAAAATTATCGTGCTCCGCTTTCGGCTACCGAGTCGGAAATATTGAGCGTGGTTAAGGAATTTCTGGCAGATGAAAAAACGGAACAGGAAATAAAAGAAATAGCAGAAGAAAATAGAGTGCCAACAGAGGAAATGGATGATAGCGAGGAAGTAACACCGGATACTCCGCAACAATCCCGAACTCATCAAAACAAGACTATGACAAAGGAGAGAGAAGCCATGACAGTTATTCCACAAGCTTCTGAAGGGGTTAGTTTGACCGATAATGCCCTCCAGGTATTGGAAAGAAGGTATCTAAAGAAAGATAAGCAGGGGAATGTAATCGAGACCCCTGAAGAATTATTCCGCCGTGTGGCACATACGATTGCCTTGGCGGAGACTAAATACGGAAATAAAACAGATGTTAAAAGGTGGGAAGAAAACTTTTATCGGTTAATGACCAATCTGGAATTTCTGCCCAATTCACCGACGCTGATGAATGCCGGCCGGGAACTGGGGCAGCTTTCAGCCTGTTTCGTACTGCCCATTGAGGATTCTATGGAATCCATCTTTGAAACGGTTAAAAATACCGCTTTGATTCACAAGAGCGGCGGCGGTACCGGTTTTTCATTCTCCAGACTGCGTCAGGAGATGGACAGGGTGGGCTCTACCGGCGGTGTTGCCAGCGGACCGGTCTCTTTTATGAGGGCGTTCGATGTGGCGACCGATGTAATTAAACAGGGCGGTACGCGCCGCGGCGCCAATATGGCAATATTAAGTGTTGACCACCCGGATATTATGAGATTTATTACTTCGAAAGAGGATATGGTTTCACTTACCAATTTCAACATCTCGGTAGCGGTTACCTCTGAGTTTATGCAGGCGGTAAAGAGCGGTGCGGATTACAATTTAATCAACCCGCGTACCAAAGAAATTGCCGGCAAACTCAATGCCAAAGAGGTATTCGATAAGATGGTCGAGCTGGCATGGAAAACAGGCGACCCGGGTATTATTTTTATCGAACGCATTAACGAGGACAATCCCACTCCTCATTTGGGGCAGATAGAAAGCACCAATCCGTGCGGAGAACAACCTTTGTTGCCATATGAATCGTGCAATCTCGGCTCAATTAACCTTACAAAGATGCTGGTTAAGAACGGCGATACATATGAAATTGACTATAATAAGCTGGCACAGACCGTAAAAGCGGCAGTGCGTTTCCTGGATAATGTAATCGATGTCAACAAGTTCCCGATACCCGAAATAGGGGAAATGACACGTAAAACCCGTAAAATAGGTCTTGGTATTATGGGCTTTGCCGATATACTCTTAAGACTTGGCATTCCGTATAATTCGGAAGAAGCCCTAAAACTTGCAACTGAAATAATGGGCTTTGTTGACAGGGAGGCGCTTGATTATTCGTCTGTTTTGGCAGATGAACGCGGCGTCTTTCCTGCTTTCGAGGGCAGTATTTACGATGTCCCGAACGGCGTAAAAATCAGAAATGCTTCAAGGACTACCATAGCCCCTACCGGCACATTAAGTATTATCGCCGGCTGCTCGAGCGGCATCGAACCGCTGTTCGCTTTGAGTTATATCAGGAACATCCTCGACGGGACAAAGATGATAGAGGTGAATCCTTACTTCGAGCAGGTAGCAAAAGACGGCGGTTTTTATTCGGATGATATGATGAAAAAACTGGCAAGCGGCACTCATCTGACAGATATCCAAGGTGTACCAGAAAGTATCAAGAAGGTTTTCGTTACGGCGCATGAAATCGATACCAACTGGCATATCAAGATGCAGTCTGCTTTCCAGAAATATACCAATAATGCTGTTTCCAAGACGGTGAACTTCGCCAAAAGCGCCACCAAAGAGGACATCGCCCGTGTCTATATGATGGCATACGAAGAGGGATTGAAGGGTATTACCATCTACCGCGACGGCAGCCGCGATGGACAGGTGTTATCGACCGGTACCGAGAAAAAGGAAGAAAAAGCAGTCGTTGTCGAACATGCGCCGCGCCGCAGAGCCAAGGTTACCACCGGCTTTACAGAGAAGGTAAATACCGGTTGCGGGCACCTCTATGTTACCGTCAACTCTGACGAACACGGTGTTTGCGAGGTGTTTTCCAGCCTGGGCAAATCGGGCGGTTGCGCTTCGGCGCAGCTCGAAGCCATTTGCCGTTTGATATCGCTGGCTTTAAGGTCGGGCATCGATGTGAATTCACTGGTTAAACAACTCAAGGGCATACGCTGTCCGTCTATTGCCTGGGAGGGCGGCAAATCGACATTATCCTGCGCCGATGCCATTGCCGGTGTGCTGGAACGTCATTTCAACGACGCAGAGAAGGACGAGGAAGAATGCGCTGAAAAACCGATACAAGATTACGGGCTGGTTAAAAACATTGCCGGACAGTGCCCCGATTGCGGCAGTATTCTGGTCTACGAAGAGGGGTGCTTCAAGTGCCCCGGCTGTGGATATACCAAGTGCTAGGTCGAGTTAAAGTCCTTTCAATATGAAGTTGTTGCCCACTCTGTCAGCAGGGTGGGTAATTTTTTTATTATCATATGGACGGATTGGCGGACGACCAATGGTCGTCGCTACTGTTTTTTTGGGCGGGAATTCTTAAGTGAATATGATGTGAGTAATCATAAAAGGTTGTGGAGTGACTTAATAAAAGCCGTTCGTGGTGCCTGTCCTGAGCTTGACGAAGGAAGCCTGTCGAAAACCATAACGGCGTCATAATAATAAGTATGATTTCTGCTCTTTGACCCTTCGACAAGCTCAGCGTGAACGGAAATTTTAATATTCAACAATTAGTAATTTCCTTCCGATTTCATTGTGACTCCATTCTCGCAAAGACTGGTTAATTATCCTCGGTTTCGTTTGCATTATCTCCTTTAACAGGTTATATTCTAAATACTGCATTCGTCAGGCTATGCTTTGCTGACTTGTCGTGGTTTGATAAGACTAATTCCTGTCATTCTGATCCCGATTGATCGGGAGAAGAATCTGGGGAAGGGTATTAAAACGTAATTTATCCCCGCCCCGGATGCTTCGTTCGACCACCACGTACTCAGCATGACAACAGGGTTTTGCTCTTCCTGGCATATCGAATAATAAAACAGTAATGGAATGATTAATAGTTAAAATTATATTCAGTGGAAAGAATAGTGGGAAGAGATAAATACAGCAAGGGCGACGATTTAGTCAAGAAAGAACAGGGGACAATTGTTAAGGATTGGGGAGGAAGGCTGCCGGTCGGTTTGATTTATCCCAATTCGTACTATATCGGTATGTCCAATCTTGGCATTCAGTCCATTTACCGCATTCTAAACAGCTATGCCGATGTCGTTTGTGAGCGCATCTTTTACGAAGAAGGTATGCTTTACAGTCTTGAAAACCTGTGTGAGATAAACGAATTTCCTGTTCTGGCTTTTTCCGTTTCCTATGAGCTGGATTATTTCAATATAATCAGTCTTTTAAAGCAGAGCGGTATTCCGCTACACGCCGGGGAGCGTAACGAACAACACCCGATTATAATTGCCGGCGGACCCTGTATCATTTCCAACCCCGTTCCACTGTCCCCCTTTCTGGATTGTATGTGTATCGGGGAAGCGGAAGCCCTCGTTCCCGAAATGATTGACGTACTGACCGATAATGTTTTTTCAAGAGATGAAAAGCTGGAAGCACTATCGAAATTGCCCGGTATGTATGTTCCGAAATACTGTAAAGGCGGGAAAATTGCCAGGCAGTATCTATCGAAACTGAGTAATGTTCCCGTCAGTTCCGCGGTGCTCTCCAGCGAAACCGAACTGGGGGATTTATACCTGATTGAGGTGGAGCGGGGATGCGGGTGGGGATGCCGTTTCTGTATGGTCGGAAATGCCTTTTGCCCGATTCGTTTTCACTCTGCCGAAAGCATTATCGAGCAGGCAAAAAAAGCGCTGGAATACCGTAAAAGAATCGGGCTGGTGGGGGCGGTGGTATCCGACCATCCGCAAATCGAAGAGATAGTAAACGCCATTCGAGATATGGGGGTGGGGATTTCCATCAGTTCGATGCGTATCAAACCCCTGTATGAAGCCGTGCTAAAAGCTACTGTCGAAAGCGGGGCACATACTTTAACGCTGGCGCCGGAAGCCGGCTCGCAACGCCTGCGCAACGTCGTCAACAAGCGTATCGATGAAGATGACATAATGCAAGCGGTAGAAAAGGTAGCCGAATTTCCCATTAAAACACTCAAGTTCTATTTTATGGTAGGGTTACCGACGGAAACTGATGATGATATAGAAGAAATCGTATCGCTGGTAGTAAAATGCCGGGACTTATTGAACACAAAGCTGGTCGGCTGCCGTATTGATATCAATGTAGCGCCCTTTATTCCCAAGGCGGGTACACCTTTCCAGTGGATGCCGATGGCTGATGAGAAAACTCTCAATCACCGTCTGAATTTCTTAAAGAGGAAACTGGCTCCGCTGGGGGTGCAGGTTAAGAATGAGAGCGTGGCATGGAGCCATGTGCAGGGGGTGCTGTCGCGGGGGGATATACGGATTTCCGAACTATTAGCCGCTATCGATAATGTCTCGTTGGCTCAGTGGCGGCAGAAGGCGCGTGAATTGGATATTGACCTTGAGCATTACACTGTCCGGAAATGGGATACAGATGAAAAACTGCCCTGGGATTTTATTGATTCGGGAACAAAAAAAGAGAAGCTGGCAATCGAATTCAACAGGGCGTTATCATTAGATTTGTAGGGGCGACCATTGGTAGCTTGCTCTTTATACTAACATGGCGGACGGGCAATGCCCGTCCCTACAGTTAACAGTCAGACTATTCGTGAGAGATTGCCGAGTCGTTGGCGATTTTTTAATACTGTCATTCTTCATCCCGACTTGTCGGGATGAAGAATCTTGGGAGAGGGGAGAAAGAGCATATCAGGTCGCATCGGCAGCAGGGGGAATATCAACCCTCATCCGTCATTTACTTTGTAAATGCCACCTTGCCCCCGAGGGAAGGCATTTTTATTTCCCCCCGATGTTGAATTCAGGCTTATCATGACTCTAATAATGTCCGTTCATCCTCTCGTCTTTAAGCTATAGCGTAGGAGAGCTTGTCGAAGGGCACGAACTCAACATTACAAAAAAGCTATTCGTGAGAGATTGCCGCGCCCCGTTAAATCGGGGCTCGCAATGGCATTTTTAATCATCACCATTATGGTTCGACAAGCTCACCACGAACGGCTAGGGGGTTGCTACGAATTCAGCGTGACAGAAGAAAAAAGGACATAAAAAAAGAGGGCTGCTACACCCTCTTTTTAATAAAAACGTTTTGAAAACTACTGTTCGAGCAGTTCGTTAACTACCTCGTTGATTACCTGACCTTCGGCTTTTCCTTTCAGTTGAGCTACCAGTTTACCCATTACCTTGCCTTTATCCCTGGGCCCCTGGGCGCCGACTTCCCGGATTACCTTGCGGGCTGCGGTTACAACATCTTCGCGGCTCATCTGCTCCGGAAGATATCTTTCGATTATAACCAGTTCGGCTTCTTCTTTTTCCACCAGGTCCTGCCGGTTGCCCTGCTTGAAAGCAAGAATGCTTTCCTTGTGCTGCTTGGCATCTTTGGCAATAACACCGATTATCTCGATTTCTTCCAGTTCGCCTCGCTTGGCAATTTCGGCATTATGAATGGCGGAAAGAAGCATACGAAGTACAGAACACGAGAGCTTATCGCCGCTTTTGAGCGCAACTTTAAGGTCATCGTTAAGTTTCTGTTTTAAATCAGATGACATTTCCTTAACTCTCCCTATCTTCTGGTTGCTCGGGCAGCTTTGTTTGCCTGACGTCTGCTGGCTGCCTCTTTACGTGCACGCCTGGTTAACGGTTTCTGGTGACGACCTCTTCGGCGCACCTCGGACAGGATTCCGTCCTGTTGGACCTTCCTGTTGAAACGCTTTAACAGACTGTCGAAGCTTTCACCCTCATTGGCCTTCATTACTGTGGCCACTAGCATCAGCCTCC
>DIKD01000013.1:0-246 GCA_002421585.1 Dehalococcoidia bacterium UBA5627
TAACAGTTTTATTTGACGCAATACGCATCGGTAGTGGCGTGAGTAATCTATCCCAAAACTATACTGTCCAGCAATCTTGTTTTATAAAACTTGACCGCCAGAGATACCAGCGCTTTACCGCTGATTTCATCAAGTTCATCGAGGGTAACCGGGTCGGCAACGGAAACATAATCTATTCTTGCCGGTTCCTCTGTTTTAATCAGCCTGACCATTTCCCATCGGATAGCCTCGGCATTTCTTTCACCC
>DIKD01000013.1:328-8698 GCA_002421585.1 Dehalococcoidia bacterium UBA5627
GCTCCCTAATAGTGGGGCAGGTGATAACTTCAAGGTTCATATTCAGGTCTTTAACCATTTTACCAATAACAATTGCCTGTTGTGCATCCTTCTGCCCGAAGTAGGCTTTATTAGGCATAACTATGTTGAATAACTTATTGACGACTGTGGTAACCCCCCGGAAATGTCCCGGGCGGCAGTTGCCCTCCAGCTTTTGTGTTATCCCGATAACCTCGACACGGCTGTTGAAATCTTTGGGATACATTTCATCCGCTTCGGGTGCAAAGACGGCATCAACGCCCTCTTCTTCTAATATTTCCAAATCGCCATCGATATCACGCGGGTATTTTTCAAAATCTTCATTGGGTCCAAACTGGGTCGGATTTACAAAGATGCTGACTATAACAGAAGCATTTTCCTCTTTCGCTTTCCTTACAAGCGAGATATGCCCCTCATGTAGATAGCCCATTGTTGCAACGAATCCGACCGGTTCCGGAAGTTTTTTTCTGAGCTCTTGCATTTCGGAGATAGTTTTGATTATTTTCATAATATTAGTTTTTTTTCAGTTCATCGATAATGCTCTCATCCATCGGAAAACTCTGCGCTTCGGTGGGAAAAAGCCCTGATTTAACCTCTTCATAATATTCGTTTACAGCCTTAGACATCGATTCCGCAATCCTTGCATACTGTTTGGTATGCTTCGGTACGAAATCGGTAAACAATCCCAGTATATCGCTTACAACCTGTACCTGTCCATCGCATCCTGTGCCGGCTCCGATGCCTATAGTAGGGATACTGATATTTTTAGAAATAAAAGCAGCCAGTTCAGCAGGTACGGTCTCCAGCACAACGGCAAATGCCCCGGCTTCTTCCAGCGCTTTAGCGTCTGCCAGCAGTTTTTTTGCCGTTTCTATATCCTTACCCTGTATCTTATGCCCGCCGAGTTGATTTATCGATTGAGGAGTTAAGCCGATATGCCCCATTACGGGAATGCCGCAATCGACAATCTTTTTTACCTTATCGGAGACATTAACTCCGCCTTCAAGTTTTACCGCCTGCGCACCTGCTTCCTGAATAAAGCGTGACGCATTGGTTAAAGCCTGCTCAGCGTTTAAATGGTAACTCATAAAAGGCAAATCGCCGATAACCATGGCATTCTTGGAGCCGCGTACTACCGCTTTGGTATGGTGAATCATTTCGTCCATGGTTACAGGGATGGTTGAATCATATCCCAGTATTACCATTCCGAGACTGTCCCCGACAAGTATAAGCGGCACTCCCGCTTCATCTATGATTTTAGCGGTCATATAGTCGTAGGCGGTCAGCGTGGCGATTTTCTCGCCTTTTTGCTTCATAGCCTTTATCTGAATTATATTTGTGCGCATAGCGGCCTCCTTAGAAGGGCAATGATTCGATAGTATGTTTTATAGAAGTAATCTCATTCTTTGCGTTTACATAAACCATAGTCGGGCTAAAATCTTCCACGTCGCCTTCCGCTACCTGTGAGTAGGTAAGAATAATAACAATGTCGCCCTTACAAACCATTCGCGCTGCAGCTCCGTTTAAGCAGACCCGTCCGCTTCCGGCTTCCCCCTCGATAACATAAGTTAAAAAACGCTCACCGTTATTGACGTTCAGGACGTGCACCTGCTCGTAGGGCAGGATATCGGCCGCCTGTAACAGATTACGGTCTATAGTGATGCTTCCCTCATAGTCTATATTGAGATCGGTAACACGGGCGCGGTGGATTTTACTTTTCATCATTGTTCTCATTGTTTTTTGCACTCCGGCTGTAGTATTGGCTGTTTGAGTATCCGTTCTATATCTTCTGCCTGTGATTTATTCAGTTTGCCTTTTTTTATGGCTATCGGGATGGTATTCAAGCCGAGTTCCCGATACAACCCGGTAATATCGGGGTCTATTTTATCCAGTGCCGTTAAATGTTTTTTTACAGTTCCCGAATCTCCGCGGGCAATCGGTCCGGTCAGACTATTTGCAACTCCTATCGATTCTATATTGTTAATAGTGCCCCTCATTAGCGGTAACAAAGCCATTACTGCTTTATCGCGGGGAACGTCTATGCTCTCCCATAAGTCTGCGGCAATATCGGTTAAAGTAACCAGGTAATTACAGGCGAAAACCGCTGCCGCATGATAGATTGCCCTGTCTTTCGATTTCAGTTCTATTACGTTGCCTCCGAGTATTCGCGCCATTTCTTTAAGTTGCGTCAGCAACGGCTCTTCCGCTTCAACAGCAAAGGTAATGCCTTTTAAGTTTTCCTCCGGCTTGGCAGCGAATGTCTGCAACGGATGAAATACTCCGATTTGCGAACCGGCTTTTTTTGCCGGATTCAGAATATCCACAGGGTCCGCACCGCTGCAATGAACGACCATCTGTCCTTTTCGCCAACTTACCTGTGACGCGACCACGGGAATAACATCATCCGGTGTGGCAATAAATACCAGGTCTGCGTAATCGGCAACTTCCTGGTTATTCGCTGCGGCGCGACAGTCGTCTAATCGTTCTGCCAGAGTTTTTGCAGATTCAAATCCGCGGCTGGAAACAGCGGTGATGTTAAAGCCGTTTTGCTTAAAGGCAACCGAAAGTGTAGTTGCCAATGCCCCGGCTCCGATAAAACCCAGTCTGATTTTATTCATCGTTTATATTCCCGGCTTATTAAATAAAAAAACCTTCTCCGAAACTACGAGAAGGTAAATAAAAAATACACGTCTCGGTCGTACTCGATCCAAGCGAAATATCCGAATTGTTGCCTCAAAAAAGCTCACCGCCATAAGGTCGATGGCTTATAATTTAATTGTATTCAGCTTAAGTGAGTATGTCAAATCAGTTGTATTTCACGGGGTGCTTTAATGCTTTTAAATATTCTTAAAAAGCTCCTTGCACAACGCTTCGTTCAGTCCGCTTGCTTTTCTCTGGAAAAGCGTTTCGTTTAAGGGAGTAATTGAAATATATTTCTCTTGCAAAGCGTAGATATCAGTATCTTCCGCTACATTGTTGTTTTGCTGTTGGCGTACCAGCCAGTAGTATTCCTGTCTGCCGTCATGCCCTTCTTTTACGGTATCTATGTGAGTCTTATGCGCCTGGCGGGTTATGCTAATACCCTTCATTTCGGAAAGCGGATAATCGGGGATATTGATATTTAAAAAGAAACACCCGGATAAAGTTTTATCTCTGAACTTTTCGACTAGCAGCCTGACCAGTCGTGCCGCTTTGGCAACATTGTCATCATTATAGTTTAGTACAGAGATTGCTATGGCCGGAACATCCCTTAAATAACCCTGCAGGGCGGCGCCAACCGTCCCAGAAATCAATATATCGTCGCCGGTATTCAAGCCTTGATTGATACCGGAAATAACAAGGTCGGGTTTTTCTTTAACAGCCATTTCAAGCGCTATGATAACGCTGTCACCGGGGGTCCCTTCAACGGCATAGGTATCTATTCCTTTTATCAACGCGTCTATTTTGTGGACTCGCAGGGGCTGGCGCAGAGTTACCATGGTACCGGTAGCGCTTTGTTCCCTGTCCGGGGCGACTACAGTAATTTCGGCAATATCCTGCAACTCTTTCGCAAGAGCCCACAGCCCGGGAGAGAGTATTCCGTCATCGTTTGAAAGCAGTATATTCATAACCATTACCTCAATCGCTAATTAAGTTTAGCAGATGCCCAATGCCGGAACAAATCCAAACTTTTTGTGTAATATTTTCTTAAAATGCGAATTATTGTTATACTAGACTACGGGAGTTCGACATGAAAAAGATTACGGATATATTCAGCGAGAAGGAGAAAACATTCTCTTTTGAGTTTTTTCCACCCAAGACAGAAGTTGGGATGAAAAAGCTCTATGACATCGCCGAAACTTTTGCTGCGCTTAAACCGGATTGGTTTTCGGTTACTTATGGCGCCGGCGGTGGTACACGTGAGCTTACACTGGATATTGTAGACAATTTCCAGAAGCGTTTTAACATACCCACCATGCATCATTTTTCATGCGTCGGCGACAGCAGACAGTCTTTAGCAGAGAAAATAAACGAGATGAAAAACAAGAATATCCGCAATATATTTGCTCTGCGCGGTGACCCGCCGGCGGGTGATGAAAACCGGAAACCGGCTGCCGACGGATTGGAATACTGTTACCAGCTTATAGAGATGATTCGCAAACACGGCGATTTCTTCAGTATCGGCGTTGCCGGCTTCCCCGAGGGTCATATAAATTGTCCGAGTAAAGAACTGGATTCGATTTATCTGAAAAAGAAAATCGATACCGGCGGCGATTTTGTAATCACCCAGATATTTTTCGATAATAAAGACTATTTCGTGTATGTAGACAGGTTGAGGAAGGCGGGTGTAAAAGCGCGCATACTTCCCGGCATAATGTCGATTACCAACTATCAGAAGCTGCTCTCATTTTGCAAGGGGTGCGGTGCCACTGTGCCGCAAAAGGTGCACGATATTTTTGCTCCGCTTGACGGCGACGATGAAGCTACCTATAAAGCGGGGCTGGATTTTACAATACAGCAATGCAATGAGCTGCTGGAGGGCGGCGCTCCCGGTATTCAATTTTTTACCTTAAACAAACTCGACCCTGTCAGGGAAGTTGTAGAAAATATAAAACACTATTTTTAAACAGAAAGTGCACTCGTGAAAACCAGCGATTTCGATTATTATCTGCCCCCGGAGATGATTGCCCAAACACCGGTCGAACCCAGAGACAGCTCACGTCTGCTGGTAGTCAACCGTACGGATTCCGGCATCACCCACGTGAATGCCTTTTGTGATATCTGCCGCTATTTAAAAGAGGGGGATGTGCTGGTATTCAATGACAGCCGTGTTATGCCGGCGCGCCTTAAGGGATTTAAGCCCGAAACAGGCGGTAAAGTTGAACTGCTGCTTCTAAAGCATACGCAAGACGGCACTTGGGAAGCGCTGGTAAAGCCGGGTAAACGCGTCAGAACCGGCACTAAAATCGAATTGTATAACGATTCCCTGACTTCAGAGGAAACAATCCCGCCGGTTTTTGTTGAAATAGTGGATATTTTAGATGAGGGTATCAAGCTGGTACGCTTTTCCGATGAAAAGTATCTGCCTGTTTTTGGAAAAACCCCTCTACCTCCCTATATCCATGCGCCTTTAGAGAACCCCGAAAGGTATCAGACGATCTATGCCGATGTTGATAAGACGGGCAGCGCCGCCGCGCCGACTGCCGGCTTGCATTTTACCCCCGAACTTATCGATACCCTGCGTAAAAACGGAATCAAATGCCTTTTTACCACTCTGCATGTCGGATTGGATACCTTTCGCCCGGTACAGGGTGAAGACCTCAGTCGGCATAAACTGCATTTCGAATACGGCTACATCAGCAAAGAGGTTGCCGATGAGGTTTCTGTGGCTAAAAAACAGGGCAGAAGGGTAATCTGCGTGGGAACGACATCCGTCCGGCTTGTTGAATATGCCGCCGGCATCAGTAAAAATGCCCCCCTAGACCCGTTTGAGGGCTGGGTAAACCTTTTTATCCTGCCGGGCTATAAATTCCTTATCCCAAATGCCATAATTACCAATTTCCACCTGCCGAAATCTACCCTTTTGATGATGGTAAGCGCGTTCGGGGGAATGGAATTGATGAAGAAAGCCTATCGGGAAGCTATTGAAAAGAATTACCGTTTCTACAGCTTCGGCGATGCCATGCTGATTTTGTAGAAAAACCAATAAAAAATTCCCAAAGCCATTCGTGGTGAGCTTGTCGAAACATAGCGGCGAGAGTCAAGCTATTATTACGAATCCCGAGAATCGGGATGAAGCAATCTCTATCATTGGTTTTAATAAATCCCATTGTATTTCTAAATCGCAGCAAAGGGATTGCTTCGTCTGATTGCGGCATCCTCGCACAGACTTTAAAACCTTCATCAGGCTTGTTCCGATTGGTCGAGACTTCCGCTGAGGGAAGCCTTTATAGCCTGTCATGCTGAGTTCGTGGTGGTCGAACGAAGCATCTGGGCGTTGGGGGTAATTTGTTTTACCCTCCCCCCAGATCCTTCAGTCACCCTTTGTGACTTCAGGATGACGCATGAGAGACAATCGCTACCTCAAATTGATAATCGTTGTCCCATCCCCGCCCTCGTTTGCGGGTACCGCTTCAAAGTTTTTCACCAGCGGGTGGTGGGATGCCAGGTCGCGTACCATCGAGCGCACAGTTCCGGTGCCGTAGCCGTGGATGATGCGCACTCTTTTTAGGTTGGATACAGCGGCATCGTTTAAGTAGTTATCCAGCAGTACCTCTACTTCGTCGGCGCGTTTGCCGCGCAGGTCGAGTTCCATCGACATCTGTCTTAACGGAACCTGCACCTGCACTTCGTATGCTTTATCCTTTGTCTCATCGCCGTATAGCTTGATAACGCCGTCTCCGTTAGTCTTAAAGCTCATCGAGCCAGTTGATACTTCCACCTGTCCGGTCTTATCATTTATAGAAATCACTTTTGCCTTAACGCCTACTTCTTTTATCAACACATTGTCGCCGACAGCAATAAAAGAGTCTTCTTTCGGCAGTGTTTCTTCCTCTTCTGCCAGAATACCTTCTCTGATTTGGCGGCGAACTGATTGCGAGGTCTGGCGGGCGTTTTTAATGGCTTCCTGAGATTTAGCCCTTCGCACTTCGGCGCTTACGAGTTTCAGTTCTTTTTCCAGCCGCGCTACCTCTTCTATAATGGAGTCGCGGGCGTTCTGCTTCAATTTTTGCTTTTCTTCTTTAAATTTCGTTAGTTCGGTCGATAGCTCTTTATTCTGCCGGGTGTACATTATCTTTTCGTCCGCCAGTTCGCGGTTTAAAGTCTCCAATCTCTGCTTTTCCTGCTGGATGTTGGTCAGCAGTTCCTCAAGCCGGCGCGAGCCTTCTTCAAGTGAGCTTCGGGCGGTGCTGATAACTCCTTCCGGCAATCCGAAATGAGCGGCGGTGGCAATGGCGTTTGAGCCTCCGGGCGTTCCCAGTGTCAGCTTGTAAGTAGGGGTCATCGTTTCCGGGTCGAAATCAAACGAGGCATTCTGCAATCCTTCCGTTACATGTGCAAAAACCTTCAGGTCGGTATAGTGGGTGGTAATCGCTGCCAGAGAGCGTGAGGCAAGGATATGCAACAGAATCGCCCTGCCTAAAGCCGAGCCTTCGTTGGGGTCGGTGCTGGCTCCCAGTTCGTCTAAAAGAACCAGGTTACAGCCCTGTAATTTTTTCAGGATGCGAGCGATATTACTCATATGCCAACTGAAGGTCGAAAGCGTCTGCGCAATGCTCTGCTCATCGCCGATGTCGGCAAAGATGCCGTTCAGTACCGGCAGCCGGCTGGTTGGTGCTGCCGGAATCGGCAGTCCTGCCTGTGTCATTAAACATAACAACCCGATTGTTTTTAAGGCGACTGTCTTACCCCCGGTGTTGGGACCGGTGATAATTAAAACCGAAAAGTCATTTCCGATTTCGATACTGAGCGGAACAGCGGAATCTCCCAGCAGGGGGTGGCGGGCGTCATCCAGTTTGATTACGGGGGGCACCGATGAATCCGGTTTATAGACAGCGGCTTCGCTTGCCTTGAAACGCCGTGCAAAACGCGCTTTTGCCAGAGCCAGGTCAAGTACGGCAGTGGCTTCGATGCTATTGATTATATCTTCACTGACACCGCCGATAAGTTCGCTGATTTCGGCCAGTATGCGGGCGACTTCACGCTTTTCCTCGATTTGCTCCTCTTTTAAGGCGTTGCCCATTTCCAGTGTCTGCAACGGCTCGATAAACAGTGTTGCTCCCGAATTGGAAACATCGTGTACAATGCCGCTGATTTCTTTGCGGTGTTCGCTCTTTATCGGAATGACATAACGTCCTTCACGCTCCGTGATTAACGCTTCCTGAATATAGTGCTCTTGTGTTCCGGTAGAGATTAATCCCTGCAAAGTATTCATCAGGGCGGATTTCTTTGCCTGCTGATTGCGGCGGATGGATACCAGTTTAGCCGAGGCATTGGGGAGAATCTCGCCGTCTATGGAAATCGCCCGGTCAATGGCTTTTTCAATCGGGGTAAATTCGCTTATATTATCACTGTGTTTCGATAATGCAATAAAAATATCGGTACGGTCTGCAATTCCGTTTCGCAGCAGGCGCATTACCTGCAGCGAAGTGCAAATAACCCTGAGAGTTTTCGGGTCGAGTACCTGTCCGCGCGAGGCGGAAACTGCATAATCACGGATATCCTCCACTCCGTTTGCCGAAACAGAGCAGTCTTCTTCCATAAGTCCGGAGGCTTCTCTCGATTCATCAAGCTTTGTACGGATATCGTCGATGTCTGTAGAAGGGGATAGCGACATCGCCATTTCTCGACTGATTGAAAAGGAGCAGTATC
>DIKD01000120.1:0-4702 GCA_002421585.1 Dehalococcoidia bacterium UBA5627
TGGTCGAAGATGCGGTTGCCGGTGCACATTTCATAATCGCCGCACCCGTCCAAATCGAGTTTCAGATTAATGTTGGTTTCCTTGGTTTCCCTTTTAATACTGGAAGTTCTCATAATCTTATAACGCCTCCCCTATTTTATTGAGAGCCTGAATAAGCACTTTGTTTTCCTCCGGTTTGCCGACACTTATTCTCAAGCTGTCTTTTAACAATGGTGTATCGAAATAACGAACCAGGATACCCATTTCCTCAAGTTTCTGCTGAATCTCCTTGGCTTTTCCTTTTAATAACGCGCAGAGAATAAAGTTCGCTTTCGAGGGATATGGTTTCAACCAGCCTGTCTGCTCTAATAATGCGTACATTTTATCACGTTCCAAAGAGATGATGTTCACTTTTTCCATCAGGTAGTCTTTATCTTTAACGGATTCGATGGCAGCCAACTGTGCGGCTACATTGACGCAATAAGGTTCTTTAATGCGTAAAAGGTAGCTGGCTATTTCGACGGGAAACATACCGTAACCTATTCTTAAACCTGCCAACCCCGCCCATTTACTGAATGTCCTGAGAACCATCAAATTCTTGTATTTTCCTACTAAAGGAGCCATGGTTTCGCCGGTAAACTCGTAATATGCTTCATCTACCAGCGTCGGCAATCCGATATCTAAAACTTCGAGGATATCATCCCTGGGCATGATGGTTGCGGTCGGATTATTGGGCGTTGCCAGTAGTATCAGCTTGGTTCTTGGGGTGATTGCTTTTTTGAGCGCTTTAACATCCACCATGAAGTTTTCATCTCTTTGCACATTTACCGTAGTTCCATCTGCCAGATTGATAAAAAACTGGAACATGGCAAAGGTTGGAATACAATTGATAACTTCATCTCCCTTGCTGACAAATAACCTCATCAATAAATCGATAAGCTGGTCGCTTCCGGCGCTGGCAACGATGTGCTCCATAGGAACACCGGTATAATCCTGCAAATGGCGTCTCAGTTCCTGCTGCCAGGAATCAGGGTAAATGTGAATGCCATTGTATTCTGCAAGCGCCTTTTTGACTTTTGGAGAGCAGCCATAGGGATTCTCATTGGCATCCAGTTTTATGATTTTTTCAACGGGAACGCTTATTTTGCCTTTTAGTGTTTCGGGCGCTTTACTTGCCGCGTATCCTCCAAAGCTTTTTAAATCAGGCCTTACAAACTTTTCGATTCCTTCTTCCGACATTTCAATTCCTCTTTTTATTTAGCTCTCCGATAACCGTACTGCGACTGTTTTTGAGTGTGCCTGCAACCCTTCTGCTTCAGCAATAGTCATCGCCACAGGCCCATATTTCTCCAGTTCCTCCCCGGTTATTTTAACCCTATTCGTATATTTAATAAAATCGGATATATTAAGCGGTGAAGCAAAACGTGCAGTACCGCCGGTAGGTAAGGCATGGCTCGGTCCTGCGACATAGTCACCCATAGCAACTGTCGGAGCATATCCATAAAATATACAACCGGCATTGGTGATTTTATCAAGGTATGCTTCCGAATCTGCCATATCCAGACAAAGATGCTCAGGAGCATATAGATTAGAGAGCTCAATTGCCTCTTCCATTCTGTCTACAACTATTATTATTCCGTTATTTTTCAAGGATTCCGAAGCAATCTTACATCTGTTCAATTCCTGTAATTGTGAATCAACTTCTCTTTCGACGGCAGCAGCCAGCGAAGGAGAGTCTGTAATCAGTATTGACGAAGCCAGGGTATCATGTTCAGCCTGTGCTAAAACTTCAGCAGCCAGAAGCTTTGCTTTGGCTTTAATATCTGCGATTATAAGAACTTCACTGGGGCCTTGTAACCCATCGATATCTACCGTACCGTAAACCTGCTTCTTTGCCAGCATAACAAATATATTACCCGGGCCGCATATCTTATCCACAGCGGGAACCGATTCTGTTCCGTAAGCCAGCGCACTGATAGCTTGAGCTCCTCCAATGCAGAAAACAAGGTCAACATCAGCGATATGTGCTGCCGCAAGCGTAGCCGCCGGTACCTTGCCATCTTTGCCGGGTGGAGTTGTCAGTATTACCTGCTTGACACCGGCTACTCTGGCGGGAATAGCTGTCATTAATACCGTAGAGGGATAGCTGGCAGTTCCTCCGGGAGCATACACCCCTACCCTTTCCAGCGGGCGGGCTATGGTGCCGTTTCCCATTTTTTCAAAACCGCTGAATAACGCATCCCTCTGGGAAGTATGAAAGGCACGGATTTGTTTAGCAGCTGCTTCCAGCGCTTTATAAAGGTCGGGGTCAAGTCCATAGCATGCTTCTTTAATATCACGCTCGGAAACTTTAATGTTTGATAATTCAATATTGTCAATTTTTAGAGTATATTCACGTACAGCTTTATCACCCCGTGTTCGAACGGCTTCGACTATTTGCCTAACAACCTGTTCAGGCTGGTCCGTTCCGTACATCTCAAGAAGCTTACCTTTAAATGCCGGCGATAATGTATATTCTGTCGATATAACCTTTCTTGAAAGCAAAGCCTCGGCTTTTTTAAAGCTATTAATTATTTTCATTTTACGGCAGCTCCATAGCCTTTGTTAAAGCATCTATTAAAAATTGCATTCTTTTACTTTTACGGTCGTTGGATATTTTTCTTGTACTGCCTATCAGACAGGCGGTAGATTCAAATAGCTTGTCTATAATTCTAAGGTTATGGCGGGCAATGGTACCGCCTGTTTCCGTATTTTCAATTAACAAATCCGCGTCTTCAGGTATAAATCCTTCAGTAGCTCCCCAAGTCGGAATAATACGGTATCTGTCTATACGGTTATCCCTGACATAGCGGTCTGCGATATTAGTATATTCGGTAGCTACCCGGCACACTATTTGCTTCTCATTACAGTATTGCCACCACGATTTAATATCTTCTACCGGTACTTTTTCATCTATTACCGCAACAATTTTTACCCAACCGTATTTGAGGTCTAGAAGCTCCTTTATCGGGCTGTTAGGAAATTGATATTTATGGTCAATAAGCCAATCTCTACCGGTTATTGCCAGGTCAAAATTATCGTTAGCTATTTGCAATGGCATATCCTGCGGCCTGATAACCTTTATAAAATAACCGTCCAGATTACTTTCCGGTCTGCGGTTGCCTGTTTGAGACGGATAATCATCCACTTTTATGCCTACTTTGTCAAAAATACGACAAACATGTGACTGCTGATGCCCATCAGGCAAAGCCAGCCTTACAATGTCGTCATCTACTTCGATAAATGATTTTGCCGTCGGCGCATCTTTTTCTTTTATAAAATGAAAGGTCTTGGGGATTTCCCTTTTAGAATCGATTAAATCCGTAAGTGAAGACAAAACTTGTGCCATATTCTTGGTTTTTAAGCTATTGCTGTTAGCAATAAGATATGCCTTAAAATCCACAACTTTAAGAATGGGTACCATGCCTGCGGCAAGTATATCCCTTCCCGATTTACGAGGAAGCAAAACAATTTCAGCGTCTTCCGGCGGATAAACCTCGGCACCACCCCATAGCGGGAATATGCTGAAACGTTTAAGACGCAATTTCCCGGCAAGCGTTTCAGCAAGGTTCGGATACTCTCCGGCGATACGGGTAATTGCTTTTCTGGAGGCCAGGTATTCGGAATCTGTTAAATCACCGGGTAAAGCGGCTGCATACAAAGCACCATCACCATATCCCAAGTCCGCGATTTTTAGAACTGAACTACTGGGATATTTGACCAATAATTCTTCTGTCCAGTCGAGACCGCAAATACCGAGGTCGTAATTGCCGACGGCAATCTGTATTGGAATATCTTTTTCCTGTAATACTTTTATTTTAATATCCGGGAATTTGCCCGATTTTAACCGATAATAGCGTAACTTATCGTTATATCCGTCTAATGCCCAGCCGGCTCTTTCAAGTAATGAGGCGGTACTGTTTAGTAATCTACCCTTTGGCAGCGCAATATTAAGCGACATCTTCGACACATCCCAGCAGTTTTAAAATTTCACAGACGTCATCGGTTTTCGTTATTTCACCATTACCACTATCAGTCAAGATAAATTTGGGGCTTTCATTAACGATTTCCAGAAGCCATCCACAATCTGTTTTTTTTTCATCTTCCAGTTGTAAAACGACAATATATCCAAAGTCACGTAGAATTTCTGCTAAATTAAAACCTTCTTCCATTTCATCAGATGAAATGCTGACAAGGATTTTATTGGAATCAAGTTCCGCCAGTGATTCCGGTTCGATTAGTTTCATCAATTGGTCCATATAGAAAGCAAAACCGGCCGCCGGTGTTGTCTGTCCACCCATCTGGGGGATAAGGGCATCATATCTTCCGCCACCGCCGATTACATTCTGTCCTATTAATAAATGGAATATCAAGCCGGTATAGTATTCAAAACCTTTACCGGATGCAAGGTCAATCCTGTAATCGATGCCGAGTTTTTCCAGTTTTTCTACTATGCAGATGAAATTATCAAGAGATTCGGAAATATTAGCCAGATTTTTTTCAGATAATGCCTTAATGTTCTTTAAAAAACCGGAGGATTTCCCCTTCAGCCCTAAAAGCAGGTTCAGGATTTCAGCAGTCTCGGGCTTATCCATTTTTAAAATATCAAGGGCTGCGGAATCGCCTTCCAGTATGCGCGAGAAAATGCCCATTTTATCCTCGGTGCTCAATTCAAGACCATCCA
>DIKD01000120.1:4740-16413 GCA_002421585.1 Dehalococcoidia bacterium UBA5627
AGGCCGAGTTGTCTTATTACATCTATTGAGAGAGATAAGAGTTCAATATCCGGCAGAGCACCGTTAACGCCGACAAGCTCTGCTCCGCATTGCCACTTTTCCCTTGATTTTTTACCGGTTTCTTCAAACATAAATAAGTTGGTAACGTAGAAAAGCCGAGCCAGTCCGCTTATATTATTATTTATATAATATCTTGCCGTCGGGATTGTGCCATCCGGTTTAAGCACGACTCTTTCTCCGCTCCAGCCATCCCAATCAAGGAATGAATAAACCTTCTCCAGCATATTCGGAGTCAATGTTCCGACCGATGTAAAAAGATATAAATACTCAAGGGTTGGCGTACGTATTTCATCATAGCCCCAACCCAGGCAACAATCGCGAAAAGTATCCTCTACTAAACGAAAAGCCCGCATATCATCGGGCGTCAGGTCTTTAAAACCCTTGCATTTTTCTGCTTTCATAATTTATTTATCCTTCATAATGTTAGTGTGTAAATTCTACACTAAATATAGCTTTGTATACAAGTAAAAATATCTTGTTTTAGGTTGCAGATAATCGCTAATCGGTATATACTCTAGGAGTATTCGATTTTGCGTGCCCTTTTAAAAAAAATCAACGGGGGGCTTAAATAATAAGTGGATATTTGGCTTATTGTAGTAATTGTGACGATATCGGTTTTTTTACTGGTATTTGTTGTTGAACGTATTATAGCCGCACATAAAAATCAGGTTTCTACCGGTCGTGAGGACTTAATAGGTAAATCTGCAGTAGTGCGAAAAAGGTTGAATCCTGAAGGTACGGTATTTGTTGAAGGGGAAATATGGCTGGCTAAAATAGAAAGCGGTACTGCCGAACCCGGAGAATATGTCATTATTAAAAAATCTGACGGACTTAAACTATATGTTTCTAATAACAATAATCAAGGAGGTAACTGATGGATCTTTACGGAATTGTTGTCATTGTAGTCGCCGTATTGTTAATACTCTTTATGTCGGTAAAAGTGGTATCTGAATATGAGAGAGGGGTTATTTTCAGGCTTGGGAGGTTGATAGGGGGAAAAGGCCCCGGTTTGTTCTTTTTAATTCCATTTATTGACCGTATGGTTAAAGTAGATTTGCGTGTTGTAACCATGGATGTGCCTTCACAGGAAGTTATTACAAAAGATAACGTTACTGTAAGAGTAAATGCCGTTATCTATTTCCGTGTTGTAGACCCCGAAGCATCGGTAGTAAAAGTACTCGACCACATCAGAGCTACTTCGCAGATTTCACAAACGACTTTGAGGAATGTGCTGGGACAATCCGAGCTCGACGAGTTACTGGCTGAAAGAGAAAAACTTAATCAAACACTGCAATCGATAATCGATGAGCACACCGATCCCTGGGGAGTAAAAGTCAGTACGGTAGAGATTAAAGAAGTTGAACTGCCCGAATCAATGAGAAGGTCTATGGCAGCGCAGGCGGAAGCAGAGAGAGAAAGACGCGCCAAGATAATACATGCCGAAGGAGAATTTCAGGCTTCTCAAAAGCTGGCAGACGCGGCAGTTATTATTGCCAAAGAACCGGTAACTCTGCAATTGCGCTATTTGCAGACGTTAACCGAAATTGCTTCAGAGAAAAACAGTACTCTGGTTTTCCCGATACCTATCGATCTGATATCAATGTTTATGAAAAAAGAAGATAAGTAAAAAAATCTTATAATAGGGATGTTATCTTATTCAATTAAGGTAACATCCCCTGCTGTAAAGTTTATTATTTCACCATCCGGCGTATTTATAATCAAGCTTCCATCTTCAGCTACGTTTTCAACTATACCTTCATAAACAGCATCACCTGATTTGGCTGATACTTTTTTGCCGATGGTATGCATATTGTCGCGCCATTCTTTGTAAACAATATCTGTGTCATTTGCTAATAAATACAGTTTTTCAAATTCGACAAGAAAAGTGCGGATGATATCCGTACGTGATATATATTTACCTTTTTCGTCTGATAATGTCGTAGCAATGTCCTCGATTTCCGGATAGTCTTTAATATTAAAATCGACATTGAGCCCCACCCCGATTACGGCATAACCGACATTGATATGCTGAATCGTTCCTTCAATAAGTATCCCACCGACTTTTTTGCTGTTGATTAGTATATCATTAGGCCATTTGATACTGGCTTTTATGCCTGTTATTTTTTTTATAGTACGTATTATGGCAACAGATGTTACCATCACTAATGATGGTAAATGTTTGATATCGGGATATAGAATAATGGATAGAGAGATACATCCCTTTGGAGATATCCATATTCTGTCAAGCCGCCCCTTACCGGATGTTTGCTGTTCAGCAACAATGACTGTTCCTTCGGGGACGCCTTTTGATGCAGCAATTTTTGCAATCTCCATAGTGGACGCTAGCTGAGGATAAACTACAATTCTTTTTCCGATAAAACGCGTCCCCAGTTTGTTGGAGATATTTTTAACAGATAAAATATCCTTTTCCATCGGCATTTATATTACTCCGATAATTAAATATCTTAAATCATCTTCTCTAATCTGTCAGGATGGCTGCTCTTCAATAAAGCTTCATCTCTGGTTGCCAAACCGCGCTTCACAAGATTAGTTAGGCTCTGGTCCAACGTTTGCATTCCGATTGCATTATTTAATTGCATGATACTGGTGAGTTCATATGTCTTTCCATCTCTAATTAGATTTCTAACAGCCGTGTTGGCCAGCAGTATTTCAAAGGCCGCTACTCTTCCTTTTGAATGATATTTAGGAAGTAATGTTTGAGATAATATAGCAACCAGTATCTGCGAGAATTGCAACCTGATCTGCGGTTGCTGCTCTGATGGGTACATATCGATAATACGATCAACGGTTTGTGAAGCATCAATAGTATGCAATGTCCCCAATACAAGATGTCCCGTCTCGGCTGCACGTAAAGCTGTAGTGACGGTCGGTAGGTCTCTCATTTCGCCCACAACAATTACGTCAGGATCATGTCTTAAAGCATGAATTAAAGCTATGTCGAATGATAAGGTATCATCACCGAGGTCTCTCTGAGCAATCAGGCACTTTTTATTCGAATGTAAATATTCAATAGGGTCTTCAATGGTGATTACATTTCTTTTAAGCGTATTATTTAAATGGTCAATCATGGCCGCCATTGTGGTTGATTTGCCGCTTCCCGTTGGGCCTGTGACAAGTATAAGCCCTCTGGGTTTTTGTATAAGTTCTTTGCATAATTGCGGTAATTGCAACTCTTCTATTGTACTTATCTGAAACGGCACCAGTCTGAATGCCATACTTATTGTGCCTCTTTGTCTTAATACACTAACCCTAAACCTCGCAAGCCCCTTGATACTGTAAGCAAAATCAAGCTCCTTCGTTTTATAAAAAGAATCTCTTTGTTCCTGGGTGGTTATTTGCTCGAAAATACGGTTAATATCTTCTATATTCAATGGATTATTCTCTTCCTGTACAATTAAATCTCCGTCAATGCGAAATACAGGCGGGGTAAACACTCTTAAATGCATATCCGAAGCTTCTTTTTGTACTACTGATCTTAGAAGATTCTCTATATCCATTGTCTATCTCCTAATAATTATACTATAAATAATAGTATTCGCTTAAATAACTCATTCTTACCGAATATGATACCACAATACTGGTATTATTAAATAGTAAATGAATATACGATGCCCCCGTTGGAGTTCTCTTTTCTATTCAAGCTATAACGAACGCCTGGTTTTCATTGACAAGCTTTGTATTACAGTTTATCATTTATTTAATTATCCGCGGATAATGGCTTTAGAATTGCTTTGATATTTTTTAGGAGCCTGTAACATGTCAAAAACAATTGAGGAAATTAACAAGAAAATTAAAAAAGGTGAGGCTGTAGTCGTTAATGCGGAAGAGATAATAGAAATTGCCAGAGAAAAAGGAATAAAAAAAGCAGCTCGTGACGTCGATGTGGTGACAACCGGCACTTTTGGCCCGATGTGCTCATCCGGAGCTTATTTTAATATCGGTCACTCCAATCCACGCATTAAACTTGGCGGAGGGAAAGCATATCTGAATGATGTCAACGCTTATGCGGGTTTTGCGGCTACCGATTTACTTATAGGCGCCAATGCGCTACCCGACGATGACCCCAGAAACAAGATATATCCGGGTGAGTTTAACTACGGTGGCGGCCATGTGATAGAGGATCTGGTAGCCGGCAAAGACATACGATTATCGGTAACTGCATACGGGACAGATTGTTATCCGCGTAAGAAACTCGAAACACTTATTAATATTAAAGACTTAAATGAAGCTGTATTATTCAACCCGCGCAATGCATATCAGAATTATAACGCAGCGATAAATATGTCATCAAAAGTAATTTATACCTATATGGGTATCTTAAAACCCAATATGGGAAATATCAATTTTTCAACTTCGGGGCAATTATCTCCCCTGCTAAATGACCCTTATTATAGAACTATAGGAATCGGTACCAAAATATTTTTAGGGGGCGGTATTGGTTATGTGGCATGGAATGGCACTCAGCATAACCCAAGTGCTCCTCGAAATGAAAAAGGCGTTCCTACCCGTGGTTCGGGCACGCTTGCCCTGATAGGTGATTTGAAACAAATGAACTCCTACTGGCTGCGTGGTACCAGTATGATGGGTTACGGCGCTACACTTACAGTCGGGGTTGGAATTCCTATACCTATCCTTTCGGAGGAGATACTTGAATATACCACAGTAACCGATGCCGATATCGTTGCTCCTGTTGTAGATTACTCTTCGGATTATCCAAATATGGTTTCCAATACTTTAGCGGAAGTCAGTTATGCCGATTTAAAGAGCGGCAAAGTTGAAATCGATGGTAAGCAAGTACCAACTGCATCGTTATCAAGCTATTCGCGTGCTATAATAATCGCCGATACCTTGAAGGATTGGATAAAGAACGGGCGTTTTCTTTTAACAGAGCCCGCAGAATTGATTCCGGGGATTGAATCCGGTTTAAATACCAAACCTATGAATGAACGCCCTATTCCGGATTAGTCTTATTTAGCGAGGTCGTTTAAATGATTGTTTCAAAAAAAATAGTTTTACACTTTCCCGTTCGGCTGGTAGATCGTTCGATAGTCTATCACCTTATTAAAGACTATGACCTGGAATTAAATATCATGAAGGCATCCATTATACCGGATGCCGAAGGTTTAATGGTTATCGAGGTTCGAGGTGAGCAAACCAATTATGATAAAGGTGTAAAATATCTTACCGAAACAGGTGTACGCATACAATCGCTGGCGCAAAATGTTATGCGAAATGACGATAAATGTACGCATTGCGGTGCTTGTGTAACAGTATGTCCTACCAAAGCTTTTAAGCTCGATTTAGAAACTCGTCTGATATCATTCGATGCCTCCAAGTGTATTGCCTGCGGATTATGTCTCAAGGCATGTCCGCCACGAGCAATGGAGTTGCATTTCTAATGTTATGTTATGTACCAGGCAAGAACTTACCGCAATTGGATAAATGATAGAAATCTGGCCTCTTATAGTGTAATTATCAAAGAGACCGATCTATACATACGTACTTCCTATAATTTAAAAGATAAAGCATTTAATTCTGCCGGCAAATTCCGGAATCAAATAGAAAGCTATATCCAATTATTCCCGGATTTTGCCACGTCATTCAAACCTGTATTTGTAGATAGCGAAAGCCCTCAGATAATCAAAGATATGGCAGACGCTTCGGGAAAATTCAACGTGGGTCCTATGGCTACGATTGCAGGAGCTATTTCTGAATATGTCGGTAAAGACCTTCTGGCGTTTTCAGAAGAGGTAATCATTGAGAACGGCGGTGATATCTTTATAAGCAGCAAGAAAAATAGAATCGTTGCTATATATGCCGGTAACTCCGCTCTTAATGGAAAATATGGAGTTGATATATCGGCAGAGGATACCCCATTAGGCATTTGCACTTCCTCAGGTACAGTCGGGCACTCATTCAGTTACGGCAAAGCGGATGCAGTGGTTATTTTAGCTAGTTCAGCATCGATAGCCGATGCCGCTGCCACATCGATATGCAATATGTTAAAAACAAAAAATGATATAAGTAAAGCGCTGGATTATGCTAAAAGTACTCGATTGTTAAAAGGCGCTGTAATTATAATAGATAACGAGATGGGGGTGTGGGGGGATTTAAAACTTTGCGAACTTCCCTCCTATAAATAAAGACAGAGAGGAATGCATTGTGAAAAGCAGAATTCGAGTTGTACCCGCTATATTAACCGATAATACGGATGTTCTAAAGGATATGCTGTCGGTATCTGAAACGTTTACTGATTTTGTTCAAATAGATATTATGGATGGGGAGTTCGTTCCTCCAAAAAGCATCACAGCTAAAGATATATTACATACGAAAACAGATTTGAAGTGGGAAGCTCACCTGATGGTAAATAATCCTGAAATGTATATTAACGATTTTGCCCGTGCCGGGGCGCAGAAAATAATATTTCATTATGAAGCCACCCAAATACACGACAAGATTATCAATACTATTCATAATGCCGGTTTACAAGCCGGAATAGCGGTTAATCCCGATACTGAAATATCAGCCCTTGATTCATTGGTTAAAGACTTGGATTCTGTTTTGTTTATGTCTGTTATTCCGGGATATTACGGTAGTAAGTTTATTCCGGAAGTACTTAATAAGATTAATGATTTCTGCAATAAATACCCGAATGTTCCGGTCGGCATAGACGGGGGTATAAAAGAAAATAATATAGAAACTGTTGCAAAATCGGGCGTAAACTACATTTGTGTTGGTAGTGCCGTGTTTTGCCGGGATAATCCGGCGGAGAGTTATCACCGACTGCAAAATATTTGTAATGCGTGATAATTATACTATCGGTTTAAGATTTTAAGCGCTTCGGCAACAACTCTATCAGATGTTAATCCGAATTGTTGAAGCAAAACATTGAATGGAGCTGATGCACCAAACCTGTCGATTCCTATGGCTACGCCCTCGGTGCCCACATAACGTTCCCAACCGAAAGTCACACCGGCTTCAATTGAAATTCTGGCTTTAATATTCCTCGGCAGCACCGATTCCCTATATTCTTCAGT
The DNA here is from genome assembly GCA_002421585.1 of Dehalococcoidia bacterium UBA5627. Lineage (GTDB taxonomy): Bacteria > Chloroflexota > Dehalococcoidia > Dehalococcoidales > UBA5627 > UBA5627. The sequence continues at coordinate 11,859 of DIKD01000120.1, forward strand.
CTGCGCCTCAAATAACTCCCATGAGGGCAGAGATACAACACGTGTAGCGATGCCTTGCCTGTATAAAAGCTTGGCGGACTCCAATGCTATGTGGACTTCTGAACCGGTACCTATCAGGATTATGTCAGGAATGTTCGATGATTGCCATAATATATAACCGCCGTATTTTACGTTGTAGGCAGGTGCGGTTGTTTCTCTATCGATAACAGGGAGCTTTTGGCGTGTAAAAACTAAAGCAGTCGGTTTATTCCTGCTGTTAACGGCTATTCGCCAGGCTTCCGTTGTTTCTGTTGCATCTGCCGGTCTAATTGTTACCAATCCGGGTACTGTTCTGAGTCCTGCAAGTTGTTCTATCGGTTGATGGGTAGGCCCATCCTCTCCAACACCGATAGAATCATGTGTATATACATATATAACACCTTGTTGCATAAATGCGGAAAGCCTTACCGAAGCACGCATATAATCATAAAAAACTAAGAATGTAGAAACAAATGGAATAATTCCGCCATGAAGGGTCATTCCGTTGGCAATAGCACCCATAGCGTGCTCGCGTATTCCAAAATGGAAGTTGCGCCCGCCGGGACAGTCTGCAGAAAATGACTCAGCTCCTTTTATGGTTGTTTTGGTGGATGGTGCTAGGTCTGCAGAGCCGCCAATCAAAGAATGAATCCTTGGAGCTATCATATTAATTACCTGGCCTGATGCTTCACGCGTGGCAAGTTTCAAATCGGCACTCGTAAATAGTGTATCAAGGCCTTCACCCCAGTTTACCGGTAATTCACCGTTCAAATCCTGTATAAGCTGTTTGTATTCATCGGGATATGAATTACGATAAGAATCAAAAAGTTTCTGCCAGTTATCCTGTTCTGTTTTACCCTTCTCTATTGCTTTGCGAAAATGACTTAGAGAATCATCGGGGATCTTAAATGGTTCTGAACACTGCCAATTCAGTTCTGCCCTGCTCAAAACAACCTCATCTAATCCGAGAGGCTCACCGTGAGCAGAACATTTACCCTGTTTATTGGGGCTGCCGCAACCTATTATCGTTTTACATATGATAAGGCTCGGAAAACGGGTTTCATCCTTTGACTTTTTTATTGCATCGGAAATTGCATCCGCATCATTTCCGTCGACAGGCCCGATAACCTGCCAGCCATAAGCTTTGAATCTGAGCCCGACATCTTCTTTAAAAGTAATATCGGTACTACCTTCAATAGAAATATCGTTATCATCATACAAATAAATGACTTTTCCTAATTGCAGAGTGCCTGCAAGTGATGCTGCTTCCGAAGTAATACCTTCCATCATATCTCCATCGGAAACAATAGCGTAAGTATAATGGTCAATAATATTATATCCGGGACGGTTGTATCGTTCTGCCAACCATTTTTCTGTTATAGCCATTCCAATACCATTACAGAAACCCTGCCCCAATGGACCGGTTGTCGCTTCCACGCCCGGCGTTATTCCGAATTCCGGATGTCCGGGGGTTTTACTGCCCCATTGCCTGAAATTTTTTAGTTCATTCAGCGGCAAATCGTAACCGGTAAGATGTAACAGAGAATATAAAAGCGTAGATGCATGCCCGGGTGATAAAATAAATCTGTCGCGATTTATCCATATCGGGTCTTTAGGATTATGCTTTAAAAATTTATCCCATAAAGTATAAGCCATGGCGGCCATGCCCATTGGTGCTCCGGGGTGTCCGGAATTAGCCTTTTGTATGGCATCCATAGAAAGAATGCGAAGGGTATTTATGCATAGTTCGTCAACAGACATTTTCACTTCCGATAAAATATTATATAAAAAATTACTTAAGATTCTATACTATCAAACGGTGTGTTTTCAAATTCTTATGGTAATTCTTGCTTTAATAATTAAGAAAAAAGTCAATTCTGTTCTTCTCGCTCTTCCAGTTGATATATATATTTATCGTTATTATAAGTAATCAAATTGTCTTTGTTATTTTGGACTATTTCAGTAAAAGTATCCACAATGACTGGGTCGAATTGAGTGCCTGAGCAAGCCTTAAGTTCTTCAATTGCTTCTTGAGAAGAAAGCTGCTTACGATAAGGTCTTGGTGAAATCATAGCATCATAGGCATCCGCAACCGATAGAATACGTGCCTCGATAGGAATTTTATCGCCGGCTAATCCGGAGGGATAACCTGTTCCGTCATAACGCTCATGATGATGTAAAATAGCTGGTATGCAATTAACCAGGTCTATGACATGTTTTAAAATTTCCGAGCCAATTTTGGGATGCTTCCTTATCAGTTGATTTTCATAAATGTTCAGACTGGTATTCTTATTTAAGACATGATCAGGTATACCTATTTTCCCGATATCATGAAGTAGTCCGGCTGAGCGAATGCCGTCAATTGTTTTATTAGGCAGCTCCATTATTTCCGCTATTGCTACGGCATATTCGCTGACTTTTCTGGAGTGTCCGTAAGTATAACTATCCTTTGCGTCGACAGTTGCAGCAAGCGCATAGATAATGCTTAACGCTTTTGGATGAGAAATTAGTTCTGTTGAAATTAATTGATCATCATGTTGTTTTTTATTATCCGATGATAGACATGTACGGTTTCTTCCTAATTGTTTTGCTAAATACAGTGCTTCATCAGCACGGTTGACAATCTCTTCCTTAATTATTCCATCATTCGGCCAATTCGAAATTCCAAGGCTTACGGTAATGGGCATTGCCTTTAAACTGGATTTTGATTCGATAGTCTTCCTGATGCGTTCGGCAACTTTTAGGGCATCCTCGGTTTGTGCCCCGGGTAAAATAACCGTAAACTCCTCTCCGCCGTAACGAAAGGCTAAATCTACACTGCGTATTGAACTGACTATATATTCTCCGACTTTTCTAAGAACCTGATCACCGGACAAATGACCGTATATATCATTGTAGGACTTAAACAGGTCTACATCCATCATTATGAGTGAGAATGTGCCGCCAAACCGTGTATTTCTGGTAATTTCCTGATCTAAACTTTCATGGAAATGGCGATGATTATAGAGCCCGGTCAATTCATCGGTATTTGCCTTAATTTGGGCATGTGTATAGAGTTGGGCATTTTCAATAATGATACCGGCCTGATTAGTAATATTTGAAATAAGTTCTATATCTTGATATGAAAAGATTGAATTGTTTCTCTTTTTTCCCAGGGTGAGTATACCTATCAATTTATCGCGGCTTTTGAATGGCAGAAAAAGCCCCATATTTGAACCAAGTATTCTGTCTTTTTCTGATTGCCATAAACCTTTTAATTCAGGTATGGTTTCCATCTGCTCGGGATTAAAAGGTTTCTCTTTTTTATCCATCCATACGACAATGGCACTTTCAGGCTCAAAGGATAAACTATTAAAATCACTTTTTTGAACGTCATTTTCCTTTTCCGGATAGATAAACTGCGTTTCAAAGTTACCCGTCTTATTATCCTGAAGAATCAAGCTGGCTCCGGTGATATTTAATGCTTTGGTAACTGTCGGCAGCATCTCTTTTGCCAATTCATCAAGATTAAGAATATGGCTCATTTTTTTATTAAAATTGAGCAGTTCTTCCCGGTAGTCGTAAGTTCTGCGGTAAAACAGATAATCAACACCTTTAGAGACAAATTTAAGTAATGGAGATGCAGTTAGAATGATTATGGTATAGATTAAAGATAATACCATAATTATTACGAATAACGGTAAACTGGTAAAAAAACCGGGGTTTATAAAAAATACTGCAATGGTTAAACTAAAAAGTGCGCCTATCACTATAATATAGGTCAAAAGTTTCCTGAATACCATTTGTATATTCAGTAAATTGAACTTAAAAATGGTATAACTGATAATCAAGGCATTTACAAGATTGCCGATATGGTCAATCGGAAGTGTTTTCAACGAGGGCGTAAAAGGAGTAATATAGCTTATAACTACCAGCAGGCTCCAACCGAAAATCAGGTATGAAGTTCTGTTGCGGTCGGTAGGATCAACAGAGTTTTTATATCGTCTGTACAGTAGTAAAATTATCAGTGAAAGAAAGGGGATTAATATTGCAGCGAGTATATAGTCCCAATAATATATATCATGGTAAAGCAAATTCCCTATAAAATAAGCATCTTTTACGACGTATCCGCTAAGGGCTAATCCCAGAATTATTAAGACAATAGAATAACCTATCCAAACACCGATACCCGCATTTTTATTATTATAGGCGCGAATGAAGTGATAGTAGCTAACTACTACTAACGGTATCGCTGTAATAACCAGTCCGTTCCAGAAAGTCAGGTATTCCGAAGAGGCAGAAGTATCACGTAAAAGCATCACTGCGGTAAAACTCCATATCATAGAAGCAAAAAGAAACAAGGCGAAAATTCTTTCAATACGCTTCTTTGACTGTGGCAATACCGACAAAAAGAGCAATATGAAACAAACACAGCTTATCAGAGGTATAAGAGCCCATGGATTCACTGAATAAATATCCTTTTATTCATTATTCGGGTGCTTAAAAAAACTATACATTAATAGAATAATTATGGCTTCACATATACTCTTTGTCAATA
>DIKD01000045.1 GCA_002421585.1 Dehalococcoidia bacterium UBA5627
CGATTACACCCGGTAAATGAGCGGCCCCGCCGGCAACGGCAATAATAACCTCGAATCCGTTTTCTATGGCAGATAAACCGAACTCTCTCACTTTTTCCGGTTTTCTGTGGGCAGACATTACTCTTACCTCATGTTCAATGCCTAACATACTCAACGTATCTATAGCTGGTTTTACAGTATCTGAATCAGATTCTGAACCCATTATGACAGCAACTTTCGGCATAATAATTCCCCTTTACAAATTTTATCAATCAAAGAGGGCAATATCACGTCTGTAATGGCATCCCTCAAAATGAATTCGTGAAATATTATTATAAACTTTTTGACGGGCTTCTGCGAGATTTTTACCCAAGGCTACAACAGTAAGAACACGTCCTCCGTCGGTAACAATGTTTCCGAAAGAATCAATTTTTGTCCCGGCGTGGAATACCATTATATCATTATCAACATCGTTTAACCCGCTTATCGATAATCCCTTCTTAAAATTACCGGGGTAACCACCTGAAGCCATTACGACACCGACACAGGCATCATCGTGCCATTCCATTTCGATACTTGTTAATTTATTATCAGTCACCGCCAACATTATCTCAAACAAATCGGATTTTAAGCGAGGCAGAATAACCTGAGTTTCAGGGTCTCCGAAGCGGGCATTGAACTCCATTACTTTCGGCCCCTCATCCGTAATCATTAAACCACCGTAAAGAACGCCATGATAGGGTTTGTTCTCCTTTATCATAGCCTGAATGGTCGGGTTCATAATCTTATCGGAAACTTCTGCGGATAGTTCCGGTGTCAGAAAGTAGGGAGGGCTGTAACATCCCATACCACCGGTATTCGGACCTTTATTTCCATCGTAGACAGCTTTATGGTCGCAGGCGAAAACCATTGGTTTAGAAGAAAAAACATCAGAGATAGAGAAGGCACTCATTTCTTTGCCAATCATTTTCTCTTCGATGACCACACTACTGCCCGCATCCCCATACATTCGGGAATCCATAATGTCAGAAAGCGCCTGTAAAGCCTGTTCCCTTGACTCTGCCACAACCACACCTTTACCCGCTGCTAAGCCATCAGCCTTAATTACAAGCGGCATCTGTTGTATATTCACATATTCCTTGGCTTCTTCATACGAGGAATAATTTACGCTTTTTGCACAGGGTATGCCATATTTGTGCATTAGATTCTTGGAAAAAACCTTACTGGCTTCAATTTGGGCAGCTGCTTTATTCGGACCGAATACTCTCAAATCCTTAGCCTGAAAGGCATCAACGATTCCGGCTGCCAGAGGCCCCTCAGGGCCTATAACCGTAAGGTCTATTTTGTTATCTGAGGCAAAGCCGACAAGCGCGTCAATATCGTTTACTTTGATATCGATATTTTGCGCCATTAGTGAAGTCCCCGCATTACCGGGGGCAGCATATATATCGGTGACTTTGGGGCTTTGAGAAAGTTTCCATACAATCGTATGTTCTCTGCCGCCACTACCTACAACAAGTACTTTCAGAGAAGTCCTCCCTTATCAAAATCACGAATCATTTTTTCCATTTTTTGCGATAGCGATTTTTTAAAACTTACGGCCAGATTGGTCCAAAAAACAGCAGTTGAAAAAGATATCCGCCCCCATTTTTTTTCGATTTTCAGTCGATACTTGGCAGATTTTATACAGGCATCCAGCATAAGCTTAAAGTCTTTCTGCAGTTGCCTAAGTTTATTATACTGGGGTTTAGGTAATTTTTTTACCTTTACCAATATGGGGGGGAGTAAGTTCAAAATATCCGGTAAACTTTCCAAATCAACAGGCAATCCATCGGCATCAACTTGTGTAATAGTATGTGTAATTTCCTCTGCCTGCCTGTATAAAGGCACTACTTCGCAAAGCCAGTTCAGTGTTTCTTTTTTTTCTGTATCTTTCACAATACTGTTCCGGCTTAATTAGTTATACGACGCGACATAACTGTTTAGTTGATTGAAAAAGTTTGTTCTTGCCCCCTCAAGAGGTTTCATGTGTGCAATAGCGTTTTCCAATAACTCGCTGTTACCTTGCTGAATTGCAGATGAAATCCACTGAACAGCTTGATAAAGGTTACGTGTGACATTATTAACATAGTAAGTTTGCAGTTGAGCGGTTGCATCGTTAGGTACCTGCATATTAGAAGCTGAATTATGCAGACGCATAATCTCACCATGTACAATAGATAAACTATCACTCCATGTTTGGTCGGAAATTTGAGAGGTAGCCATTAATTCGTTAAGGTCTTTTATTGCCTCAACTACCTCTGCGTCCAGTGCAGTTATATTATCCACGTAGGCAATCTCATTTTCGGGCATACCGCCCTGTGTAATTGTGCTGACTTCTGTCGTTGTGGTATTTGTAGTCCGAGCCCCAAAAATATCGTCACGATAATAAATTAACGTAAAGCATAATCCGCCAATAATCAGTATGCTGGCGATAATTAATACTATTTTAGTAGTTAAATCCATAAAATATCACCTTCCTTTGCTCATTATTCCCATTCAATAGTCGATGGTGGCTTGGAGGTTATATCATAAACCACTCTGTTAACCATAGCTACCTCGTTTACAATGCGATTGGATATGCGAGCAAGTAAATCATAAGGCAAACGTGCCCAGTCAGCTGTCATTGCATCATTGCTGGTTACAGCACGCAGAGCAATCAAATAACCGTAAGTACGGTAATCACCCATAACTCCGACACTTTTTACATCGGTAAGTATAGCAAAACTCTGCCACAGTTGCCTATATAACTTGGCTTTCTTTATTTCATCCATTACAATCCAATCGGCAGACCTTAATATATCGAGCTTTTCCTGTGTTACTTCACCAATAATCCGTATCGCCAACCCTGGTCCCGGGAAAGGCTGTCTCCACACCATCTCTTCCGGCAAACCAAGTTCCAAACCAACTTGACGTGCCTCGTCTTTAAAAAGATACCTGAGCGGTTCCAGCAGCTTAAACGTCATATCAGTAGGCAAACCACCAACATTATGATGCGTCTTGATTTTCACAGAGGCATTGCTTGTAGAAGAAGTGCTCTCAATGACATCCGGATATAAAGTGCCCTGTCCTAAAAAGCCGACCTCTCCCAGCTTCTTTGCTTCCTCTTCAAATACCTTTATAAACTCTTCGCCGATAATTTTACGTTTTTGCTCGGGGTCAGTTATACCTTTTAATCTATACAGAAAACGTTCAGTCGCCTCAACATATATGACGTTCATTCCAAGATTTAAACGAAAGACCTCCAGTGTTCTTTCGGCTTCCTCGCGGCGTAATAACCCATTATTAACAAATATACAGGTAAGCTGTTTCCCGATAGCCTTATGTATCAACGTAGCCACTACCGAAGAATCTACACCACCTGATATAGCATTTATTACTTTTCCGTCTCCAATCTGTTGCTTGATTTTTTCTATACTGTCAAGTATGAAGTTGCCCATAGTCCAGTTGGCGCGACAACCACAAATTTTATAAACAAAATTCTCCAAAATTTGCTTGCCCTGGGGCGTATGCACAACCTCGGGATGGAACTGAATGCCATACATATTATTGTTACCCATTACCGCAATAGGTGTATTCTCCGTATATGCCAGTGATGCAAAACCCGAAGGCATTTTTTCTATTTTATCGGAATGACTCATCCAAGCCGTAATAGTATCGGGCAGATTTGCCAGCAGAGGAGAATCCACCTGACTGATATGAAGGACAGCATGTCCGTATTCTCGTTTCAATCCCTTTTCAACCTGACCGCCCAACTGATAAGTCATTGCCTGCATTCCATAACATATCCCAAGTACAGGCAAGGATTTTTCAAAGACATAAGCCGGGATCTTCGGAGAGTCTGCTTCATAAACACTCGCAGGTCCTCCCGAAAGAACAATGCCTCTAGGATTCAATTGAGCTATTTTTTCCCAGGGGGTATCGTGCGAAACCAATTCGCAGTACACGTTCAACTCCCTGATACGGCGTGCAATAAGCAAACTGTATTGAGAGCCGAAATCTATAACAACAATCGATTCCTGCTCCACTCCTGAGACCGCTTCATTGCTAATGACCGGTTTTTCCCCGGCGATTTCCTTGGCTATCTCAAGATAAGTGGATACTTCCATATCACCACTGGCGGCTACCCTGTAACTTTCATCCGCTGTTTGATTTTCTTTTTCTGTATTCATAATTTTATAGCACACAGATTAACATTCTGCTATAATATCGTCAAGTTAAGTATAGGACTTAAAGTAATGTCTTTTCAAAATCCCACCAATATAAACGTTCAAATCGAGAACGGGATAGGTATCCTTAAAAATGGTGGAATCATTGCATTCCCCACCGATACAGTGTATTGTCTCGCCGCTAGATACGACAGCATTGAGTCTCTCGAACGTATATACGAAATAAAACAAAGGCCGCATAGTTTAGCCCTGCCTGTAATGGTAGCTAACAAAGAACAAATCGGCCAAGTAGTAGATTATATATCGGATATGGCGTTACACTTTATCAATAAATATATGCCCGGACCAATTACACTTATAATGCCAAAAGGGGAATCGGTTGATGATATTATCACCAACGGTAAAGAAACAATCGCTGTTCGTATCCCAGAGCACCAAATGACAATCGAGTTAATCAAAGGCACAGGAGTACCATTAGCCGCGACCAGCGCCAACATCAGTGGTAAGTACAGTAATGTAAGCGCAAAAAATGTAATTAAGCAAATAGGGGAAAAAGTGGACCTTATCATCGATAATGGTAAATGTCCCATCGGTGTAGTCTCCACTATTATTGATGTTACCGGGCAGTTACCGGTTATATTAAGGGAGGGTGCTATTACCCGCAGTGAACTTGAAATATTTTATAAAGGGATAAAATAATGACTACAAGGCATATCGCTATAGGCTGTGACCACAGGGGCTTGGAATTGAAGGAAAAGGTGAAAGATATTCTATGCTCAAAAGGGTATAGTTACAAAGATTTTGGATGTTACACAGAAGAATCGGTTGATTATCCAGATATTGCCGAACTTGTCTGTAAAAGCATAAACAATGGGGAATCCGATAGCGGAATACTTATTTGTTCTACAGGTGCGGGGATGAGCATAGCAGCTAACAAGGTGAACGGTATTCGGGCAGTATTGTGCTTTGACAGCTTTTTAGCACTGCGCGCACGACAGCACAATAACGCCAACGTGCTGTGTCTTGCTTCTAGTGTCAATCACGATTCGATTCAGGATATTGTCACCAGTTTCATGGAGGGCGTCTTCGAAGGAGACAGGCATCAACGCCGCATCGACAAAATCAAAGCAATTGAGTCTCGTAACAGACAGGCTTGTTAATATTGTTAGCTTTAAATATATTTGACACTAAACACAGGACTGTGATATTTTAGGTATAAAAATACGGAGATGGGCATATTTTACCTATTGTTAGATCCGTCCCCAAAGGGATGGGTTTTTTAATTTTATTAACTTGAGGAGAACACATAATGAAAAGCCATGTAGTTAAACAAGGAATAGAAAGAGCACCGCACCGTTCCTTGATTCATGCTTTAGGTGTTTCCACTCCGGATATGAAAAAACCATTTATCGGCATTGTGAACAGCTTTACCGAAGTGGTTCCGGGACATATCCACTTAAGAAGTGTTGCCGATGCCGTAAAAGATAGTGTACGTCAAACCGGTGGTGTTCCTTTCGAGTTCAATACAATTGCCGTATGCGACGGTATTGCTATGAATCATGCCGGTATGAAATACAGCTTACCCAGCCGTGAACTGATTGCGGATTCTATAGAAATAATGGCTCAGGCGCATGCTTTTGACGCACTGGTTTTTATTGCCAATTGTGACAAGGTAGTCCCCGGGATGTTAATGGCTTCTCTGAGATTAAATATCCCTGCTATATTTATTAGCGGCGGTCCTATGATGGCAGGCAAGTACTGCACGAATGAGGGAGAACAGAAAGTAGACTTGAACTCGGTTTTTGAGGGAGTCGGAAAAGTTGTCAGGGGACAAATGACTGAGGATGAACTGGAGGAACTGGTAGAGGTGGCATGCCCGGGCTGCGGCAGTTGTTCGGGGATGTTTACTGCCAATACTATGAATTGTATGACCGAAGTAATGGGAATGGGTCTGCCCGGCAACGGAACTATTCCCGCTATTGACCCGCGAAGAATTGAACTTGCAAAACAAGCAGGCTCAAAAATAATGGGACTCCTATCCGATAATATATGCCCCAGAGATATTATAAATGCCGATTCATTGGAAAATGCCTTCTCCGTCGATATGGCTTTAGGCGGTAGCACAAATTCGGTATTGCATCTTATGGCTATTGCGCATGAAGCGGGTGTGGAGTTTCCTCTGGACAGAATAAATGCCATCAGCGAAAAAACACCCTGTCTTTGCAAATTAAGGCCTGCCGGAACATACCACATTGAAGACCTTGATAGGGCGGGCGGAATTTCCGCAGTAATGAAGGAATTACAGTCTTTATTGCATTTGGAGATGAAGACGGTTTCCGGCTTGACGATAGGACAAATTATTGATAAAGCCTTGGTGACTGATAGTGATGTTATTCGTTCTAAAATTACCGCTTATTCTGACAAGGGCGGATTAGCTATACTGTTTGGCAATCTGGCTCCCGAAGGCGGTGTTGTTAAAAGGTCGGCTGTTGCACCCGAAATGATGGTTCACAAAGGGCCGGCACGTGTTTTTGACTCCGAAGACGATGCTACAAAAGCCATAATGGACGGTAAAATCCAATCGGGTGATGTACTTGTTATACGTTATGAAGGTCCCAAAGGCGGACCGGGTATGAGAGAAATGCTTACTCCGACATCTTTACTCGGAGGAATGGGGCTTGATAAGACAGTTGCCCTTATTACAGATGGGCGTTTTTCCGGCGCCACAAGAGGGGCGGCGATCGGCCATGTATCTCCCGAAGCTGCTGCGCGAGGACCTATTTCGGCAATAAAAGAGGGTGACATAATTAGTATAGATATACCTAATAACAAACTGGAAGTACTACTTGCAGATGATGAAATTATAAAAAGAATAAATAGTTTGGATAAATTTGAAACAAGATTCAAGACGGGTTATTTGTCACGATATGCTGAAAACGTTACATCGGCAAGCAGCGGAGCTGTTTTTAGTAAATAATGGGGGTATGCTATGAAAAAGACCGGTTCACAAATACTGTGTGAAAGCCTGATTAATGAAGGAGTGAACACAATGTTCGGCATACTCGGAGGTGTTGTCATTCCATTTTATGACACACTACCGCAGTACCCTCAGCTTAAACATATTCTGGTTGCGCACGAGCAGGGGGGCGCACACGCCGCCGAGGGATATGCGCGTGCCACCGGCAAGGTAGGGGTATGCATAGCTACATCAGGGCCGGGAGCAACAAATCTTGTTACCGGAATTGCAGATGCCTATATGGATTCTGTCCCCATGGTAGCTATTACCGGACAGGTCGCCCGTTCACTTATCGGTAAAGATGCTTTCCAGGAAATTGATATAACAGGTATTACATTACCGATTACAAAGCATAATTATCTCGTTACAGATACCGCCTCGCTGGCCGGTATAGTTAAGGAAGCCTTTTTCCTGGCAAGAACAGGCCGTCCCGGACCTGTTTTAATAGACATACCTAAAGATGTTCTAACAGGGCTGGCCGAGTTTAATTACCCCGACCGTGTTTCTTTGCCCGGATATAAACCTAAAGTTCAGGGGCATCCGGCACAAATTAAAAAGGCAGCCAAATTAATCAACGAATCTAAAAAGCCGCTTATAATTGCCGGACGAGGAGCAATTATTTCCGAATCCTACAATGAATTAAAACAACTGGCCGAAACCGCCCAGATACCGGTTATTACTACATTGCTTGGTATCAGTTCATTCCCTGAGTCTCATATCCTATCCTACGGCTGGCTTGGAATGCACGGTATGGCTTATGCCAATCTGGCAGTTGAAGAATGTGATGTAATGATTGCAATTGGGATGAGATTCGACGACAGAGTTACCGGTAAAATCAGCGGATTTGCTCCCAATGCCAAAATAATACATATTGACGTTGACCCTGCTGAAATCGGGAAAAATGTCCGGGTTGATATTCCTATAGTCGGAGATATAAAACCCATACTGCAAAATCTAAACAAAGCGATTGAAAAACAGGACCACATTGATTGGATATCCAGGATGGACCAGTTACGCAAGGAACATCCGTCCATTAATATAAGAGATACAGATTTCATAATACCTCAATATGTAATCAGGCAAATATATGAGAGTACAAAAGGTAATGCTATAATTGTAACCGGGGTCGGACAACATCAAATGTGGGCAGCACAACATTTCTGGTTCGATAAACCCAACAGCTTGATTACTTCAGGCGGATTGGGCACTATGGGCTACGGACTGCCAGCTGCCATGGGCGCTAAAGTAGCCTGTCCTGATGAAAATGTGTGGTGTATAGACGGAGATGGCAGCTTCCAGATGAATATACAGGAATTGGGTACGATAGCCAGGGAAAATATTGGAGTTAAAATTGCTATACTCAATAACGGCTTCCTAGGAATGGTAAGGCAATGGCAGGAGCTATTCTATCAAAGGCGATATGTTGCCACTCCGCTGAGTTGTCCTGATTTCGTAAAAGTTGCCGATGCATATAATATTCCTGGTATTACCGTTAAAAACAAAATCGATGTTATTCCGTCGATTAAAACAGCGATGGAAACTGAGGGACCTTTCCTGCTTAACTTTATTGTAGAGCCTGAAGAGAATGTTTATCCGATGGTCCCTGCCGGAGCTTCTCTCTCAGAAGTACTAGAAGAACCGATAAGGAAAGTGAGGTGCAAGTAAATGTTAACGACAAAGCACACACTGGTAGCTATGGTTACCGATAAGCCGGGTGTCCTTAACAGAGCCGCCAGTCTTTTCAGAAGACGTGGTTTTAATATTGACAGTATAACCGTCGGACACAGTGAACTGCCGCATATATCCAGAATGACAATTGTTGTTATCGGCAATTCAGCCATGGTCGAACAGGTTAGAAAGCAGCTTGAAAAATTAGTCGATGTAATAAAAGTGGCAGATGTTACCGAGGCAAAAACAATTATACGCGAACTGGCTTTAATAAAAGTAAATGCCCCCTCTACCACACGCAGCGAAATAATGCAGATAGTCGATATATTCCGTGCCAAGATTGTAGATGTATCTTCAGATTCACTTATAATTGAAGCTACGGGTGATGAAGACAAACTATCTTCCTTTTATAATATGCTGCGAGGTTTTGGCATTAAGGAACTGGCAAGAACCGGTTGCGTAGCCATGATAAGAGGTGGCGCGAAATCCGCTGCTATTGATAAAGAATCGCTAAAAGATATACAATAGATGATCTATCTTTATTGATAAATTTATTATCCGGAAAGGGTTTGATATGGCGACTATATATTATGATGAAGATTGTGACCTGAACCTATTAGAGGATAAGGTTATCGGGGTTATCGGTTACGGTAGCCAGGGACATGCACAGGCGCAAAATCTGAGAGATAGCGGACTGAAAGTAATTATTGCCGAAGTTGAAGGAAGTGATTGCTGGAAGAAAGCTAGAGAAGCAGATTTTGAAGTTTACACTGCCGACGTTGTCGCCAGAAAATCTGATGTAATCATGGTTCTTGCCCCCGATACCATTCAGGCAAAAATATATAACCAGTCTATTAAAGACGAGTTAAAACCGGGCAAGATGTTAATGTTTGCGCACGGTTTTAATATTCATTACGGACAGATTGTACCTCCGGCTGATGTAGACGTAACCATGATAGCACCGAAATGCCCCGGTCATATGCTGCGAGAGACATATATTGAAAATTCGGGGCCTCCTGCTCTGGTTGCGGTATTCCAAGATGCTTCCGGCAAGGCTAAAGATTTAGCATTAGCTTACGCTAAAGGTATCGGTTGCAGCCGTTCCGGAGTATTGGAGACTACCTTTGCCGAGGAAACGGAAACCGACCTATTCGGTGAGCAGGCGGTTCTTTGCGGTGGAGTTGCTTCACTTGTAAAGGCAGGATTTCAAACACTGGTTGAAGCAGGCTATCAACCTGAAATAGCTTACTTCGAATGTTTTCACGAACTAAAACTTATTGTTGACCTGATGTACAAAGGCGGTTTGAAATATATGAATTATTCCGTGAGCGATACCGCCGAGTATGGAGGTTACACGCGTGGACCACGTGTCATAAACGAGCAATCGCTCGATGAGATGGAGGAAATACTCTCCGAGATTCAGGACGGAAGTTTTGCCAAGGAATGGATACTTGAAAATCAAGCGGGGTCACCTGTATATAATTCATTGAAAAGAATGGAATCAGAAGAACTGATTGAAGAGGTTGGGGCTGAACTGAGAGAAATGATGCCCTGGTTAAAAAATAATAAATAAGTGACGGAATATTGAATAACTCTTTATTAAATAAATCCAATATCGTCGTCCTTTCAATGGGAAATAATCTCATCCTTATTGGCCCCTCTCTATTGTCGGGGAGGGGTTTCCATAGCCATGAGAACAAATATTTTCTATAAGGAAGGATAAAATGGATAAAGTAGTTATTTTTGATACCACTCTGAGGGACGGAGAACAAGCAGCCGGCGCCTCGCTAAATATAAACGAAAAACTCGAAATAGCCCGCCAACTGGAAAGGTTGGGCGTAGATGTTATAGAAGCAGGATTTCCGGCTTCTTCCCCGGGAGATTTTGAAGCCGTAGAATTGGTATCCCGCGAAATTCGCAATCCGATAATCTGCGGGCTATCACGTGCAATAGCAAGTGATATCGATAAAGCGGCAGAAGCATTAAAGAGTGCAAAGCATCCCCGTATTCATGTGTTTGTATCCTCGTCTGATATCCACATTATGCACCAGTTGAAAAAGAGTAAGGAAGAAGTACTGGAAATGGCGCAAAACATGGTAAAACGCGCCAGAGGATATGTGGAAGACATTGAGTTTTCCCCTATGGATGCCAGTCGATCCAACCCGGACTACATCTATCAGATGCTGGAAGCGGTTATCGATGCCGGCGCAACTACATTAAATATTCCGGATACGGTCGGGTATTCCATACCGGAAGAATTCGGGCAGCTAATTGCCGGTATTTTTAAGAATGTCCCGAATATAAATAAGGCAAAAATAAGCGTACATTGCCACAACGATTTGGGGTTGGCTGTGGCCAATTCACTGTCGGCGGTAAAAAACGGAGCCCGGCAGATTGAATGTACGGTTAATGGGATAGGTGAAAGAGCCGGCAACGCTGCACTGGAAGAAATTGTGATGATATTGAAAACACGCAGCGATTTGTTTGATGTGACAACCGGCATCAATACGGAACAAATATACAAATCCAGCCGCCTGGTAAGTGAATTGACAGGTTTTCCTGTACAACCGAATAAAGCGGTTATCGGTGGTAATGCTTTCCGTCATCAATCGGGCATTCATCAGGACGGCGTAATGAAAATGTCCCGAACCTATGAAATTATGGACCCCAGAACTATCGGTTTGCCGGGTTCCAGCCTGGTGATGGGAAAATCCAGCGGAAGACACGCCTTTAAGGAAAGGCTGTCCGAACTGGGTTACAACCCGGCGGATGCCGATATTGACCGCTTATTCGTTGCCTTCAAAGAGTTGGCGGATAAGAAAAAAGAAGTCACCGATAGAGATATCGAATCATTGGTTGCACAAGAAAAGAGGGAAGGCATCATTACCGAATCATACAAACTTGACAGGCTTCAGGTTACCTGCGGAGACAAAGGGGTACCTACAGCAGCTGTCAGGCTTATTCGTGATGATGGCAGTGTTATTGCTGATGCGGCACTTGGGACAGGGCCGGTGGATGCCGTATACGAGGCTATTAACAGGCTGGTAAAAGTTCCCAATAAGCTTACCGAGTTTACGGTAAAATCCATTACAGAGGGAATTGATGCCATCGGCGAAGTACTGATTAGAATCGAAAGTGATGGAATAACATATACCGGTCGAGGCGCCGATACTGACATAATAGTAGCGTGTGCTAAAGCTTATCTTAATGCACTTAACAAACTATTAAGTGCCTAGTTGAAATAAGAGCCGTTTATAGGGGTGTAGGTATGCCTATTGAATTAGAAATGGTTCTGCGTGTACTACTGGCAATGGTGCTCGGCGGTATTTTGGGATTTCAAAGAGGCAAGGCGGAAAAACCGGCCGGACTACGTGACCTGATTTTGATTTGTTCCGGTGCTGCCTTATTTACAGTAGTATCGGTATATGGGTTCGGTATTACTGACCAGGCCAGAGTTGCCGCCGGTATAGTTACCGGTATAGGCTTCCTGGGTGCAGGGGTAATTCTGAGACGTGATGATTCCAATGTTGTTAAAGGTTTAACGACTGCGGCAACCATCTGGATTACGGCAGGTATCGGTATGGCAGCCGGTTCGGGTATGTATATATTAGCCGTAGCCGTAACTGTCATGGTATTTTTAGTGCTTATTTTGCCATGGTGGTTAAATAAAAAGGATTAATTATTTTTTAATTACTTATCAGGAGTATAAAATTGACTTTAATAGAAAAAATACTGGCAGCACACTGTGATAAAAAGACACTCAGCCCCGGGCAGTTTATCAATGTCCGTGTAGATATGGTGTTATCCAATGATATAACTGCTCCGATAGCTATTAAGGAATTTAAAAAAATCGGGGTAAGCAAGGTATTTGACCCGGCAAAGGTTGTAATGGTCCCCGACCATTTTACGCCTAATAAGGACATAGCAGCCGCTGAACAGGCCAAAATGGTGCGTGAGTTTGCGCACGAGCAAAATATCAATTATTTCGAAATCGGGAAAATGGGCATCGAACATGTGATTTTACCGGAATCCGGTTTGGTTCTTCCCGGTGATGTTGTTATCGGAGCAGATTCTCACACCTGTACCTATGGCGCACTGGGAGCTTTTTCGACAGGTATGGGTTCGACAGATATAGCGTCTGCTATGGCAACCGGTGATGTATGGATGAAAGTGCCACCAACTATTAAGTTTATTTATCATGGCAAACCCGGTAAATGGGTAGGGGGCAAGGATTTAATACTTTATACGATTGGAGATATAGGTGTCGATGGCGCTTTATATTCCGCAATGGAGTTTCATGGCCAAGCGATTAATGAGATAGATATGGATGGCAGATTTACTATGGCTAATATGGCAATCGAAGCCGGAGGTAAAGCCGGTATATTCAAAGTTGATAGAAAGACTATAGATTACATAAAGTCTAAATCAAATAAAAACTATACCGTATATGAACCGGATGCGGATGCCTCTTATGCTAAAGTTATTGAATATGATGTTTCAAATATCGAACCGCAGGTTGCCTGCCCGCACCTTCCTTCAAATACGAAACCGGTTAGCCAACTGAGTAATATTAAAATAGACCAATCGGTAATCGGCAGCTGTACTAACGGCAGGCTTGATGACTTGAGATTGGCAGCTTCGGTACTGAAAGGGAAAAATGTCAATTCAAAAGTACGCTGTATTGTAATACCAGGTTCACAAAAGATTTACCTGGAGGCAATGAAAGAAGGATTGATAGAAACCTTTATAAATGCGGGAGCGGTTGTAAGCACTCCCACATGCGGACCCTGTCTGGGTGGACATATGGGAATACTGGCTGCCGGTGAGAAGTGTATTTCCACTACCAACCGCAACTTCGTCGGCAGAATGGGGAGCACTAAATCGGAAGTCTATCTGGCTAACCCTGCAGTTGCGGCAGCCAGCGCCGTAGCCGGTTACATTATCAGTCCCCGGGAGATAATGTAGAAAATGAAAATGCTTGGATTTGAGAAACTGCTTGTTAACAGCCCCTGGAGTAAAAAACGGGGATTAGCACTGGCAAAGAAACTGTTGGAATTTGTTCGGTTTGATGACAGGACAGATTTCCTCGAAATCGGCTGCGGGAACGGAGTAGTTAGTAAATATATGGCGAAAACGTATATGGGCAGTGTTACCGCCACCGATATAGATTCCAAGCAGATTGATGCAAATATATTAGCTGCAACGAAACTCTCGAACCTTACGTTTAAGATAGCCGATGCCGTTAATCTTCCATTTAAAGATGAAAGTTTCGATGTCATAATATCTTTCGGAGTTTTGCATCATATCGATGGCTGGCAAAAAGCGTTATCCGAAATCAAGCGGGTATTAAAACCCGGAGGTTATCTTGTTTATGCCGAGGTTATTTATCCGGAATCAATTTCCGGCATGGATAAAATGTCCAGGTTCAGTTTCGGATTGGAAGCAATAGATATAGATGAAGTACAGGATTTTTTTGATACCAATGGCTTTGAGGAGATTCATTCAC
>DIKD01000011.1:0-8480 GCA_002421585.1 Dehalococcoidia bacterium UBA5627
AAATAATTTATTTTTTCCCGGCTTTGTCTGCTTTTGATACATGACCCCTGAAGGTTCGCGTAGGAGCAAATTCTCCCAGCTTATGCCCAACCATGTTTTCCGTCACAAAGATAGGCACGTGTCTTCTTCCGTCATGTACCCCTATGTTCAATCCCACCATCTCGGGTAGTATTGTGGACTCTCGAGCCCATGTTTTTATCAGTACTTTTTGTTTTGAGGCATTTGCCGCTTCAACCTTCTTCATCAGTTTGGCATTAACTGCAGGCCCCTTTTTTATTGATCTAGACATATTACTTATTTACCTCGACGTTTAACAATCATCTTATCAGAAGATTTTGCTTTCCTGGTTTTATAACCCAGAGCCGGCTTGCCCCAGGGCGTCTTGGGACCGGGCATACCGATCGGCGAGCGTCCTTCACCACCACCATGCGGATGGTCACGCGGAGTCATTGCCGACCCTCTTACAGTCGGGCGCCAGCCCATAAGGCGTTTTCTGCCGGCCTTACCCAGCTTGATATTCTGATGGTCGATGTTTCCCACCTGACCGATAGTTGCCATACAATCACTGCTTACGCGGCGCATTTCACCGGAAGGCAAACGCAATAACGTATAGTCGCCCTCTTTTGCCATCAGCTGCGCCGCTGCTCCGGCGCTGCGAACCATTTTGGCACCGCCGCCGGCAATCATTTCGATATTGTGAATCATAGTACCGCCCGGCATTAACCTGAGCGGCATAGCATTCCCCGGTTTGAATTCAGCTCCTTCACCGGTGTTGATAACATCATTAACCCCCAGTCCTACCGGAGATAAAATATAACGCTTCTCTCCATCCGCATAGAATATAAGCGCCAGATAAGCCGAACGGCCCGGATCATATTCGATAGCTGCTACTCTGCCCGGAACACCGATTTTATTACGCTTGAAATCAACGATTCGGATGCGGCGCTTTGCACCGCCGCCGCGATGTCTGACGGTTAACTTTCCCTGGTTATTTCTGCCTCCGCTCTTCTTTACGGACATCAATAACGATTTCTCGGGCTTGCTCTTGGTTATTTCTTCAAAGCTAGCTCCGGTCATATTGCGTCTGCCCGGGGAAGTCGGATTATATGCTTTAAGTGCCACTTTTATATAATCTCCTTAAACACCTTCGAATAATTCTATCTTGTCACCTGGTTGAAGAGTAACAATAGCCTTTTTCCAACCGGATACAGTTACCATACGGTTGCCCATTCTTCTCTTCCTTCCGGATATTCTTATAATGTTAACCGATAACACCTTAACCTTGAAAGCTGCTTCAACAGCCTGCTTAATCTGCGGCTTTGTTGCTTTATCGGCAACTTTAAAAACATACTTTCCCTCGGCCTGTAATATGGTACCTTTTTCTGTTATCGCCGGCTCGCGTAATACTTCGTATAAATGCATATCTAGTCGCCCTCCTTGCCCCATAATTGCTCTACCTGGCGAACCGCCGCCTCGGTGAGCAGCAGTACTTTATGGGAAGTCATATCGACTACGTTCAAAAGATTAGCCGGTACCATTTTTACGTCGGGAATGTTACGCGCCGATTTTACTGCGTTTATTTTCATCTCACCTGTAGCAACAAGCGCTGATTTGTTAATGTTTAAAGCAGCTAAAACATTAGCCATTTCTTTTGTTTTCGGCTCTGAAAAATCCAGGTCCTCCAGAACAATAAGCTCATTATCTTTCAGTTTTGCCGAGAGAACACTCCTGATAGCCAGGCGGCGCATCTTCTTGGGCATTGCCTGATGATAACTCCTCGGTTTCGGACCAAAGATAGTGCCGCCACCGCGGCGTAAGGGAGATTTGGCAGTTCCGGCACGGGCATTACCGGTATGCTTCTGTTGATAAAGTTTACGATTGCTTCCGGTTACTTCTCCGCGCGTTTTGGTACATGCCGTCCCCTGTCTGGCATTCGCCAGTTGCCGAACAACAGCCTGATGCACTACCGCTCCATTAAAGGGCACGGTAAAGACATCATCACTGACATCGATTTTTTTAACTACTTCGCCTGACATATTGTAAACTGGAATCTGCATATCTTATTTACCTGATTTCCCTATAAGTATTATTCCGTTATTTGCACCGGGAACAGCACCTTTTACCACAAGGATATTGCGTTCGGTATCAGCTCTGACAACTACCAGGTTACGAGCAGTAACCCTATCGTTGCCCATGCGTCCTGCCATTTTCATACCCTTTTTTACTCTTCCCGGAGTAGTACCCGAACCGATTGAGCCGGGCGCTCTCCATCTGTCTGATTGACCGTGTGTTTTGGGGCCGCCCGCGAAGCCATGTCTCTTTACTACGCCGGCAAAACCCTTGCCCTTGGATATCCCGACCACATCTACGGTATCTCCCGGCTGGAACATGCTGACGTCGACCTTATCACCGACGTTGATACCTTCGATTTCATCCATTCTGAATTCCCGAAGGCAGCTGAACTCACCGATTCCTTTAAGATGTCCTTTTTCGGGAGATGTCAGTTTTTTAGCCTTTCCGTAACCGAGTTGAACAGCGTTATAGCCTTCCTTCTCGACAGTCTTTACCTGTACCACCGCACAAGGACTGGCATCGATAACGGTAACCGCTTCAGCTACTCCATCTTCCCTGAATAGTTGGGTCATCCCCAATTTACGTCCGATAATTCCATCTATCATAATTATTACTCTTTATAACTTAATATCTATAGAAACACCTGACGGTAAATTTAAATTTGTCAGAGCATCTATTGTTTTTGAAGTGGTTTCGACTATATCAATCAGTCTTTTGTGCGTCCTCATCTCAAAAGCTTCCTGCGAATCCTTGTCGATAAAAGGCGAGCGGATAACAGAGAACCTTCTGATTCTTGTGGGCAGCGGAACCGGACCAACCGTAACCGCTCCGGTCCTTTCCAGCGCGCCGACTATCTGCTGCGCAGCCTGGTCCAGAATTTTATGATCGAAACCCTTAAGCTTTATTCTTATTTTCTGTTTTGCCATTTATATTTGCTCCAGATCTAGCTAACTTTCCCCGGCGAGCTTAGATTTTAACTCGCTGGCCAATTGAGCCGGCATCTCTTCATACCGGTAGAATTCCATAGAATGAGTCGCTCTGCCCTGTGTCATTGACCTGAGGCTGGTGGTATAACCAAACACCTCTGCCAGAGGGACATGACAGCGAACAGTCATAGTGTCACCAAAAGTTTCTATATTCTCTACGTTACCCCTGCGGGAACTGATATCACCGATTATATCACCGAGGAATTGCCCCGGACTAACTACTTCTAATTTCATTACAGGTTCCAGAATAACCGGTTTGCCCTTTTTAACACCATCTTTAAAAGCCATCGAACCGGCCATTTTGAAAGCCATTTCGGAGGAATCTACCTCGTGGTAACTTCCGTCATACAGGTTTACCTTAATATCTATAACCGGATAACCGGCTACGCCGCCTGTTTCAATTGCTTCCCTGATACCCTGTTCGGCAGCCGTAATATAGGACTTCGATAATACACCACCTTTAATGGTATCCGCAAACTGGAAACCTCCGCCACGTTCAAGAGGCTCCATCTCAATACGAACATGTCCGTATTGTCCGTGTCCGCCGGACTGCCTGATAAATTTACCTTCGGCTTTTACCGGACAGGTAATAGTTTCCTTATAGGATACTCTCGGCTGCCCGACCTGGGCTTCAACCTTATATTCGCTCAGTAACCGGCTTACAATAACCTCGAGATGAAGCTCTCCCATGCCTGAAATTACCGTCTGACCGGTTTCTTCATTAAAATTAACCTTAAAGGTAGGATCTTCTTCAGTCATCTTTTGTAGAGCTTCACCCAGTTTATCTCTGTCAGCCCTGGTTTTCGGCTCAATGGCTATCGAGATTACCGGTACCGGGAACTTGATGGTTTCCAATAAAACCTGGTTTGACATATCGCATAACGTATCACCGGTAAAAGTATCCTTGAGACCCATCGCTGCTACAATTGAACCGGCATCGGTTTCTTCTATTTCCTCATGTCGATTGGCATGCATTATAAGTAAGCGACCAATTCGCTCCTTTTTGCCGCGCGTAGAATTATAAATCTGGGCTCCCGCTTTTACCTTGCCGGAATAAACTCTTAAGTACACCAGTCGCCCGACAAACGGGTCGGATACAACCTTAAAAGCCAGCGCAGAAAAGGGCGCTTCGTCTTCTACAGGACGAACAACCTCTTCTCCGCTTGAGGGTTTCTTCCCTACTACCGGAGGCATATCCATAGGTGAAGGCAGATAATTCATCACTGCATCCAACAGCGCATGAACCCCTTTATTTTTAAGGGCGCTGCCGCACATTACAGGAATAGCCTTATTTGCCAGCGTCACTCTTCTGATAGCGGAACTGATATCGTTTGTAGAGATTTCAGCCCCTTCTAAGTATAAATTCATTATCTCATCATCAAATTCAGACAGGTTCTCAATAAGCTCGTGCCTGTATTTTTCAAGCTGTTCTTTCTCATTTTCCGGAATATCAAACTCTTGGGGTTTATCATCGGACTTGCCGCTCATAAACCAGGCTTTCATCTCAATGACATCGATGATACCCTTGAAGTTCTCTTCCTTGCCCATCGGCATTTGTATTACAAGAGGCTTTGCTTTGAGACGTTCTTTTATCATCGAAACACATCGCTCAAAGTTAGCCCCGACTCTATCCATTTTATTAACAAAGCAGATTCTGGGGACCTGATATCTGTCTGCCTGCCTCCAAACAGTTTCGGATTGGGCTTCAACACCGGCAACACCGTCAAAAACCACAACGCCGCCATCAAGCACCCGGAGGCTACGCTCTACTTCGGCGGTAAAATCCACATGGCCGGGAGTATCGATAATGTTGATACGGATATCCTTCCAGTGGCAGGTCGTTGCAGCCGAAGTAATAGTTATACCCCTGGCACGCTCCTGCTCCATCCAATCCATTACGGCAGTGCCTTCATGGGTTTCGCCTATTTTGTAGGTTCTGCCTGTGAAAAACAGTATCCGCTCGGTAACCGTGGTCTTGCCGGCATCGATATGGGCTATAATTCCTATATTACGTATTTTCTCTAAAGGGAAACTTCTGGAAGACATTTTCACGGTTCCTTTTTCTGATTGCGCTGTTTTTTGATTTACTATTTCATTATTTACTATGGTTGTAATCCCCAAATCATCACCATCTATAGTGAGCAAAAGCCCTGTTGGCTTCCGCCATCTTATGCGTATCTTCTCTTTTCTTAACGGCAGCTCCCTGCCCCTTTGAGGCATCGATAAGCTCGGCCGCCAGTTTTTCTGCCATCGATTTACCGGACCTTGCCCTGGCTGATTTTAATATCCACCTGATAGCAAGCGCCGTATTACGACCCGGCCTGACTTCTACGGGCACCTGATAAGTAGCACCGCCCACGCGACGGGCTTTTACCTCCAATAACGGAGTGGTATTACGTAAAGCTAATTCCAATACCGCTACCGGTTCCTTTCCTTCTCTTTCGCCGATAATATCCAGCGCATCATAAACAACACGCTGCGCGGTGGTCTTTTTACCACCTATCATCACTTTATTTACCAACCTGCTGATCATCAAGTTATTGAACTTGGAATCAGGCTGAACTTCATTTCTTTTAACAACTGCCCGCCTTGGCATGCTTCCTCCTAACTAGGCTCCCTTAGCTTTCTTATCCCGTTTACTTCCGTATTTGCTGCGACCCTGCTTGCGGTTAGATACGCCACTGGTATCCAGCGTACCCCTTACAATATGATAGCGGACACCGGGTAAATCCGGAACACGTCCGCCACGTATAAGCACAACAGAATGCTCCTGCAGTTCATGGCCTTCGCCGGGAATATACGCTGTGACTTCCATATGATTGGAAAGCCTTACTCTGGCAATTTTACGTAAAGCAGAATTAGGTTTCTTGGGGGTAGTGGTTTTTACCTGCACGCAAACACCACGCTTCTGAGGCGACCCTTCCCCTTTCACCATCCTGTTTTTTAATGAATTATAGGTATATCTAAGAGCAGGTGTCCTGGTCTTCTTAGTACCCTTTACGCGTCCTTTTCTTACTAATTGATTTACTGTGGGCAACTTATCCCCCTTAGCCAAACAATTTCAAAGGATGAGCTTTTGGCTCATCCCTTACTCGCCAATCGAATCGGCCAGAAATATATCCAGCCAATTACAAATGCTGAGGTGGCTAGCAACAGCATTCTAGTCTAACACAGCGATTAACACTGTGTCAATAACCCCAAGCTCGTAAATATTTAAATAATCAAGACATATAATAACAGAAAACTCCCCTTCTTGACAAATGTTTTTTACGGTGATATATTCCAGGTACAAAGGTGAAAGAGAAACAGACAGAAATTATGTTATATAAAAATACCTCAGCCTATTATACATATTATTATATGTTTACCTGGTGCCCAAGCGGCGCCCGGGGGGTATTTGATTGATCTGCTAGAGCATTGATAAGTAAGTAAATCTTTTTAAATCCTCCCAATGGAGGATTTTTTATTTATAGTATAGATTTTACAGGTCTATAAGATATAGAATAGATAGAAGACGGAGGAATAACAGATATGATTATAATGGAAAAAGGAGCCACCAAAGAACAGGTCAAAGATGTAATCGATATAGTAAAAAAACACGGGTTAAGAGTGGATGTTTCTCAGGGTGAGTTTTTAACTATTATCGGACTTATCGGAGATGAGAGCAGGATATCTTTTGCCAATCTGGCTCTGATGCCCGGGGTTAAAGATGCCAGAATGGTGGAAACACCGTATAAACTTATCAGCCGTGATTACAGCGAGCCGTTCATCGGTAAAGAGCAAAGCCGCATCGTTAAGGTTGGCGATGTCCGTATCGGCGGGGACGAGCCGGTTATCATGGCAGGTCCCTGCGCTGTCGAAAGTAAGGAGCAGGTTTTCCGCATCGCAAAAGAGGTGAAAGCAGCCGGAGCCCGCATATTGAGAGGCGGGATATATAAACCGAGGAGTTCTGTGCATTCCTTTCAGGGTCTGGGCTCGAGCGGTGAAGCCGAAGCCAGGGAAGCGCTGGAATGGCTGCGCGCCGCCGGGCACGAATACGGAATGCCGGTCATGACGGAGGTCAGGGGGGAATCTCAAACAGAACTCATAGCCGAATATGTGGATATTTTACAAATCGGCTCCAGGAACATGTACGACCAGGACCTGTTGAGCAGAGTAGGAAGAACCGGTAAACCGGTGCTATTAAAAAGACATTTCGGTGCCAGCGTGGAGGAGTTTCTTTCTTTTTCCGAATATATAGTAGCCGAAGGTAATAAAGATGTAATTCTCTGCGAACGAGGTATCGTGCCTGTCGGTAAGGGTAACAGTTACACCAGATATACTTTGGACCTTGGCGCGGTACCGGTAATCAGAAGGGAGACATATCTTCCGGTTATTGTCGACCCCAGCCATGCCGCCGGTCGCCGCGACCTGATCTTCGATTTGAGTTGTGCCGCTATTGCCGCCGGGGCACACGGTCTTGTTATTGAAGTACATTACAATCCGAAAGAAGCAGTAGTGGATGCCAAGCAGATGATAACACCCGATGAACTGAAAGACGTCATCGATGCCTCGCTGCGCATAAGTAAAATAATTAATGATTATAAGAAGAAAAGCAGTTAAATGAAAACAATTAAGGTAGAACTGGGAGACAGAAGTTACGACATTTTAATAGGCAGCAATTTGCTCAATCGAGCAGCTGACCTGTTATGCGAAACGCTATCTACAGAGAAATGTGTCATTATCACCAACCCGACCATAGATAATTTATACGGCAATAAACTGAAGGAACTGCTGTTAAACAGTGGTTTGATTGTAAACCTACTGACAGTGCCCGACGGGGAGGAGTATAAATCGCTTGACACTGCCGGCAGATTATATAAGGAACTGACAGATTGTTTTAGCGAACGCGGCACACCGGTACTAGCCCTCGGCGGCGGCGTTATCGGAGACCTGTCCGGTTTTGTGGCAGCAACCTATATGCGCGGCGTTCCTTTTATACAAATACCCACTACCCTGCTGGCACAGGTCGACAGCAGCATCGGCGGTAAGGTAGGAATAGACCACGGTAAACTAAAAAATAGAATAGGAGCCTTCTATCAACCGAAGCTGGTGATTTCAGATACGACAACTTTGAAAACCCTTCCGCAAAAAGAGTTTGCAAACGGTATGGCAGAAGTAATAAAAAGCGCCATCATCAGAGACCGCTCTTTCTTCAACTTTATCAGGGAAAACCTGGCTGCCATTACGAAGCAAGACGGCGACATTATCGATGAAACGGTTTTCCGTGCAGCCTCTATAAAAGCATCTACAGTAATACAGGATGAGAGGGATACGGGTTTAAGGAATATCTTAAACTTCGGGCATACTATCGGGCATGCAGTAGAATCGGTATCCGGCTTTAAGATATCTCACGGACAGGCGGTAGCCATCGGAATGATA
>DIKD01000011.1:8509-11722 GCA_002421585.1 Dehalococcoidia bacterium UBA5627
CGAGATTGAGGAACTGATATCGGATTGCGGGTTGTCGACGAGCTTACCTGAATTAGACAGGGATAACATCCTGCAGGCAATACAACATGACAAAAAAGTAGCAAACGGTAAAGTGAGACTCGCTCTTCCCAGAAACATAGGGAATGTTTATATAACCGATGAGGTGGAGTCGGTTATTATCAGAGAGGCGCTGGAAGAATAGTATGAAAAGCAATCGCATCTGCGCAGTTATTACGGACAAAAAACAGAACATCTCGCAAATCGCAGGCTTAGCAGATTTATTCGAGGTACGCATAGACCTGATTGGAGAGGGCTGGGAAGAGTGCGCAGCAAAACTTCCGAAAGCATGGATTGCCTGCAATCGCCGGAAAGAAGAAGGCGGCAACTGGCAGGGCAGCGAAGAGCGCAGGGTTGAAAAGTTGTTGAGGGCACTTCCGCTGGGAGCGTCTATCATAGACATCGAACTGGAAACTAACGGACTGGATAAAATCGTTCCCGTTATAAAACAGAAAGCCTCCTGCCTGATTTCATCTCATAATATGAAAGAGACACCTTACTTCGACGAATTAAAAGATATTGTGGCAAGACAGATTGACGCCGGTGCCGATATCTGTAAGGTAGTGACATTTGCCGATAAAGATGAAGATAATTTTACTGTTTTGCGGTTGATTCCGGAGTTTCCGGGGAAAAGGATTATTGCTTTTGCTATGGGAGAAAAGGGACTTGCCAGCCGTATTCTCTGCCCGATAATAGGCGGTGATTTTACCTATGCGGCAATAGAAAAAGGGGCGGAATCGGCAGCCGGACAGATAACGGTTGCGAATTTGCGCCAAATATACGGGATGGTAAAAAATGACATATAACATTTCCACTGCCACCATAATCTGCGGACTTATCGGAGACCCGGTAGAACACAGCATATCTCCGGCAATTCATAATGCCGCCTTTAAAAAATCAGGATTGGATTATATTTATCTGCCTTTTCGGGTAACATCCGAAAATCTACCCGGAGCCATAACCGCAATAAGAAGCCTTGATTTACGCGGATTAAACGTAACCATACCGCACAAGGTTGCCGTTATGCCTCTGCTCGATGAGATAGACACGGCTGCAAAAAATATCGGGGCTGTTAACACCATAGTAAACAACAACGGGCACTTGACCGGTTACAATACCGATGCCGCCGGATTCCTTAAATCTCTGGCTGCAAAAGAAATAGACCCATCGGGTAAAAATGTAGTTATACTGGGAGCCGGAGGCGTTGCAAGAGCAATTTCCTTTGCACTGGCAGAACAGAAAGCGGAAATCGAAATCCTAAATCGCAGCGGGTCGCTGGAACCGGCAAAAAAACTGGCTGCAAACTTATCCAAACATTCAAAAATCAAAATCTGTGCTGCCGAACTGAATGAGCCCAATCTAAAGCAGGCTTTAAAGCAGGCTGATATTCTGATAAATGCCACCAGCGTCGGTATGAGCCCCGATACCGATAATACCCTCGTGCCGCCGGAACTGCTAAAGCCGGGCATGGTGGTTTACGATGTTGTTTACAACCCGCAAAAAACACGGTTGCTTGAGGATGCCGAAAATGCCGGCGCGGTCGTAATCGGCGGATTGGACATGCTGATATGGCAGGGCGCGCTGGCTTTCGAGCTTTGGACCGGAGTAAAGGCACCGCTTGATACCATGACCGACAGGGCAGTTCAATTATTAAATAAGTCTGCCTGAATATAACCATTGTATTACATTAGGGTAACAATTTATTAATAG
This sequence comes from Dehalococcoidia bacterium UBA5627, assembly GCA_002421585.1. Classification (GTDB taxonomy): domain Bacteria; phylum Chloroflexota; class Dehalococcoidia; order Dehalococcoidales; family UBA5627; genus UBA5627. The sequence continues at coordinate 10,277 of DIKD01000011.1, forward strand.
ACAATTCCCACGGTTGCTCTGATGAAATGATTAGTTTGTGAAACGGGCGCTATGTTATTATAATATGTATATGATAATATACGGATTGAAGGTATGAAGACGAACATCGCATTGATAGGTTTTATGGCTACCGGCAAGACCACCATCGCAAAGACTATTGCCGCAAAACTGGGCAAGACTCTTGTTGAAATGGATGTTCTCATCGAACAAAAAGCAGGTAAGAGCGTTGCCGATATCTTTAAAGATGACGGTGAAATTGCTTTCAGGCAACTGGAAATCGATGTTACCAGGGAAATCGCAGAGCAAGATAATCAGGTGATTGCCTGCGGCGGCGGGATAGTCTTGAACCGGATCAATATCGACAGACTGAAAAGAAGGTCTGTAGTTGTTCTGCTGACTGTGTCCTTTGATGTAATCGAGAAAAGGGTTTCGGCAAGCACAGGTGTCAGGCCGTTACTGGCAGGTAGTGAAGATAAAGCACAGGCTATCAGAGAACTGATGTCATTCAGGCAGCCTTTTTACGAAAGAGCGGCGGATATAACGGTGGATTCGTCGAATTTGGGCATTGAAGCGACCGCAGATTATATAATAGATAAGGTTAAGATTTATGAGAGTCAGAATCGATAAAAGCCAATTACGCGGAAATGTGATTGTTCCGCCATCAAAAAGTTATACTATCCGCAGCCTGATGTGTGCTGCGCTAACCAAAGGGAAAAGCAGTATTATAAACCCGCTTGTATCCGACGATACGGAGGCTGCCAGCGAGGCTCTTGAAAAAGTCGGCATTAAGATAGATAAAAATAACGACCGCTGGGAAGTAACCGGCGGCCGTTTTCATGCCCCCGAAGGAGATATTTATTGCCGTGATTCTGCGGCAACTTTGCGCTTTATGACTGCTCTGTCATGCATTATTCCCGGAAAATGCCGGCTTGTCCCCAGCCCGGCGCTTGCCAAGCGTCCTATCGAGCCGTTGATTACCGCTCTCAATACAATAAAAATTAAGTGCTACTGGGAAGACTCGGCGCTTGTTGTCGATAAAGGCAGATTTTTGGGGGGTAATGTAAGCATGACGGGAGATGTCAGTTCCCAATTCGTTTCCGCCCTCCTGTTTTTATGCCCTTTGGCAGAAGTCGGCTTAAACATACGTCTTACCACCCCACCCGAGTCCGCCCCCTATATTGAAATGACGCTCGGCTGTCTGAAAGAATTCGGCATAGATATAATTGCTTCCCCTACCCTTCAGTTTTTCACAAGTGATTTCCGAAAATATAAACCGGCCGATTACAAGGTTGAGGGCGACTGGTCCACTGCCTCATATTTACTTGCTGCGGGAGCTATGACGGGAAGAACGGAAGTAACCGGGCTTAACCTCAACAGCATTCAGGGAGACCGCACAATAGTAAACCTGTTAAGCAAAATGGGGGCTTCGATATCGGCTAAAAAAGA
>DIKD01000065.1 GCA_002421585.1 Dehalococcoidia bacterium UBA5627
AACGCCGGCTGGAAGAGGCGGAAAGGCTTTTATCGACCGAAAAAGAAGTCCTATCCAAATCGGTAGCAGCCTCAAAGGAGCTCCAGAAACAGCTTGATAATGATAGCGACAAAATGAAAGCAATAGAGATAGAACTGGAAGCCCTGCCACAACTTGAAATAGAATCGGAACGTGCTGAGAATGCCTTACAGATGGTCTCAGCACAACAGAAAGAGGCGCAGGAAGCAAGCGGAGGCTTGAAAGCCCGTTTACAACATCTTCAAAACCAGGGAAAAAAGAAGAAAGAGAAAGAATCGCAGTTATCTGCTATTTCGAAGGAAGCTACTATTTACAGCGAACTGGCGAAGGCGTTCGGTAAAAAAGGCATCCAGATGATGTTAATAGAAACCGCTCTGCCGGATATCGAAAACGAAGCCAATGAACTGTTGGGAAGAATGACCGATAACCGCATGCATGTAAAATTTGATACACAAAAACCGACCAAAAAGGGAGAGGTACAGGAAACGCTTGAGATTATAATTTCCGATGAACTGGGGGCCAGACCTTACGAAACTTACAGCGGCGGAGAGGCCTTTCGTATCGATTTTGCCATCCGCATCGCCCTATCCAAATTGCTGGCAAAGCGAGCCGGTGCTCCACTGCCCACCCTGATTATTGATGAGGGATTCGGCACTCTGGATAACAGCGGCATCGAAAAGATTAAAGAAGCCATTAACTCAATCAGGAATGATTTTGAGAAAATAATAGTTATTACTCACATTGACGAATTAAAGGACGCATTCCCCAGCCGTATCAACGTTACCAAGACACCCGACGGCTCCGTGATAGAGTTGAATTAGAACTACAGATTGCCTGATATACTATTCACTGAAAGGTAATTTGCAAAAACGTTGATATCATTGGGATTAATAACTAATGCACTGTGGAAATATTTCAAAGCTTCTTCATATTTTCCCAGCGAGGCGAAAGCTTCACCTATACAATTGAAATTCTCCCATGTTTCACAACCGTATAAAATAGCTGTGATACAATCCAATACTGCGTCTTGAAAGTTGCCTTTTGCACTTTGAATAAGACCTCTATTCGAATAATATACAGCTTTTGGTGCTTCATCGTTACTCTGACTTAATTCAATAGCCTTGTTAATATCTGTCAAAGCTTCCTCAAGCTTATCAATTGCCCAGTAAGACAAAGCCCTGTTGTTGTATGCAGGAGATAACTGAGCATTAAGTTCTATAGCCCTATTAAAATCAGCAATAGACTTATCGTATTCCTGAATACTGCCATAAGCAATCCCACGTAAGTCATAAAGATATGCGTTATCTGGTTCTAATTCGATAGCTTTCGTTAAAACATTAATAGCCAAGTTATAATCATATTCGTTCAGGAAATGCAGCCCAAGCCTATTATTAATTTCACTATTATTCATAATACATTCATTATATTCGATGATTTTTAATATTTATGTTGGTACAGGTTTATATGATTGGAATATGAACGATTGTAATATCGTAAATGTTATATTATACTTATACCCAAATTATACTATATGAATTCGGGAGGTCTTAATGGCGATTTTATTTACTGAAAAGTATGTCGAGTTAATACAACATGCACGTGAATTAAACAGAGATAATAAAATAAGCGGTGATATCTATTTCCATCCGCAAGAAGGTAGTAAGAAAATTATAGTAAAGACTATAGACCTTGCTAAACCAGATACTCTTTTTGAGGTTAATAGTAGATCTAGTGGAAAAAGTGTAGGTGAAGAGCATTGGCTCGAGGCTTACATTATTAGTAAGTCAAAGAAACACAACTGGGAATTTAGTGCCTCAGATAAAACATACAGCTTTTTATCATCACAATTAAGATTCCGCACAAGTCCTCTCCTTAAATCTCATGTAATTACCGATGTGCTTCTTTATGATGATAATAACAAGAATTTAGTAATCTGGGAGTTAAAGAAAAATAGAGATATTAATACAGCCATAGAAGAACTAAACAGTTATGTAGAAGAACTCAAAAGGCTTTTTCTTAAAGACGAAAAGGAAAACGCACTGAGAGCCTTCGGATTATCAAAAGTAATAGATGTAGTAGGCTATGTTGTATGCCCACAAAAAGATGGTAATATACCAACCGACACAAAAAAGTTTGGCCTATATGAGTTCTCGAGTCAATACCCTATTATAGAAAACGGAGAGCTAATAAAACCATGGAATATATATAAAGAATTAAAAAAAGAAAAAAGGGAACTGCTTATAGACTTTGAATTGAAGTGAGAATCAAAGTAACAATGAAACTCATTATCCATCGGGGGACAAAGGAAATTGGCGGGAGTTGTGTAGAGCTGCAATCCCCAAAAGCGCGGATTATAATTGACCTGGGTATGCCTCTGGTAAATGACCGAAATGAACGCTTTGATAATAAGATAATAGAAGGTAAAAGCATTTCCGAACTGGTAGAAAATCGCACTTTACCGAAAATCAACGGTTTGTACGCCGGAGAACAAAAGGAAATTGATGCCGTTCTTATATCTCATCCACATCAGGATCACTATGGTTTACTAAAATATATAAATCCAGACATTCCAGTATATTTAAGTAAAGGCTCGCTGGCTTTAATACAAGCATCAGATATTTTTATTCCTACCAAAACCAACATACAAAGTTCCATAACTTTTAAAATGTGGAAACCGTTCGACATCAATGATTTAACGATTACCCCACAACTGGCAGACCATTCCGGTTTTGACTCGGCATCCTTCCTAATAGAAGGAAATGGGAAGAAAATTTTATACTCAGGTGATTTGAGAGGACACGGGAGAAAAGGAATCCTTTATCAAAAAGCTCTCGAACATCCAATAAAATATTTAGACTACCTATTGCTAGAAGGCTCGATGCTTGGCAGGAGCACATGTTTATTTCCTAGTGAAAAAGCTGTTGAGGATGAAATGGCAAGTATTTTCAAGAATAAGAGTAATATAGCTTTTGTGTTTTGTTCATCTCAGAATATTGACAGGATTGTGTCTATTTACCGTGCGGCAAAACGTAACGGACAAATAACTGTAATAGACCTTTATACCGCTTATATATTGGACAGTGTGAAACACATTTCGAAACATTTACCTCAATATTGGTGGGATGATATACGCGTAATTTATTTAAAATCCCATGCGGATGCACTGGTAAAAAACGGAGTAAAATCCTTTTTATATGATTGCAAACATAATAAAATAGAGATAAAGGATATTAATAATCAAAAAGACCGTATAGTTATGATTACGAGGGATAACCTGTATTTCACTAAACTCCTCAAATACATTGATGATTATAGCGGAATAGAAGCTATCTATTCACAATGGGAAGGCTACCTTGAAAATAATAATCTACAAGATTCGCTGAAACAAAAAGGAATTACATTGCAAAAGATTCATACCAGCGGGCATGCACCGGAACCGGATCTTCAACGTCTTGTAAATACCTTCAAACCGAAATGTATAATTCCAATTCACACGTTTTTCCCAGAAAATTACAAATTATTATTCCCAGATTACGAAATTAAAAAGTTGAATGACGGAGAGGAATTAATTTTATAAGGGTATTTATTATGTTGAAATACAGCGCACTGTCCGAATATCTACTAAAACAAAATACGATTTCATTATCTTTCGATTTTCAACAAATTGAGCAGATTATCGGCTCTCCGCTACCAGCCTCCGCTTGCACCCATCGGGCATGGTGGGCAAATACTTTATCTCATCCACAGGCTAAATCTTGGCTTAATGTAGGTTGGAAAGTTATTAATGTCGATCTGAAAATGCAAAAGGTTGATTTTGAACATCAACTGATTCTACATATCGACAAAGTCTCTGATACAGAAAACAAACCATCCTTGATATTAGCAACAGATAAAGACGATGTGATTTTTATTCTCAATGGTGCGACAGCATCTGCGACTAGCAAATATTCATGGAAACAAATCGTTCAAACACTAATAGACGTAAACCCGCACTTATTTGGAGACATCACAAACCAACCTGATCATTATATTTTCCCGGAAATGCTTTCTGAATTGGGTTATTCAATAATCAATTGGGAAACCGGAGAGTCTTGGATGCCCCTGAAATAGGCTACTACATATGACTACAATCCCAACTCCCCGGCAACGCCCTTCATGGCGTCCAGCCCCAACTCGATAAACTCATTCAGTTCCAAACCCAGTTCATTACAAGTAGCGATTTGTTTCCTGTTTGCTCCGGCAGCAAAACACTTTTCTTTGAATCTTTTGGCAACCGATTTCACTTCTACAAAAGCCAGCTTTTTTTCGGGGCGTACAAGTGCCGCTGCGGTTATCAACCCGGTTAACGGGTCGGCACAATAGAGTGCTTTATCAATATTATTTTCGCGCTTGACGCCCAGCATTTCGTTATGGCATAGAATGGCGTGTACCATAGCCTCGTTAGCTCCGGCTTCTCTTGCCATATCCGCGCTTACCTTGCCGTGAACAGTCATATCATCACCGACCACATCAAGGTCGATATCATGTAAAAGTCCGGCAATTCCCCACTCCTCTTCATCCTCCCCCAAGCGTTTTGCCAGCGCCCGCATTAT
>DIKD01000094.1:0-3668 GCA_002421585.1 Dehalococcoidia bacterium UBA5627
GTTCCTATCATTGACTTATAAATCTAACACATCTAGAATCATATCAGGAGAACCAGATTGGTTTTAAATAAAGAAAAAGCTTATTACAAGACAGTTCGGCGAGCTATTTCAACAGTCAATTCCGCTACGACCTTAAATGAGAAGTTGGATATTATTGTCAGAGGCACCGCTATACCTATGAAGGCTGGGGTTTCGCTGGTACTGCTCGACTCTAATAGAACAATGCTAATACATAGTTTGTCATGGGGACTGCCTCAGTTCTATCTACACAAGGGCTTAATGGATGCCGGCAAGAGCTTCTTAGAAATTCTTACCGGACAACCAGTGGTCATAGAAGATGCAAGTAAGGATAGTCGCATTCAATATCCCGAAATGGCGGCTAAAGCCGGAATTTTATCCATGTTAGGCATCCCGGTGATGTTAGACGGTTTGGCTGTGGGTAGCATCAGAATCTATGCCAAAGAACTCCGTGAGTTCACCAGTCAGGATATCACCTTTGTAAATTCTATGGCTAATCTGGTCGCCATAGCCCTTAGCAATAGCCTGCTACGTCAAGAGAAAGAGGCGGCAGAGCCTGGAACGAGTCTGATATTAGTTAACCCAGCAGTATTAAGACAAGCACGATCGGTTACATTCGCTCACCCCAGCGAAGAGGAGTTCGCCCGGATACTGGACTTCTATAATATAGAATGGGTCTACGAGCCTCGTTCCTTTCCATTGAGGTGGGACGGCAACAATGTAACCGAAATGTTCACCCCCGACTTCTATCTGCCGTCCCTTGATCTCTATATAGAAATTACAACCCTTAAACAGAAATTAGTCACGGAGAAAAACCGCAAATTGAGATGTCTCAGGGAGTTATACCCTGAAATCAAGATCATGTTGCTTCATAAAAATGATTATGACCGTCTGTTGGCAAAGTATGGTTGTGGTCCGCTGGCACAAACCAGAGCTCACGGCATCAGCCGCGTACTGTATTCGACTATTGAAATTGATGACAGGGTGCGAGCGCTAGCAGAGCAGATATCCAGGGACTACGCAGGCCGCCGTCCACTCATGGTAGGAGTACAGCGTGGCTTCCTCTGCTTCATGGCTGACTTAATTAGGCAGATAACTATTCCTGTCGACATAGACTTTATAACCATATCTTATTACAGCGCCAACGATCACTCCATGGTTAAGATTACAAAAGATATGGACCTGAGCGTTACCAACAGGCACGTCATGATAGTGGAAGATATTGTGGACACCGGTATGACGCTCAGTCGTATTCTTAATCATTTGAGGTCAAAAAAACCAGCTAGTCTGTCAATATGCACTCTACTGGATAGAAGGGCACGCAGGATAGCAGATGTTCCTCTTGAATACATAGGTTTCGAAGTGCCAGATGAATTTGTGGTTGGTTATGGCTTAGATTACAGAGAGGAATACCGAAACCTGCCTTTTATAGGTATTCCCAACCTTGAGAAGGCCCATAAAAACGAGGATAGTCCCTAAAAAGACTGAACTGACGCCCAAACGGTTAAAACAAAAGCCCCAAGCGATCTCTGCACTCCCGACTTTCCACTTGGCAACTCCCTTTCAGTAGAGCCTACTTAATTACCTTAACTTCCTTGCGGTTGTTTTAGCTCTCTTTCGAATGACTTACTCGGTTGCTGCTTCAGCGGTCTGTCACCACTACTCGGACCACCTGAGGCAACTGTTAGTATCACACAGACTACTACATGATGTCAATCGAATGGAGGAGTTAAAAAGGGGTTACAGATCCATTGACAGCAAAAATTCATACCTCATATCTATGGAAAGCTTCAATTTTCAATTTACTTTATTAATAGAAAGTGCCCCAGGACGCCTGATGTGCACAAATAATGGAAAATGAAAGAGCCATCGTAATTCGTCGATGAACTTTCGCTTATAATATGACCCAACATTTCTGACGAAAGTACAATACCCCCAACTTATCAAGCAATAGTTCAACGATGTCAGATGATGTCTCGTCTACTACATATTATAATAGCCAGCTACTACACAATTTGAGGCCTTGACTTAATAGGGGACATTACACGTTGCGATTACTTTTTATCAAACAATTTCTGATGGCAGCCCTCATCTTGGAGCTAAATACAGAATATATATCCGAGTCCGTTTGTGTTCCTTGAATTATATGCTCTCCTTTTTTTGTTATATTGAAATACAGTCATTTATACTATATATTTATAGTTACTATTTATCTCAGGGAGTATCAAATGGGAATTATTTTGATTGAGGGAAACGCAGAAGATAAAGGATATATACTCGAAAATAATGTACGTATTTCATTCCTTGAGCTACAAATGCTGTTGCTTCTCGCCAGAGGACAAAAGCACGAAGATATAGCCAAGAACCTTTATTTAAGTATAAATACAGTTCGCAATCATATTTACAATGTTATAAAGAAACTTGGTGCTAAAAACCGCTCTCAAGCAGTTGTAAAAGCTATTGAGAATGGAATGTTTAAAGTTATAACAAATAAGGATTTAGTAGGTTGGGCACCTGAAGACTATGCTTGGTGTTGGAATTGTGGCAGAGTATTCACAGTTAATGAATTGTCTCAGAAACAAATCGGACCAATTGAAATAAACCATGTTATAGTTGAAGTTCCGCCTGAAGATATTTGCCCTTATTGTTATGCTTATTTCGATGATTTATGTTACTGGAATAATTTGTTAAGGTATAATCCTGATTTACCAAAAACACCTGATAAAAACAAAATATATTATGGCTTAGAATTTTTCTGTATATAAAATGCTGTCCATTAGCAGGAAGATTCTATAATATTTATATTTTAATTAAAACAACTGTAAATTACATTATTAGGTCCCAAGCTACATCCCCATGATACTATAACCGCAATCGACGTAGATAACCTGCCCGGTAATGCCCGATGAGCCATCGGAAGCCAGGAAGGCCGCTGTCTCACCTATTTCCTCCGGCAACACATTTCTTTTTAATGGGGAGTGATTTTCACAGTAGTCAAGCATGGTATGAAAGTCATTAATTCCACGGGCGGCAAGAGTATTAACAGGGCCCGCGCTGATGCAATTAACGCGGATTTTTTTTGTGCCGAGGTCGTAAGCAAGATATCTGGTCGAGGCTTCAAGCGCTGCTTTGGCAACCCCCATTACATTATAATGCGGAAAAACCTTTTCGGAACCATAGTAACTCATTGCTATAATACTGCCGCCGTTTTTCATCAGCGGGGCGACAGCTCGCGCTAAGGCTGTCAGCGAATAAGCGCTTATTTCAAGAGCAGTATTAAAATTATCTCTGCTTGTACTTATAAATTCCCCGTCAAGCGCTTCACGGGGGGCATACGCAACCGAATGCAGTAGCATATCGCATCTGCCGAACTTCTCCGTAATATACTGAAAGACCGACGCGATTTCATCATCTTTGGTAACATCACATTGCAGGATAACGAAGCCGGAATCTAATGTGTCAACCAGTTCCTGAATGCTCTTTTTAAAACGCTCCCCCTGATAGGTAAAAACGAGGGTTGCGCCTTCTCTTTGCCATGCTTTAGCTATCGCCCATGCGATCGAGTATTTATTGGCGACTCCGAATACCAGCCCTATCTTACCTTCCAGTTGCGGCATATGTTCCCCCAAATTTTTACGTTTTTATCGATT
>DIKD01000094.1:3704-4404 GCA_002421585.1 Dehalococcoidia bacterium UBA5627
CGTGCGAAATTTATAAGTTAAGAAAAGAATATATTTGTCCTCTGTAATTATTGTACAAATGATATAATATGCGCATCTAAATTGTAAAGTATTTCACAAAACTACAGATGCAAATCGCATAATCTACGGGAGATTTGTGATGTATTCATTCAAATTGTATAATATTCTCATAAGTGACAACAATCGGCAGGCGAGATTTATTTTTATCCGGTTGTTTTTGTAATATCGGATAATGTTAATACTACTCTCGTGTCCTTCTTTTTAAACCGGTATCCGGTAAAATAATCACATAGTTACAGCCATATTATACTTGATTGGAGGGTAGTTTCATGAGCCTCGAGATAAAGATGCCGCAACTGCAAATCGGCGACTTAACTGCTAAAGTTCCCATTGTTCAAGGCGGAATGGGGATTGGTGTTTCAATGTCCAATCTTGCCGCCGCTGTCGCCAATGAGGGTGGTATCGGTGTTATCTCAGCCAGTGGAGTCGGATTATATGAAACTGATTTTAACAGTAATTTTACAGAAGCCAATAGAAGAGCTTTAAGACAAGAGCTAAAAAAAGCCAGGCAAATGACAAAAGGTGTTATCGGCGTCAATATAATGGTGGCGTTTAAAGATTGTCTCGACCTTATCAAGACCGCCGTAGAAGAATTTGTTGATGTCATATTTATCGGTGCCGGACTTCCGTTAAACATTCC
>DIKD01000094.1:4430-11511 GCA_002421585.1 Dehalococcoidia bacterium UBA5627
GTATCTTCGGGGAAAGCGGCTAATCTGATTTTCCGCTATTGGCAAAGCCATTTTAACCGCGTACCCGATGCCGTAGTCGTTGAAGGGCCTCTGGCAGGAGGTCATCTCGGTTTTAAAACAGAACAGTTAGATGACCCTAAATACTGCCTGGAAAATCTGGTATCCGATGTCATCGCCGAAGTAAAACCCTATGAATCATTTGCAAATACCGCTATACCGGTTATTGCAGCCGGCGGGATTTACACAGGAGCAGATATCCACAGGTTCATTAGTTCCGGTGCGCAAGGCGTGCAAATGGCTACCAGGTTTGTGGCAACTCATGAATGCGATGCCTCTAAGGACTTTAAAGAGACGTATATAAAATGCAAAATGGGAGACTTAAAGATTATAAAAAGTCCGGCAGGCTTACCGGGAAGGGCGATAAAAAACAAATTTCTTGAAGACGTAGAGCTGGGTAAAAAAGTGCCTTCCAAATGCAGGTGGCGTTGTCTTACAACATGCACTTTTCAAAACTCGCCATATTGTATTTGCGATGCACTGGTTAATGCACAAAAAGGAAACTTCAACGACGGTTATGCCTTTGCAGGAGCCAATGCCTACAGAATAGACTCCATCATGTCTGTCAAAGAGCTAATGGCAACGCTGGTTGAAGAATACGAACAGGCTGCCGCAAATAATAAAGCGGCTCTATAACGGAATATTACCGTGTTTTCTTGACGGAATTTTTCTGGCTTTGTTTTGCAGCATTTCAAGTGCTGCAATAATTTTAGGTCTGGTTTCCGCAGGGTCGATTACGTCGTCGATATATCCGCGTGCAGCAGCCACATAAGGAGTATTGTATTTTTCCTTATAATCGTTTACCAGTTTCTGCATCGTTTCATCAGGTTTATCCGATGCTGAAATCTCTTTCCTGCAGATGATGTTGACGGCTCCTTCCGCTCCCATTACCGCAATTTCCGCTGTCGGCCATGCAAAGTTTATGTCACCACCGAGATGCTTGGAACTCATAACGATATATGCACCGCCGTAAGCCTTTCGCGTAATCACCGTAACTTTAGGGACAGTAGCTTCGGCGTAGGCGAAAATCAGCTTTGCGCCATGGCGGATTATTCCACCGTGTTCCTGAGCCGGCCCCGGCATAAATCCGGGCACATCGACAAGACTGACTATCGGGATATTAAAAGCATCGCAAAAACGAACGAATCTGGCGGCTTTGACAGAAGCATCGATATCGATAACACCTGCCATATAACCGGGTTGTTGAGCGACAACGCCTGCCGTTTTGCCATCGAACCTGGCAAAACCGACAATGATATTGGGAGCAAACTGTTGATGAATTTCTATAAAATCACCATTATCTGTAATACTGGAAATTAGCACCTTCATATCATAGGCTTTTTTAGGGTCATCCGGAATCAAATCCCTTAAACAGTAATCGATACGTTTAGTGTCATCCGGAGATGCATAAACTGCCGCTTTCGACTCCCAGTTCTGCGGTAAAAAGCCGAAAAGATGGCGTACCCTGTTAAAACAGTCTTCTTCGCTATCACAGATAAAGTGGGCAACCCCGCTCTTACGGGCATGTACTTCAGCCCCGCCAAGTTCCTGGTGAGTCAGTTCTTCGTGTGTAACCGTTTTAACCACATCAGGCCCCGTAATATACATCTGGCTGATGCCTTTAACCGTAAAAATGAAATCGGTTATAGCAGGGCAATAGACCGCCCCTCCTGCGCTTGGACCCACGACAATGGAAATCTGCGGCACAACGCCCGAACACAATGTGTTATATAACAGCATATCTCCTACACCGCAGAGACTGTCTACGCCTTCCTGAATACGGGCTCCCCCGGAATCGAATATGGCAATTACAGGCGCTTTGTTATCCAGCGCCAGTTCCATAACCTGTCGTACTTTTTGCCCCACTGCTTCCGATATCGAACCTCCAAGTACGGTAAAGTCCTGTGAATATATAAAAACAGTCCGCCCATCGATTTTACCGCTTCCTGTAACTACAGCATCACCGGGGCAGGTATTATCACCAACCGCCGTATCACAATAGCGGGGTTTGATAAAACAACCCAGTTCATTGAAGCTGTCGGCGTCCAGAAGGAGAGCAATGCGTTGTCTTGCAGTCAATTTACCCCTTGCCTGCTGCTGTTTATTTCGTTCTATGCCGCCGCCTTCCAATGCTTTTTGTTTTAAGTCGGCAAGTTTTTCTATTTTATCTTTAGTTGTCAATTCATCACTCCAAAATTATATTTGAAAACGATAATTAAATGCATTTAATATCAAATTAAATCCGTTTTATTCCCTTACCGGTAAAGCAACTATGGCAGTACCTGTTAATGTTTTTTCCCCGCCCGGATTCTCCCCCCAGATCTTCAAAGATACGAGATGTTCTCCTTTATCTATTTGCTTATTGAGTACTACACCCCCGCATGTTATGGATTCACCGGGGATATTCATTCCACGGTAGGTAACAGCCATCTTTTTTAACTGCCCCCTTTCACCTATCCAATCAGTTATCATCTGACCTAAGTAGCAAGCCGCCAGTTGCCCATGTACGATAACCCCTGGTAAATTATGCTCTATTGCATAATCTTTATCATAGTGAATTGGATTATAATCACCCGAAGCGCCGGCCCACCTTACAAGCTGCATTTTATCCGGTTTTTTAAAGCAAGGCGGAATATTGCTGCCGGGAATAATGTCTTCATAAAATAATTGTATATTCATAACTGATATTTTATTTAATAGATAATAGCCAGTTGACGGCATAGTGATATCAATTCTTGCCATTGATTTCTGCATTTAATTTCGAAGTTTATAAATAATGTTTGTCCTGTCTTTCCCCCACGTTCACGGACATTGGTAATGCACATATCTATTGTAAGGGTTTCACCAGCTACGATGGGCAGATAGCTCTCAAGTTCAGTACTACCGTGAAGAATTGTTAGCGAAGGCTCTTTGTTTAACTCCTGTATCATGTGGTCAAAACCAAGGATGAGGGGAAAAGTGGGAGGGGCAATAAGTTGCTTATTATTGCGCCATTGAGCATTGCTGTCTCCGACAGCTTGTAAAAAACGTTCTATCACCCCATTTTCGACATTGTAAACAATCGAGGGATACGGAATACCTATACGCTTTTTTATTTCCTCAAATACTTGCGAAGAATTTGCCATAAATCTATTCCCCGTAAAGCTGTCAGAGTTTAATTCAGTAATAAAGGCATTGTCAATAAACCTTACTAACCGTAATGCAAAAAATTCTCTCTTGCTATGAAAAGCATTTAATTATTCATTGTTTAATTCATTTTTTAATTCGCTAATCTTCTGGCAGATATTTCCTTCTGCGGTGCGTTTTGCAAGGCCGATAGCATTCTTGATAGCTTTAGCATGTGAACGGCCATGAGAAACTATAACGTTACCTTTTACACCGAGGAGACATGCCCCCCCGTATTCACGAAAATCCATGCTTTTAACAAGGAATCCGAGACCTACATCGGCAAGCAGAGCGCGCCCGTGCAATCTGTAACTACCGTCATGTTCTGATTTCGACTGGCGAAGTTTAATAAATGAATCTCCCAGTCCTTCGACTGTTTTTAGAATAATATTTCCTGTAAAACCGTCGGCTACAATCACATCCGCCATACCGGTAGCCAGATCATTCCCTTCAATATTGCCGATAAAATTAAGGTTGGAGGTTTTTAGTAATGCATGACTCTCCAGTGTCAATCGATTGCCTTTTGTTTCTTCTTCCCCGTTACTGACCAAACCGATACGGGGTTTATCAATACCGAATAAATGTCTTGCATAGATTTCACCCAGTTGAGCAAATTGAAGCAGGTTGAAAGGGCGGCAATCCGCATTGGCTCCTACATCTATAAGTATGGCAGGATTCGAACGATTCAATTCAACAAGGCTTGCCAGCGCCGGACGTTCGATAGTTTCTATCCTTCCCAAGATAAAAAGCGAAGCGCACAGCACCGCTCCCGTGCTTCCGGCAGAAATAAATGCATCACCATCAGCATCCCTTAAATGCTTGATTCCTACTACTATTGACGATTGCGGCTTCTTTTTTACAGCTTCTACAGGGTGTTCATGAAACTCAATTGTCTGCGGCGCATCGATAATTGTAATATTGTGTTTTGTTAAATGTTTCCCTGCGAGAATGTGAAGCAATGACTTTGACCCGACGAGCGCAATTTCTATATCCTTAAAATCTGCGGCTGCTTTTATGGCACCCTTCACTACCTCACGGGGGGCATAATCTCCTCCGGAGGCATCTACCAGTATTTTCATTTCTTCTCCCGGTTACTACGTTACAAAAAATATAGAAATCTGCTATTGAAAATCATTTAACTCCGGGATAATACTTTCAACATTGCGGTCAATATTTTAATTATATTTAAATATATAATTAAAACCCGGAGACAAGGAATAGGGAAACACATCTCCACCTTTTATAGAAAATTAAAGGAGATAAATAATGTACAGGAATTGGAATTAATATTTAATTTTAAGCTATATTTAAAGCGGCTAAATAGTCGTTAACATCCTTGACGGTTTTTAATTTACTGGCATCTTCATCGGGTATTTTAATCTGTTCATCCAGAGTGCTGAATTCTTCCTCGAATGCCATTATCAATTCAACTAAATCAAGGGAATCCGCCCCTAGGTCTGTGGTGAAATTAGCGGCTGGTACTATACTGGACTCATCTACTCCAAGCTTGTTCATGATTACTTTTTTGGTTCTCTCGGGAATTGTTGCCACACTGTTCCTCCAATTTTATATTAATTAGCAAGCAGGCTAATGAGAAACCCTTTTTTTAAACATCAAGTTATAATCGCTACTAAATAATCTTGAAAAGGCCATGTCTCAAAAATTGATGCCTCAATCGTTTTCATATTATTAAATAAACCTTGAAATATTGCAAGCAGGAATATACTTCATGCCATTCGCATTCCACCATCGACAGACAAAACCTGCCCGGTAATATATGCTGCTTCGTCAGAAGCTAAAAATGCGACTGCATTTGCAACATCATCGGGAGCCCCCAGATAGCCTAAAGGTATACGGGTAATTAATTCCAGTTTTTGTTCTTCGGTTAAATGCTGCGTCATTTCAGTTACGATAAATCCCGGGGCGATGGCGTTGACTGTAATGCCCTTTGGCGCTACTTCCCTCGCTATCGACCTTGTAAAGCCAAGAATGCCTGCTTTTGCAGAGCAATAGTTTGCCTGACCTGCGTTACCTATGAGTCCGACAATGCTTGAAATGCTTATTATTCTGCCATAGCGTTGCTTTAACATATATTTAATTGCAGCTCGCGAGCAGAAAAAAACACCTTTCAGATTTACGTTCAAAACGCTATCCCATTCTTCATCTGTCATTCTGAGTAAAAGCTGATCGCGAATAATTCCGGCGTTATTAACTAGAATATCAATTCTCCCGAATGTCTCCATTACCCTGTCTAGCATGGCATTTACTTCAATGGAAGAACTGACATTCGCGACGCAAGCTATACTCTGTTTTCCATTTGAACGTAATTGTTCAGATACGGCTTCGGCATTTCCACTGCTGTCATTGATAACCACATTTGCCCCGGCTTCAGCAAGTTTTATGGCAATAGCTTTGCCAATTCCTCTACTGCTACCGGTAACAAGTGCAACCCTGTTAGCTAGATTAAACATACTTTAATTGTTTTCTCCTTAAATATGTTTTTTGGAGACACTTTTATACCGATGCGAAATCAAGTTTTTTTATGGATTCAACATCGCAAATATTAATGGTTCTAACTTCTCTGTTAATTCTTTTTATTAGACCGCAGAGTACCTTTCCGGGCCCTATTTCAATAAATGTATCTACACCATCATTTATCATATATTCTACAGAACATTGCCATTGCACACTCCGGCATAACTGGTTTATTAACTCCTGCTTAACCGAATCGACAGAATTAATCGGCTGCGCGGTAGTATTGGCAATAATCGGGACGTTGCTATCATTAATATTTATTCCGTTAATGTAATCCGACAACCCCTGAGCGGCAGGTGCCATTAAAGGTGTATGAAAAGCGCCGCTTACCTGCAGAGGGATAACCCGAATCGCACCTTCGGTTTTAGCCATTTCACACGTTTTTTCAATATTTTCAGCTTTCCCGCTGATTACCATCTGCCCCGGGCAATTATAATTGGCTATATATGTTTCAGTTTTACTGCATATTTCTGCAAGAGTTTTTTCGTCCAGCCCGATTATTGCTGCCATTGCCCCCGGATTTATCTGCCCCGCTTGATGCATCAATCGTCCGCGTTCTCTTGCCAGGCAAATTGTTTCCGAAATTGTCAGAACACCGGCGGCAGCCAAGGCAGTATATTCACCCAGACTATGTCCGGCTATACAGTACGGCTTGGGAAAATATTCGCTCCCAACATATTCTTTGGCAGCAGATAATAAGGCAATGCTTATAGCAACAATAGCGGGTTGAACATTGATTGTCTTTATAAGTTCGTCATCGGGGCCGTTGAAACAAATTTGCGACAGAGAGAAACCGAGCGATCGGTCGGCCTGTTCAAAAATCGCTCTTGCTGAAGGGGAATCGCTAAAAACATCTTGCCCCATACCTGTGTACTGGGCACCTTGCCCGGGGAAAATATAAGCAACTTTCTTGAATTCCGTCATTAACAAACCTCTCAGTTTAATAGTTGGTATCCAAATACTGATGTCAGGTCATGTTGGCGACTAACCGGGTTTTCTGCCGGCTATTAAATTATTGCTATTACCAGTCACGGTTTTACGATATAAACGAAATTATCGTATTAAAAGGAGAAATGAAAAAACGGAAGGCGGACAGAATATGTAGAGGATTTTTCTCCCTTAAGTTTTTATTCTTGCAATCATTATTTAATCAATAATGCTCTTTTTATAATAGCCCGAAAACGGTTATTTATCTTATCATAACAGAACTGTTTTTTAAAATCAGGTTGTATTTAATACTTTGAGGCGCAAGAGTATTTACTTTGCAATTATTATACGATATATGCTATAAATAGTCAGTTTAGTATATTGAATAACTATTGAG
>DIKD01000082.1 GCA_002421585.1 Dehalococcoidia bacterium UBA5627
CGGCAGATTCGTAATGGATTTTTAATTGAGCGTATACCCTCATCCGGCATCCCGACCTGTCGGGATGCCACCTTCCCCCGAGGGAAGGCTTTATACGCAAATGTTTGAAATGGCTTCCCTTGGGGGAAGCTGTCGAGTATAACGAGACTGATGAGGGATATTGATACTATCTAATCGGCGTCTTATAAAAACGCTTCCCCCACCATAAAAATCCGATAGCTGCCGCCAGTCCGAATGCCCCCAACCCTCCCCAGATGAATATCGGGTCGTTTGGGAAAACATCCATCAGTATGCCGCCGACAAAGGGTCCGGTGGCGTGTCCGAGCGTTTCGCTCAAGGAAAAAGTGCCCATATACAAACCGCGTTGCCTCTTGGGAGCGATGTCGCTGACCACTGAAAGTGCAACCGGCGAAAAAGTGATTTCTCCGAAGCTCAACATCACCATAGCCAAAACAGCCAGAACATAACTGCCGACCCATGAAAACGTAATCAGACCCGCAAATACCAGTAAACTGCCCGTAATCAGCACCTTATATTTGGGTCTTTTACTTGTTATAGACGCCATCGGATACTGCAAAAGTACCACTATAATGCCGTTAAGCGTTAAAAGCGAGCCGTATTGAGCTGTTGTGAAGCCGGCAAAATCCACAGAATAAACCGAAAGAGTGCTTACCATTTGCCCGAATCCGATTAGAAGCAGAAAAGTGATGATGATATACATCATAAAATTGCTGTTTTTAACTACTTTGCCGATATTCTTAATGCCGATGATATCCTTTTCATCGCTGTTTTCGAGGCTTTCGTGCAGTAAAAAGACTGTGATCAGCAATGGTATTAAGGCAGTTAATGTCGCCAAGCCGAACAGCCATTCATAAGTAACGATGGTCAGCAAATAACCGCCGATAGCAGGTCCCGATGCCCAGCCGACATTGATGCCCGCCTTTAAAAGCCCGTAGGCTTTGGTTAGTTTATCCCGCTCTGCTAAATCGGTTACTACTGTCGAAAGCGTGGGGCGGATTAAAGTCATCAAAACATAGCTGGCAATAAAAATTATCACCAGTAGCCACACGGGCGCTAAAGCACTGATTAAGAATGTCAGTACGATAAAGGTTATACAGGACAAAACCATCGACCAGACCAAAAGCGGTTTTCTGCCGAACCTGTCGGTTAACATACCGCCGTAAACCTGCGATAGAGCGGATACAACTCCAATAAGAAGAATAATAAGGCCGATTACCGTCATAGGAATGCCGCGTTCCTGATACAGATAGAGAGAAAAGAATGGCAGTCCTATAGAAAAACCCATCCAGTTAAGCATACCGATTACGGTTACCAGCCAGATGTCGCTGGGGAAATACCCGAACGGATTTTTTCGAAACAAAAGTTTTATCATTCTATTTATAGTAAATATATTATCAATCTATGGCAAACGGACGGAAAATAGTAACGATTATATTACGTTCAGATATAAAATGAAAGTAATATTCGCTATCAATACACAGTCTGCGATAAAAAATATAACGGTGGTATAATAGCTATCCAAAAAGGCGAAATTTTTATCTTATCAATGATATAATATCTCATCACAATTTAAGGGGGTTATTGAAATGTATAACGGACTAGAGGTTAAATTACTGGCGATTACCCCTGACAGTGAAAACCTGGTAGAGAAAGCCGGCAGACTGTGCTATGCCAGCGGGGATAAACAGGGTACCAACGAAAACTGGATATCGGCGCGCGTTAAACAGGGGCACGAAAGTCTGATTGAGCATGCTTCGGCTACCTTTTATATCAAGGCTTCACGCGCCTTAACTCATGAACTGGTGCGCCATCGCATTGCCAGCTATTCACAGCGCAGCCAGCGTTATGTGCGTGAACTTCAGGCGGATTATATCACTCCCCCCGAATTCGAAGATAAAAACTCTGAGACGGCAAAGATGTTTCACGAAGCAATGTTGTCAGCCTGGGATAGTTATCACAAGCTGCTGGATTCAGGGATGAAGCCCGAAATAGCGCGTTATGTTTTGCCGAACGCCTGCATGACCGAAATCATTTGCACATGGAACTTCCGGGAAATCCGGCATATATTGAAACTGCGCACCAGCCCGGCGGCTCTGCCGGAAATACGCGAGGTTGCTCAAAAAATTGCCGATATTATGAAGGAACAGGCTCCTAAGGTTTTCGGGGATTTGTAGACTTAAAAAACAATAATCAATATTATCCCTCATCAGTCTCGCTATGCTCGCCAGCTTCCCCCAAGGGAAGCCATTTTTCCCTTTGATTTAAAATGCCTTCCCTAGGGGGAAGGTGGCAGACCGATTTGTCGGGATGACGGATGAGGGATGAAAAAGGAGTCAAGTAAGGCGAATTATTAAAATCCCTTACTCGTATCCGGTCATCTCCAGGTAGCCGGTGCCGATAATAGTATTCACATCCTGAGAATCGTAGATATTTACCGCCCCCTCCCAGTAACGCGTGCTAAGGTCAAGCTCCTGCTGGTTAAAAGCGGCTTCTACTATCAACGTCTTCCCCAGCGGCACCACCTCTGCCTGCCATTTTAAGGGGTATGCAACACCGGTAGTACTCTTCCACGTATCCAGTACGGTCAAAACAATATCACCTGTCCCCAGCTTGATGGTACTGCTGTCATCATTTACTATCAAACCCTCGTTATAGGGGTAAACACTGCCGTCTTTGTACCTCAACTGGAAATATACGATTTCGGTATTATCGTTTAACTGTATCGAAAACCAGTCCCAGCCGCCCTGCTCCTCGTTTAAGGTGCTGGTGCTCCATTCTCTATCAAGCCAGCTGTTGCCGCTCACTTCATACCTCGTGCCATCAATCTCCATGTAGCCTTCGGTAGCCAGTCTTGTAATCGAGTAATAGTAGGATGCGCTGGTCTTATCGACACTCTTGTAGCTTAGCCCGTTATCTCCTTCGAATACAATATCCTTCAAAGGGGTTACATCCAGAGAAAGCGATACCCCGTTTTGGGAGGCATATAACTGCCAGGGGAAGTCGCCATCTCCCGTGCCCAGCATATACCAGTCTCCGACATTCATCTTGAAGGGGTCTTCGCTAAAACCGGCCAGCCCCAGGGCGTCACGGTTGAATCTTTCGAAACAGTAAAACTTCTCGTTCTGTATATCCGATAACGTGAAATGCGCCATGTATATTTGACTGGTTCCCCAGTCCGAAGCTCTGGTTATAGTCAGAGGACTCAATGCGATACGGAAAAAGGTCAACTGATAGCCGAATCTGTTACCGGAATCGTCGTACAGATTGCCGGTAAAATACCACCATTCATTGCGAAAACTCTCATGGGGACCGTGGTCCTCGGGAAAACTGAAATCAATTACTTTATCGGCAATGCTATAGCCCTCGGTA
Organism: Dehalococcoidia bacterium UBA5627; assembly: GCA_002421585.1. Taxonomy (GTDB): domain Bacteria; phylum Chloroflexota; class Dehalococcoidia; order Dehalococcoidales; family UBA5627; genus UBA5627. The sequence continues at coordinate 3,391 of DIKD01000082.1, forward strand.
TCGCTGCTGCTAAGAGCCTCGATGATATTTATTTTTTCTCCGCCGCTATTTCTTTCGTTGCTGCATCCGCTAAAAAAAGAGGAAAAAACTATCAGAACTAAAAGAGGCAGGGTGTAAATCAATCTTAATATTTTACTATTTCTCATTTTATTCCTCCCTCAAGGCTTCTGCCGGCGATGTTTTAGACATTCTCCACGAAGGATAGACACTGGCAAGCAGGGAAGCGACGATAGCGATTGCCATCGCCTCGATTATTGTCAATGCGCCGATTGACATCTGTATGCTCCAGCCGAATGAGCGGATGTTGATTGTCTGGATAAGAATTATCGACATAAAGATTCCCAAAGGAATCGCAAGGATTCCGGAAATAGCTCCCATAAGCCCCGTTTGCAGTCCGGTCATACTCCATATCTGGCGCGGTGTTACTCCGGCTGCTCTTAAGATGCCGAGTTCCTTGATTTTTTCGAGCTGATAAGCCATCAGCGCACTCAGTATGCCGATAAAAGCGACGATAATTGCTAGAAACTCCAGTACTCTTGTGATAAGGAAGGTGCGGTCGAATAAATCCAGCACGTTGCCTCTTATGGTAAAGCTGTCGGTTACCGTGATTCCTGCCGCGTCTGCCACGATAGCTTTTACGGCTGTCATAATAGCATCCTTATCATCAGTATTTTCCAGATATAATCCCAGCGAAGCGATGGTATCGTCATGCCAGTATTTAATATAGACACTCTGTGCCATTATAATCTTGCCGGCATCCGAACTGTAGTCATAGTAAATACCGCTGATAGCATATTCCTGTTTACCCTGTTCTGTGGTAAATGTAATCGTATCACCGACCGATAAATTATGTTTGTAAGCGAGCGGTTCGGAGATATAAACGGCTTCACCGTTTTTCAAACGCTCCCAGGCGGGAAGAGCGTTGCCGTTTTTCAACTGGTATTCGGTGCGGCATTGCTCGACAGGTGTGATAACATCGGTTTCAACGGTCCCGTAATCGGTTATCAGAAAGACCGTTTTCAGCCCCTTGGCGGCTTCAATCCCGTCAAG
>DIKD01000028.1:0-2444 GCA_002421585.1 Dehalococcoidia bacterium UBA5627
ATCCCTCTTTTAATCTTAAAGGCTTCCCGTTTTTTAAGGCTGATACCAGTTCTTCTTCTACTATTACCTCTGATACGCCTCTTTTTAAAAGTCTCTTAATATCAAGTTCAGACAAATTATGCATATTTTTATTTCCCATCCAGATTATTCAAGTAGTTTTTTGCCGCTATTGCATCTCTTCCTATTTGTTTTGCCAGTTGGTCCGCAGTATCGAATCTGATTTCACTGCGCAACCTATAGATTATATCAATTTTAAGGTTTTTATGATACAGGTCTTCATTATAATCTATCAGGTGGGTTTCTATGGTTCTTCTGGTGTCTCCGAAGGTGGCACGTTTGCCGATAAATGTAACCGAATCATAGCTTTTTCCGTCAAATCCGGTTCTGGTAGCATATATGCCTTCCAAAGGTAAAGCCTGTTCGGCATCTACGTAAAGATTGGCAGTAGGGAACCCGATTTTCTTTCCGGTACCGGTTCCCTGTATTACCTCTCCCTCGATACTAAAATAACGTCCGAGTAGATGATAGGCTTTTTCCATATCGCCGGCAGCTAAAGCGTTCCTGATGGAGGTACTGCTGACTGTCCCAATGCTGTTTTTTACGGGCGGAATGGTTGAAAACTCGAAATTCATCGATTTTGCCAGATTTTGGAGGAATGAAATATCTCCTTTGCGGGCATTGCCGAGCGCAAAATCCGGACCTACGATTAATCCCTGCATTCTAAGCTTTTTTTGCAATAATGAAATAAAATCAGATGCGCTGATGGCGGCGATTTCTGTTGTGAAAGTCAGGGGAATAACAAAATCAACCCCTTCATCTTTAATCAGTTTTATTTTTAACTGCGTATTGGTGAGAAACTGAAGTTCATTACACGGATTGATTACCCTGCGCGGGTGTTGCTTAAAGGTAATAACTCCGCTTTGCATACCTTTTTGTTTTGCCCTTGTAATAAGTTCCGAAAGAAGAGCTTTGTGCCCAAGATGTACTCCATCAAAAACACCGATTGTTAAATAGGTGCTTTCAGTGGGGGTAAAGTCTGCCAAATCGTTTTCGAGTGACATATTCAATTCCTAATCTATTTAGATATATATAAATATATAGTAAAGAGCATATATAAAGTTTGGGTTGTTTTATCGAGTTTTCCTACACGGGAAAAGATTAAATAAATTATAGATGTATTGTTTACCAGTGTAAAGCCTCAACTAATTTGACATTTGTTGCATATGCTGTATAATTATAAGTGGAAATAAAGATAAGAGATAAGATTGACAAAAATTATTTTTTGTGCTACACTTCATTCTTGCTATTATGCCTCAAAGAAATCAACATATATTCCCGACGCCGAATATTTGTGCTAATGCGCATTAGCACTTTTTTATTTATTAATTCCGCATACAGATTTTAAGGAGTGAGAATGGTATCTAAATCGCCAATTCCTTCCAAAGAGGAAAAGTATCCCGTTGAACGCAAAACCTATGCCAAACTACCACAGGTTCTCGATGTGCCTAATCTGGTCGAAGTACAGTTAGACTCTTTTCAATGGCTGCAGGAAGAGGGTATTAAACAACTGCTGGATGAAATATCCCCGATACAGGACTTTACCGGAAACAGATTGGAGCTGAGTTTTATCAGCTATGAATTTCGTGAGCCCCGCCATTCCGAAAAGGAATGTTTACAAAAAGACCAAACATATTCAGTACCTTTATACGTTAAGGCAAGATTACTTACTAAAGGAACGGGTGAGATAAGAGAACCGTTCGACCTGTTTTTTGGTGACATACACCTTATGACCGATAAGGGTACGTTTATAACAAGTGGCACCGAAAGGATAATTGTCAGCCAGTTATTACGTTCACCCGGTATTTATTTTACCGTGGATGAAGACTCTACCAGCGGTCGTAAACTGGGAAAAGCAAATCTTGTCCCCAGCCGCGGTGCATGGTTGGAATTCGATACCAGCAGCCGTGATGTTATATCTGTCAAGGTGGACGGCAAGAGGAAGATACCTGTTACTACTTTATTACGTGCTATCGGGTATGGCAGTGATGAAGAACTTTTGAAAATGTTTGAGCGCGACGATAATTCTTCATCGAGGCATTTTATTCAATCAACGCTTGATAAAGACCCCTTGATAAAAAATGAGGAAGACGCGCTGATAGATATATACAGAAAATTACGTCCCGGCGACCCTCCCAATGTTGATAATGCCAGGAAGTTAATTACCAATCTATTTTTTAATCCGCAGCATTACGACCTGGGTATAGTCGGCAGATATAAACTTAACCAGAGATTAAATATTCCCAAAAAAGAAGACGATGACGACAGAGCTTTAACCAGGGAAGATATGATAGAAATTATCCGCCATATAATAATGGTGAGTAACAGGGATGAAACTCCCGATGATATCGACCATCTGGGAAACAGAAGGGTGCGAACGGTCGGTG
>DIKD01000028.1:2553-20602 GCA_002421585.1 Dehalococcoidia bacterium UBA5627
CAATCAGGGAATTTTTCAGTGGCTCTCAGTTGTCACAATTTATGGACCAGACAAATCCGCTGGCGGAGTTGACGCACAAACGTCGTTTATCGGCTATGGGGCCCGGTGGCCTGTCCCGTGACAGAGCCGGGTTTGATGTTCGCGATGTGCACTATTCTCACTATGGCAGGATTTGCCCGATTGAGACCCCTGAAGGTCCGAATATCGGTCTTATCGGTACGCTGGCTACCTATGGGCGAATAAACCGTTATGGTTTTATCGAAACACCCTATCGCAAGGTCGTGACAGAAATAAGCAATTCCGATAAAGAATTGGTTGGAAAGATAGCCGGTGAAGATATTATTGATGATAAGAATGAAGTTATCTTAAAAGCCGGGGAGCAAGTAAACAAAAAAACGGCAAGCGAAATAGCCAAGCTATCAGCCAGGAATATTCCTATTAAGCCATATGTATCCAATGAAATAGAGTACTTACAGGCGGATAGAGAAGATAAATACAATATTGCTCAGGCAAATACCCGCATAGATGAGAACGGATACTTTGTTAACAAGAGAATCGAGGTCCGTTATGAAGACCGCTATATGATGCTTCCCCCGGAAAAAATAGATTATATGGATGTATCCACCAAGCAAATCTTCAGTGTAGCGGCATCTTTGATTCCCTTCCTCGAACACAATGACGCTAACCGTGCTCTTATGGGAGCAAATATGCAGAGGCAGGCAGTACCTTTACTGTGTGCCGAATCGCCGATTGTAGCTACCGGTATGGAGAGAGAAGTAGCAAAATACAGCGGCCAGGTGCTTTTTGCAAATAATGCCGGTATGGTTATCTCGGTTACCAGTCTTCAAATTGTTGTGAGAAGCGATAGCGGACAGGAAGATGTTTATCCGCTGCAAAAATTCATTCGCACCAATCAGGGCACATGCATAAATCAGCAACCTGTTGTAAACAGCGGGCAAAGGGTTGAAAAGGGCGATGTGCTGGCCGACAGTTCTGCTACCGAAGACGGTGAATTAGCTCTCGGGCAGAATGTGGTCTGTGCTTTCATGAGCTGGGGTGGTTACAACTACGAAGATGCTATTATTCTTTCCGATAGAATGGTGGAACAGGATAAGTTCTGTTCTATTCATATAACGAAGCACGAAGTTGAAGCCCGGGATACAAAATTAGGCCCGGAGGAAATCACCAGGGATATTCCGAATGTTGGTGAAGAAAGCCTCAGCGAGTTGGATGAAGACGGTATTATACGCATCGGTGCCGAAGTAGGTCCCGATGATATTCTGGTCGGCAAAATCACTCCCAAAGGTGAGACCGAACTTTCAGCAGAAGAAAAACTGCTGCGGGCTATATTCGGCGAGAAAGCGCGTGAGGTTAAGGATACATCTTTAAGAATGCCTCATGGTGAATGGGGTAAGGTGATAAATGTTAAGCTCTTTTCACGTGATGAAGGAGCAGAATTACCTGTTCGTGTTAATCAGTGGGTACAGGTATGGGTAGCACAAAAGAGGTCGGTTTCGGTCGGTGATAAACTGGCAGGACGACATGGCAACAAGGGTGTTATTTCCGTTATCGCTCCGGCAGCCGATATGCCGTTCTTGCCTGACGGCACCCCGGTAGATATTGTACTTAACCCTATTGGTGTTCCCTCCAGAATGAATCTGGGGCAGATACTGGAAACTCACCTGGGATGGGCTGCCAGGAATATGGGATTCAAAGTTTTAACCCCTGTATTCGATGGAGCCAGCGATACTGAAATCGAAGACGCGCTGGCAAGAACATGGCTGGTGCAAAAAACCGGTTCGATTACTTTAAATTTACAGGGTGGAAAACCCTCTCTGGATCTTGAAAAAGCCAAGCAATGGGTAAATGAAAAGGGTTTCGATGGGGAAAAGGTGTTTAACAGTGCGTTAATCGGTGAGGCGCGTGATGTCTGTTTGCGTTTATGGCTGGAAGAGCTGGGTGTGAAAAGTCGCAAACTGAGCCCTATTGAATTAACGGAAACAATGAAAGAAGTTACTGTTATTAAAAACTCTCCTTCGCCTATAAGCGGCAAGGCTATTTTAAGGGATGGACGTACCGGTGAGCCGTTTGACCAGCCTGTAACCGTTGGTAATATTTATATGTTGAAACTGATACATCTGGTAGAAGATAAAGTACATGCCAGGGCAACCGGACCTTATTCATTAATCAGCCAGCAACCTCTTGGGGGTAAGGCGCAGTTCGGAGGCCAGCGTTTCGGTGAAATGGAAGTCTGGTCACTCGAGGCTTATGGCGCCGCACACAATTTACAGGAAGTACTGACTATTAAATCCGATGATGTTGCCGGCAGAGCAAAGACATACGAAGCTATTGTAAAAGGCGAGGATATTTTGCCGCCCGGTGTCCCCGAGTCATTTAAAGTTCTGGTAAAAGAATTGCAGAGTCTCGGACTGGCGGTTGAGGTTATCAATGAAGAGGAAAAAATTATTCAAGCCGAAAAAATACAGGACAGCTCGGAATTCGAAGGTCTGAGCAGTGCAAAAATGGTATCCGGCAATGAAGAACCGGAAGATATGGAGGGGAAAATAGAAGACTTAATGGCAAATGATTCTTTCTTTGAAGGGATTAGCACCGATTCTGACAATAAAGAGAACGATTCCCCAGAGAGTGAGGTAGAATAAACTAATGCTTGAAGTTAATGATTTTGATGCGGTACGCATTTCGCTGGCCTCTCCCGAACAGATAAAAGGCTGGTCATACGGTGAAGTCACAAAACCGGAAACTATCAATTATCGTACATTAAAACCGGAGAGAGACGGCTTGTTCTGTGAAAGGATTTTTGGGCCGATTAAAGACTTCGAGTGTGCGTGCGGAAAATATAAAAGAATACGCTATAAAGGTATTATTTGCGATAAATGCGGTGTTGAGATCGCCCGCTCCAAAGTCCGCCGTGAAAGAATGGGGCATATCGAACTGGCTTGTCCTTTGAGTCATATCTGGTTTGCCCGCGGCATTCCAAGCCGCATCGGTCTTTTGCTGGACCTTTCCGCTCGCAACTTGGAACGTGTAATTTATTTTTCTCACTATATTATCACAGAGGTTAATGAAGAAGCATGTAATGCCGTTATACAACAATTGGAAAGTGAACTGAGCAACGAAATTGCCGAAAGCAAGCTGGCTCTGGATAACAATATAGACGCAATGGAAAGAGATCAGGCAACTGTTGAAGAAATCAATCAAATTCGTCGTGATTTTGAAACCGAAAAAGAACAGATGGAAGATGCCCTTCCTTCAAAGATAGAGCAGTTGAAAAGTATACGGAAGGGTGCTCTTTTAACCGAAACTCAATACCAAGATTTGAAAGAACGATATGAAGACGTTTTTCAGGCTGAAATGGGGGCGGAGGCGATTCTTAAGTTATTAAAGGAAATCGACCTGAATGCTCTGCGCAGTCAATTGATTCAGGAAACACACTCATCGTCAGGGCAGAGACGCCGAAAAGCCAGCAAGCAATTACAGCTTGTCGAGGCTTTCAGGCGCAGCGGGAACAAACCGGAATGGATGATACTGACAGTTTTGCCGGTACTTCCGCCGGAATTAAGACCCATGGTCCAGCTGGATGGCGGGCGCTTTGCTACAAGCGACCTTAATGATTTATACAGAAGAGTAATAAATCGAAATAACCGTTTGCGGCATCTGGCTGAAATAGGTGCTCCCGGCATTATCATACGCAACGAAAAGAGAATGTTGCAGGAGGCTGTTGATACTTTAATCGATAACGGCAGGAGAGGCAGAGCCATCGCTGTCAGCGGTGACCATAAGGCAAAATCCCTTTCGGATATGCTGAGAGGCAAACAGGGAAGATTCCGTCAAAATCTATTGGGTAAGCGTGTCGATTACAGCGGACGTTCCGTAATTGTCGTTGGACCCGAACTTAAAATTCACCAATGCGGTCTGCCTCGCAGAATGGCGCTGGAATTATTCAAACCTTTTGTGATGCACAGGTTGGTGATGGAGGGGCTTGCCTCCAATATTAAGAGCGCACGCCGACAGGTCGACAGGGGGCGCCCTGAGGTATACGATGTCCTGGAAGATGTTGTCAAAGAAAGACCGATTATGCTTAATCGTGCACCTACCCTTCACAGGTTGAGTATTCAGGCATTCGAGCCGGTACTTATCGACGGAAGCGCCCTGCAGATACATCCTTTGATGTGTGCTGCTTTCAACGCCGATTTTGACGGCGACCAGATGGCTGTTCATGTACCCCTATCCGATGCGGCTGTAAAAGAATGCCGGGAAATGATGCTTAGTACGAACAATATGCTGCTTCCCAGCTGCGGCGAACCGGTAGTCACTCCGACACTGGATATGGTATTCGGTTGTTATTACCTAACTACCATAAAAGCCGGTGCCAAAGGTGAAGGTTCAAGGCTGGGTAGTTTCGAAGAAGCCAAGCTCACTTATGAGCTTGGTGCTATAGAACTAAGAGCTGAAATTGAAGTCAGGGTTGAAGAAGGGAAAAGAATAAAGACCAGTGTAGGAAGAATTATATTTAATGAAATTCTACCTGCCGAACTTGGTTTTATTAACAAAGATATAGATAAATCCGGTTTAAAAAGAATTGTGGCGGATTGCTATAAAAGACTCGGAAGCGACCCCGCTATGGGCAAGATACTGGATGACCTTAAAGACCTTGGTTTTAAATATGCTACAAAGTCCGGTATTACAATCGCGATGAGCGATATAGAAGTGCCGGTTGATAAACCAAAGCTGATTGAAATAGCAGATGAAAAGACAGCGATTGTAGAAACACAGTACCAGCGAGGTCTGATTACTGATGATGAAAGATATAACAGTATTATCGAAGTGTGGATGGATACTACCGATAGTATAACTCAGGCTATCCAGAAATCGATGAATAAAAACGGCAGTATTTATATGATGGCAAATTCCGGAGCCAAGGGTAACATTTCGCAGATTCGCCAGATGGCCGGTATTCGAGGTTTAATGACCAACCCTTCAGGCAGAATCATCGACTTCCCCATCAAATCCAGCCTGCGCGAAGGTTTAAGCGCTATTGAATACTTCATCTCTACCCATGGTGCACGTAAAGGTCTGGCAGATACCGCTTTGCGTACTTCCGGAAGCGGTTATTTAACAAGGCGCTTGGTGGATGTAACTCAGGATGTTATTGTAAGGGAATATGATTGCGGCACGGAAGATGGTGTCTGGCTAACAGAGCCGGAGGAAAAAGACGTATTGCCGCCCTTTGCCGAAAGAATGACCGGCAGAATGGCTGCCACTCAGATTGTAAATCCTGAAACCGGAGAGATAATAATAGATCGCAACCAGGAAATCGATGAAACAACAGCCAAAACAATTGTTGCGTCGGGTATCACGAGTGTCTATGTCAGGTCTCCTTTAAGCTGCCAATTGAAGCAGGGGGTTTGCCAGTTATGCTATGGCAGAGATCTTGCGCGAGGCCGCTTAATCGAGCTTAGCACAGCAGTCGGTATAATAGCGGCACAGAGTATCGGTGAACCCGGTACGCAGCTTACATTGAGAACGTTCCACACCGGTGGTGTGGTAGGTCTGGATATCACTACCGGTCTTCCCAGAGTAGAGGAATTGTTTGAAGCAAGACCTCCCAAGACACAGGCTATTATCTCCGAAATAGATGGAATGGCTGAAGTCATAAATAACGAAGAAGGCAAACGCATAAAAGTAACAAGCTATGATGTCTATAATGACGAGTACAAGTTGCCGGAGGGCTGGGAATTACTGGTAAGTCATGGACAATGGGTGGATAGCGGAAATGTAATCGCCGCACCTCCGCAGGACAGCAATCAGACTTATGCCGAGCTGATAGTTAATAATCTGACGGCCCGTTCATCCGGTGAGGTCATTATTCAGGACGGGAAAATATATATCAAGGTCGAGGAAAAGGAAGAAAGGGAATATGTGGTCCCTGCCGCCATTCATATCCGGATACAGGACGGTGATATGGTAAAAGCGGGACAGCAACTCACTGACGGTTCTATAAATCCGCATGATATCTTAATTGTACTCGGTAAAGAAGCGGTACAGAGATATCTGGTAGACGAGGTACAAAAAGTTTATTGTTCTCAGGGCGTCCATATCAATGACAAGCATGTAGAGGTTATTGTACGGCAGATGTTGTCAAAGGTTCGAATAGATTCTCCGGGAGATTACGATATTGTTCCACGCGAACTTGTAGACAGGTTTCGATATGAGGAAATCAATGCCAAAGTGCTTGCCGAGGGTGGCGAGCCGGCAACGGCGCATGCGGTTCTAATGGGTATCACCAGAGCGTCTCTAAGCACCGACAGCTGGCTGGCAGCGGCATCTTTCCAGGAAACTACCAGGGTACTTACTGAGGCGGCGGTCAGCGGGAAGTTGGATAGGCTTTCCGGCTTAAAAGAAAATGTCATTATCGGGAAACTCATTCCGGCACGCTGTAAGGCATCTAGAGAAGCTTCTGAAGAGATGGAAAATAAACTGGCTCGAAAAGAAAATCTTGAATTGCTGCCGGATATTGATGAAGAGAGGTCTGAGCCATCCGGATATAAAAATGAAAGTAATGAAGAATCCGGTGAATCTTTCTTAAATGATGTTAAAGATTTAGACCTCTCCAATTTCCTGTTCGATGAGAATGATGAAGATAAACCTGAATTATAATTATCATATTTAAAGTATAGGCGATAAATAGCCGCTTCTTTTTCAGGAAGCGGTTATTTTTTAAGGGAAGCTATTTATGATATGGTATAATAAGTCAATAAAAGTCGGGGGGCATTGAGATAGAACGCATTATTTCCGCCAAATCCAACGATGAAGATTCTCCGCTGGACAGCAGTCTGAGGCCGAGGTATTTCAATGACTTTATCGGCCAATCCAGAGTAAGAGAGAATCTCGGTATCGCTATCGAGGCTGCCAAGGGAAGGGGGGAAGCACTCGACCATATTTTATTGTATGGGCCGCCCGGATTGGGTAAAACCACTTTGGCAAATATTATAGCCATTGAGATGGGTGTTAACCTCAGGATAACCTCCGGGCCTGCCATTGAGCGAACCGGTGACCTGGCAGCTATTTTAACCAATATTCACAGTCAGGACATTCTGTTTATTGATGAAATACATCGTCTCAGCCGGGTTGTGGAGGAAATACTGTATCCCGCTATGGAAGACCATGCTCTCGATTTAATGATAGGTAAAGGTCCGGGCGCTAAAAGCCTGCGTTTAAATCTGCCTGATTTTACTTTAATCGGCGCAACTACACGATATGCTCAGCTGAGTTCTCCGTTGAGAGACCGGTTCGGGAATGTATATCGCCTCGATTTTTATGATATTGAGGATATTCAGGAGATTCTGAAACGCTCCGCCAGCATTCTCGGGGTAAAAGCGGAATCGGGTGGTCTGTATGAAATCGCCTGCCGCTCGCGCGGTACTCCAAGAGTAGCCAACCGGCTGCTAAAAAGAGTCAGGGATTATGCCCAGGTGAAAGGGGACGGGAGTGCCACTGCAGAGATAGCGATTGAGGCACTCTCAAAACTGGAAGTTGACAATATGGGGCTTGATGATGTTGACAACAAGGTGTTACATACTATTATAAATAAGTTTAACGGAGGACCGGTCGGAATTGAAACCATTGCTGCATCGATCAGTGAAGAGGCCGATACTATTATGGATGTGTATGAACCCTATCTGATGCAGCTGGGTTTTTTGGAAAGGACTCCTCGCGGCAGGCTGGCAACTCCTTTGGCATACGAGCACCTCGGAATCTCCTGTAATAACCGGCAAAAACCGCCGCAGCAGCCTTTATTCTGATATGGAAAATAAAAACATCCTGATTCACTGTTGTTGTGCACATTGCGCTGCTTATACCGTAAAATACTGGCAGGAGCAGGGATACGCTACAACCGCTTTCTGGTATAATCCCAATATTAACCCGTATATGGAACACCAAAATCGTCTTGAGGCAATGAAGACTCTCTCGCAGAACATGAATTTTGAACTGGTAGTAGCTGACAGCTACGATTTTGTGGAATATTTCAGGCGTGTTGTGGGACACGAAGCCGAAAGGTGTGCTTTGTGTTTTGATATGAGAATGAGTAAAACAGCAGAAACGGCGATTGAACTGGGAATAGGTAATTTTACTTCTACTCTTCTGATAAGCCACCAGCAAAAACACGACTTGCTAAAGGAGATGGGTGAAAATATTTCTCAAACTACAGGAGTAAATTTTATGTATGCCGATTTGAGAAAGCGCTACTCCGACAGCCGCTGTATTACCAAGCCGATGGCCTTATACCGCCAGCAGTATTGCGGTTGTGTTTATTCCGAATGGGAGCGTTATACCAACAAGACAATAGAATAATCTTCTAAGTAGCGGTATATAAGTATAATAGAAAATACAATCCATTCTGATGTATTACTGCAGTTTAGTGCCGGCTTTTCGGCAATGTTGTAGAATTTCACTGTCAAAACGGCGGAGGCCTGTGATTTGTCTTATTGTGTACGGGTTATGACTCAAGATGATATACCTGCGGTTTCAAAATTGGATCGCCAGATATTTCCCGATATGCAAATGCCAACCAATTTTGAAAGTGAGCTTACAAATTGTATGGCTCATTACCTTGTGGCTTTCGAATGTGGGTTGGCAGAATTAAAAAGCAGTTGGATGGGGAGCATTATCGGGTATGCCGGTTTATGGATAATGGTTAGCGAAGCCCATATAGTCAATATTGCGGTAGACTGTAATTATCGTCGCCGCGGTTTAGGGGAATTACTGCTGATTGCTTCAATTGAACTTGCGTTAGATATGAACTGCAATATGATGACACTGGAAGTAAGGGCTTCTAATGTTACGGCGCAAAGACTTTACCAAAAATACGGCTTTACTTCCAGAGGAATAAGGAAGGGATACTATAACGATAACCGGGAAGACGGCAGTATAATGACTGTGGATAATATAAACAGCAAAACCTTTAAAGATGCATATAAAAAACTGAAAGTCGATTATCAAAAAAAACGGGGAGCAGCCGAAATTATTCTTACTGCTCCTTTTTAAAAACAGAGCTCTGTTCTTCAGACAGTTTACCGCCGATTGCCCAATTCTGTTTGGGGTTATCCTTAAATATAATCTGTACCTGCTCCGCGGGAACTCCGATTTTTACAAATTCCGCCGTTATCCCCTCTGCCAGTTGTTTTTTTTTGTTTCAGGGTTCGACCCTGCCACATTTCTACGATAATAACAGGCATATTACACCTCTATGTTCGAAACCAAATAACTTCTATTGACGCATAAACTTTTTCTTCAGTTCCTCAAGTTGTTTCAGTTTTTCCAACGCTTCCTCGCTTAAAGGTTCTATTGATACTATTTCACCCTCATGGATATTGATTGTATAAAGCGCACGGCATTTCCAGCAACGGTACGGTCCTGTAAATTCCTGATCTAAAAGGGAAATACTTCCTTCGTTTTCACATTCCGGGCATTTAATTTTTATTGTCATTGTACTTTTTCCTCCTCTGATAATATTAGCGGCATAATTAACCGCAGCCAAACCTGATTAACTATTTTTCTTCAACAACAGGCAAATATTTCTTGAAAAATATTTTATGGGAAACCTGTATCTTTTCTCCGGGAACGATTTTATAACTTCAAAACCGGCTTTCGAAGCCAGTTGTCTGATTTCATTATAAGAAAACAGGTGGTAATATCTCAAGAGTGTTCTGTTTTTTTCTTTCCATGGTATTTTAACATCTTTTGCTTTGAATAAGAAAGCAGGCTGCCATTTATTCCATACCGTAATGAAGGCTTCCGCCTCCGGTTTTAATACTCTTTTTAATTCAATGAGGGCTTTTAAACGCTCATCTTTCTCTTTTATATGATGATACGTGGCAGCCGCTATTGCCCAGTCGAATGAATTATCGGCAAATGGCAGGTTGCAGATATCCGCCTGTGCCAGGGAAACATTATATTGAAACTTAATGGAATATTTTCGTGCCTGGTTTAACATACCTGAGGAAAAGTCCACTCCATAAAGGTCAAAACTATCCTTAAAAGGTAGAAAGTCTGCGCCATGCCCGCATCCAAGATTGATTAATTTTCCTTGTTTCCATTCGGATGCCAGTTGTTCAAGCTCCGCTTTGAAAATTGAACGGTGCCGGAAGTTGTACCAGGAAGGGGCAATGTGGTCGAAAACTTCTTTTAATTCGTTATCCAAAATTGTTTTCCTTAATTGCTTGTGTAGAGAAACTTAAGTTGTGCCTGATTTACAAAACTGGTAGACTGATTATAGCATTTATAAAAAAAATTTGAGACAATAGATGAAGAAAGTATCAAGGACTATATCGGGGGTAACGCCGGTTGCCGTAATGACTTCGCCGCAGGGATGCCCCGGTAAATGTATCTATTGTCCTACTTATGTTGCTACTCCGCAGAGTTATACGCCTGAATCACCTGCGGTATTAAGGGCGAAAAGCTGCGATTATGATTCCTCAAGACAGACAGAGCTCAGATTAAAAATCTTATCCGATATGGGGCACCCCACCGATAAAATAGAAATGATAATCATGGGTGGTACTTTTTTATCCTATTCCCCTGAATACCAGTATAGATTTATTAAAGGCTGTTATGACGCATTAAACGGGGTAATTTCCGGAAGCCTGAAAGAGGCACAGAAAATTAACGAAAGCTCCCAGCATCGATGCGTTGGGTTGTGCATCGAAACGAGGCCGGATTGGTGCCGTGAAGAGGATATTTACCGCATGATTGAATTCGGCGCTACCAGGGTCGAACTTGGAGTGCAAACGCTGGACGATAAAATCTATGAAACCGTCAGGCGCGGACACGGGGTTAAAGAAGTAGTCGAAGCCACCCGAATGTTGAAAGAAGCCGGATTAAAAGTGCACTATCACTGGATGCCGGGGCTGCCCGGCTCTACTCCGGAACATGACCTCGAATTGTCGAAAGTGATGTTTGAAAACGAATCATTCAAACCTGATGGGCTGAAATTATACCCGACCATGGTTGTTGAAGGGACCGTGCTTTATGAATGGTACCGGTCGGGCAAGTATCAGCCGTATGATAAAGATACAATGATAAACCTTCTGGCGGACATCAAGGAAATTGTTCCGAAGTATGTACGAATATCACGTGTTTTAAGAGACATTCCGGCTAAATACATAATGGCAGGCTTAAAGGATTCTCTGCGTGAACCGTTAAAATTAATAATGGAGAAAAGGGGAATCAGTTGTAAATGTATTCGCTGCCGTGAATACGGACATAAGATAAAGATGGGGCTTTCAATTGGGGAGCCAAAATTGAACAGAATGGATTATGAAGCCTCCGGCGGACACGAGATTCTTCTTTCGTTTGAAGATGAGTTTATGACACTGTTTGGATTAGTCAGGCTCAGGATTCAAAAAACTCCGTCTATAAACGCCGGCTTTAATAATGATACAGCGCTAATAAGGGAGCTGCATGTGTACGGGCCAGAAGTGATGCTCGGCAATAAGGATATCGAAGCGGTACAGCACAAGGGGATGGGCAAGGCTTTACTGGCGGAGGCTGAACGTATCGCAATGGATGAGTTTGGAATAAACAAAATGGCTATCTTAAGTGGGGTTGGGGCAAGGGAATATTATCGTGCCGAAGGCTATAAACCGGAAAACGGGTATATGGTAAAGGAATTGATGCCGAAGCAGTGACGACTACTCGTCTTCTTCACTGCTCCAATTCATCATGATTTCTTTAATACGTTGAGCCAGTTTCGGGCTTTGGCGTAGGCGTTCGATAAAAATGGGGCATCCCTCAACCATTGATTGCTGCGCCGAATAAGCCATACTGGATATCAGTTGATTCATCTGAGGATTCTCTTTTTCCGGTGAACTAAAACCGGGAGTATTCTCCATCTGCCGGCGAATGTCCTCGGTAGTAAATTTCATTGGTACCAGGCATGTTTTATACCAGGGACATTCCTTACACTGTACTACCCCGTATGCTTCATCTAAAATATCACTCATTTAATTATCTCCGTCGGATCTTTTACCCTATAGTTAGAGTATGCTGTCGATTTTCGCTTTTAATGCGGATTCGGATTGCGCTCCGATTACCATATCAACCGCTTTGCCGTCTTTAAAGAAAATCAATGTCGGAATAGACATAACATTATATTTAGCGGAGGTTTGCTGATTTTCATCCACATTCATTTTGCAGAACTTGAATTTGCCCTCATATTGTTCCGACAATTTATCGATTACCGGGCCAACCATACGGCAAGGACCACACCACGGCGCCCATAAATCCAACAGTACCGGTTGGGTAGATTTTAAAACCTCGGCTTCAAAACTCTGGTCGTTTATTTCATGAACCATGATGCAATCTCCTTTTTAAAATAGTTTTAAGTACCATTTCATAGTAATGTTTTAAGCTTTTTGTGTCAAGGATAATTATATTACATAAAGAAATATTTATTGTTTGGACTTTAAAGCGGCAATCCTGTTATCGATGGATTTTTGGGGTTCCTGTTCTGTAAGCGAAGGGTCATTCAAAGACATCCATACATCACAGGGTAGCCTGTTACATTCTCCACAATCGGACATTTTGTTGTCTTTAACGCACTGATAAATAGGGGAGCAGGAGAAACCCACCTGTTTAGTCCAGTATATCTTTCCCTGCATTGCCCGGCATCCGTTGCAGTTTGAAAGGAAGTCATGGCAACTTTTACAATCGATTCCACAGACGCTAAACATTTAATCTCCTGTTAATCGATTTGAGTTATAGTACGACTTAGTAAATTATATCTCCAGCCATGAGTGTGAGTATAGGGTGTCACCGTTTAGAACCTTTACCGATTTGGCATACTCTTTCTCTTTCGGGGAGAGAGTTGAGATATCAGGGTTATAGCCGTCCATCATCTTGTGCACAAGCTCCGGTATCTCAGGCATTTCGCCTCTTGCCAGCCGTATCAATTCATCGTCGAAAGCATCCACAATAGCAGCGTAGATGCCGTATTTCATCAGCATTGCCAGAAATGTCCTATTTAAGTAAGGTCTGATATTGGCAGGAGTGCCGTTGGAAACATTAGAAAGCCCGACCACCGATTTGCATCCCGGTGCAATATCGCCCAGCATGCTCATAAACTCGATACAGGCTTTTACCTGGTTTGTATCCACACTTACCGGAGTAACTATGGGGTCTATCCAGATATCCTCATTCGAAATGCCGATTTCATTGGCTTTGTAAACGATATCCACCGCCAGCATACATCTCTCATTGGCATCGCGCGGCATGCCGTCTGTTCCCCACAACAGCCCGATAATTTCGGCATTGTACTCTTTTGCCATCGGCAGCACTTTTTCCAGCCTCTCCGGCTGCAGGGAAACGGAATTGATAAGCGCCCGTTTTTTACAGGCTTTTAAGCCGGCTTCGGTTGCCAGCGGGTTGGTGGTATCAAGTGAAAGATGGCTGTCCGAAACCTCCTGTACGGTATTAACCAGCCAATTCATTAAAGAATCGCCGTCCTTGCGTGCCGGACCAATGTTGAGGTCAAGATAGTCCATTCCGGCTGCGGTTTCGGCTCTGGCAAGCTCACGGATAGGGTCGGGCAGGCGTTCCCGCAGAGCCGTTCCGATTGTTTTGGACATTATATTAATATTTTCCCCGATCAGTATCATAATGTATTCCTCACGCTTTCCATGTTTTTAAATAAGCCGGTATATGCGCCCCTTCACGTGGACCTATGATAATTTCCCAGTCGGGCAGTTCTTCTTCAAGTGCGCCGCTTTCAATGGCAATATAACCGGGTATAATCAGCTTGCGGTGTTTTACTTTATCCGCAATGCCACATTTTTTCGCAAAAGAGGCTATGGTATCGGCACCGAACTTGCCGGCAGCCCAGGCTGTCATCACGGAAAGCCCTTCCGTATCCTTGACAAGCAGGTAGCCGGGAATTCGGCTGCTTTCAATTTCCCCCGAAACGATAAAATAGGTCAGCGAAAAATTGCAGGTTAACAGTACGGGGGAGTTCTCGCCGGGTCCGCCTATTTCGTAAATACCTTCCGTTGTTGCCAATGGTCTTTGCGGGTCTGAAAAGAGGTTCATTCGCAGTACCAGAAGCGGAAAGAGTGTTTCCCCGCTAAAATCGGAAAGCACAATGATGCCGGCGTACTTAGCAACAAATGTAGCTGCTATCAACGATTCCTGAAGCGGGTCATCTGTCATCTCGTTAACCATAACAATAGCAGGGTATCCGAGAGAGCGCATCTTATGATTCAAAGCGGCACGACGTATAGCTACCTGGTCTTCCAGCGAGCTTGATATATCTTTTACTTCGCTATCGATTACTATGTCTTTAATTCCGGATTGCTCAAGCCGGGTGGTAAGTTCGATAATATCATCAAGATTTTCACCCTTAACGGCTAGCGGGCAGGAATATTGTTTAGCCAGAGCTGCAATCCTATCGAAATTTTCTTTAGTTAAAGCATAAATAAGCGGTTTTACGTCCGCACAGACAGGCAGCACTGCTTCCAGTAGGGTCGGGTTTTCGCAGATTAACATAATACTTGCCCTGCATTTTTGCATAACCTTATTTATGAGGGCTTTATATTTATCCTCATCACCTGTTTGGCATTTTAGGGCAACCATTTCTGCGCGCAGGGTTTGTCCCACTCTTTCATAAACGAGATTATTAAACCTTTCGATACGTTTGTCTATATTTGCTTCGGTCATGTTGTCGCTCATTAGAAGGGCAATGGCCGGGGCGTTTTCAAATCTTTTTTCGTGGCGAAACATTACAGTTTCGCCACCGATTATTTTTGCATTTTCACCTTTGCCGATAGTAACCGGCCTGATGGGTGGGGTGGAGGCTTCTTCCAGTTTTTTTCTGGCTTCATCTGAAAGATAGGGGCACTTGGAAAGCTCGGTTTTACCGGCAGCCAGGCTCATTGCAAAAGCCAGACAGGTAGGAACGCCACACTCGCCGCAATTTGTTTTGGGTAACAATTTGAATATCTCTATACCTGTAATTGCCATCAAAAATTTCCTTTACAATATTATAACTGGATTAGGGGCTTCATAGAAAGTGCAGGGTGGTCAGCCGCTTTCAAAAAGGGGAAAATCGCTTCTTCGGTGGTGCCTGTATCTTCATCGGCGATTCTTTCCATTAAATCCGGAATACCGATTTCCATAGCTACTTTATTAAATCTATTTGAAATTTCTTTTTTTAGTATTTTGGGCATCCAGACTATTCTCTTAATACCACCATCGGCGTTTATGAACTTGCGCTGGGTAATATTATATCTGCTGTGCCCCATAAAACCGGGGGTGTCCAATTCTCCCTTGATATTATCGATGATAGTCCTGAAATCCATACCGCAGGGGGTCATGCCCGTATAGTCTTTATCGGCAATTATAATACCGTTGCACAGGGGCTGTACAACCGAAATGCACTCTACCCATTCGCAGGTCGGCATCGGCTTATCCATAATGCTGTAGAGGTTGTAAGAGTCGCTTTTTCCCTGCGAGGCTTCTTTAACAAACTCGTTTACACCCTGCCATTGCCCCAATCTTAAATCTACAGGGGTACTTTTCTCTACCGGCTTGTTGGGGCCGGTGGGGTCGATAGCATACGAAGCCTTGCAATCTATCCAGTTGTATGAGCCGCAGGGGCTGCTTCTTTGGGGGCTGATGGTGCATACATGGAACGGTACAAACGACTGGCAGATTGTGCAGGAATAAAATGTATCGGAACCTTCATCGGTCATGCCTTCGATGCGTGCATCACGTTGTGTATAAACAGATTTCACTTTATTAAGTATTTCTGTGACGCTGTCCTCTTCTGTGTAGATTTTTACCTGCACTTTATCGATAATACGTTCGAAATCCTCGTGCAGTTTTTGATGCATGATAACCCCGATATGCCTCAGCGTGAAACCTTTGTCTGCAACTGATTTGGAGATCCTCAGACAGCCCATATCACGTTGCCCGGTATGCATCACTCCCTGTATGCGGTTTAAGATGCGGTGAATCTGTTTTTCCAGTACCGGCTCGTAATCCGGCTGCATTTTCTTTCCGGCTACCTCGACCACAATGGCAAGCGGCAACGCAGTCTTTTCGCCGTAGTCTTTTATATCGAGCCCGGCTATATCTATCCTGCCGTCCTCAATATCTTCTATGCCTGCGGTGGTAAGCCATTCGACCATACGGCCGCTTTCCGCGCCGAATTCAATGTACAGATTATCCGGGCGTATTCTTTCGCCTTCAAAATCGGTATCGTATGAAAATGGGAATCCTGTTATCTTTGACATCTTTGACCTTATAGAGGGTGGATTAGAATACGGTATTAAATAATTATGACTGACCGGTCGTAAGAACGGCTAACATTTCTTTAACAAGCTTGATTGCTTCGGGATGTCTCATGATAAGGATATCAGCACCGGCTGTAGCCAGTGTCATTGCCGACATTGCTTCCAGTAGAACGGCTCGTTTTTTAGCATCGCCGAGGTTCGGGTTTTCATCTGTCGGGATTTTAGCCTCTTTGGTTTTCCATGTTTCGACAGCGATATTACAGATTATGGGAAATTGCAGTTTTTCATCGTTCTGTGTCAGTGCGGCGATTCTGATTCTCTCAATCACAGAATAGGCATACTCGATACCGTAGCCGATGCTGCTGACCGTGGGGTCGATAAGAATCTTATCCTCCGGTACACCCAGGTTGCCTAGTAAGATATTCAATTGTTTTGCCAGGTTAATATCAATCGGGCTGGAGGCGATGATGGTATGCCCGCAAGCAATGGCTGTGGGGGCGATGTTCTTATAATCGCCTTCCTCCAGGGGACCTACAATTAGATTCTTCCCTTGGCAGGCTTTGCAGACTTCAGTTAATACCTCGGTGTCTTTTTCATGATTGGCGGTTCCCCATATAATCAACGGCACGTCGATAGAATCCGCCACCTTTTTGGAAGTTTCGGCTGCCTCCACTGCGCCGCGGTCGAGCCCGTTGGGGTCGGTACCGGAAAGTTGTAAACAAATCATCTCGGCTTTATACTCATCAATGCATTTCTTTGCCCAGCTTACCGGGTTATCTATTACATCTTTGAATGGACTAATTGCCGCTTCCGCCCAGTCTTCCGGTTTTACATCGTAAATCTCCATTGCTATGACGGGAAGGTGAGGCATTTTCGCGTCGAAAGTATAAAAAGGATATGCGGTTTCGCCTCCTACGATAACCGAATTATCACCATTTCCCAAAGTAATTTCCCTGATTCTGCCATTATATTCAATTTCGGGAGTTTTAAAAGTCATTCAAGCCTCCGCTTTAAGCAAGTAAGTTAATAATTTTGGCTGCCTTGATGGTATTTGACATAAGCATAGCAATGGTCATTGGTCCCACACCGCCCGGAACAGGTGTTATGGCGCCGGCTTTTTCTTTAACCGATTCGAAATCAACATCGCCGCAGATAACGGCTTTTCCATCTGCCGTCTCCCCGATGCGGTGTGTACTGGCGTCGATTACTACCGCGCCTTTCTTAATCATATCGGCGGTTATAAAACGCGGTTTGCTGCCGGCGGCGGCAATCAGAATATCGGCTCTACGCGTGTGGGAAGCCAAGTTTTTGGTTTTGGTATGGCATATGGTTACGGTGGCATTGGCGCCTTTGCCTTTTTGCATAAGTATGCCCGCCATCGGTTTCCCGAGTATATTACTCCTGCCTATTATTACGACATCGGCACCCTCGGTTTCTATACTGTACTTCTGTAAAAGTACCTGTATTCCCAGTGGGGTGCAGGGCATATAGTTGGCTTTTCCAATCATCAGGTTTCCGACGCTTTCGGGGTTAAAACCGTCCACATCCTTGATAGGGTTAATTGCTGCCAGAACCGTGTTTTCATGGATNNGGAACCTGCACCAGTATTCCGTGTACTTTGGGTTCATTATTCAGCCGATCGATTAGAGACAATAACTCTTCCTCGGTAGTTTCGGCAGGCAGGTCGTAGTTTTCGGAATACAGCCCCATGGCTTTACAGGTTTTTACTTTCATACAAACAT
>DIKD01000088.1:0-2945 GCA_002421585.1 Dehalococcoidia bacterium UBA5627
GGCATTTGCCCGAAGCTAAAAGTTCTTCCATTGCCGCCCATGTTTCAATAAACAAACCGGCAACCGGCCAGTGAATCAAATATAAATCGACGTATGTTAGCCCCAGATTTTGCAAGCTTTTGTCGCAGGCTGCGATTGCTTTATTATAACCATGGTCTGTGTTCCACAATTTTGTTGTAATAAAAACGTCTTCTCTTACTACACTGCTTTTTACTAAGGCTTTTCCTACACCGATTTCATTTTGGTATATGGCTGCGGTATCTATATGCCTGTAACCGATATTAAGAGCGGATAGAATTACTTCTTCGACTTTGCTGTCATCGATTTTCCATGTGCCCAAACCCAGTATCGGTATCTGCACACCGTTACTTAGAGTCATTTTTGTATTGAGATTCAGCTTATTATTCATAATCTAATTATAACCCATTACTCCTTACTTTGGATATTTTACGTTATCTTCAGTCCTGTCAAAGAGAAATAACGGCTATTGACATCCTCTTGTTTTTACAATCATAATCATATTGGATAATGGAGGTACGCTTTGGAAAATCCTTATGAATATGCAATGGCAACCGAGTTTGTGGTTCAAAAGCAGGAAACGGATATTCTATCGGACGGTCCCGATTACAGAAACCCCAATTTGCAGAAGGCTTTTGCTATGAAAGTCTCAAAAACACTAAGCAATATCAGCAAATCATTGCCCAATCTTAACGGCGGAGGCTGGCTGATAGTATCGCACAGTATTTGCCAGGTGGATGATGCTATTCTGATTTCGTTCCTGTTGCAGCGACCCAAGCGGGATTAAAACCTGCCCGGGCTATTTTTATCAAAAATACTGTTTTATGTTATACTTTAGCTAAAGCCAGCGTAGCTCAGCAGGTAGAGCAGCGCTTTCGTAAAGCGCGGGTCGGGGGTTCGAATCCTCTCGCTGGCTCCATTATTGTCTATTTCTTGGAGGAGAGATGAGTGACTTCATTGATAAATTAAAGCATGCGTCTGTATCCGAGCCTGCGCCGCTTGGGTTCAGAACGGCGCAAAAGGCTGTTAAGCCGCGATTACTGATAATAGCACTTCTAGAGAAACCCGATGTATTGGAATCTGTTGACATAACAAACGTTGCAGATGCCTGTCTGTTTGATACTAAGAAAGCTGCCGAGTACAAAGCGGTTGAGAAAATTGCTAAATCAATTAAAGATATGCCCTGCGGATGCTGCATAAGCGGTAATTTTAATATCGATTTTGAAAAGACTGCCATTGATTTTGTTGTTTTTTCGGATGAAATGCCGGCTGCCGCATTATTAAAATCGGAAAAGACCGGTAGAATTGTAAAGGTAGAGGATACGATGTCTTCGGACATGATACGGATTCTGGATAACATGCCCCAGGATGCTGTATTTCTGGATGACCAGGCAGGGGATAAATTGCCGCTCACATGGCAGAAACTGATTGACTATAAGCGTTTTTCAGCGGTATCTTCGAAGCCGCTGTTAATATCTGTTCCCGCAAGTCTGAATGCCGATGAATTACAGGCAATCTGGGATATGGGTGTTAACGGCTTGATTGTTAATATAGCTGATGCCGAATCGTTAGAAGAGCTTAAAAAGATAAGAAAGACAGTAGAATCACTGCTTCCCCCGTCAAGGCGTAAACGCGATAAATCAAGGGCTATAGTTCCCCAGGTTCACACCGAAGCGCCGGCGGTTGCCGATGATGACGACGATGAAGAGGAAGACGAGTAGGGTTTTTATCCTTCATAAGTGATCCCGATTTATCGGGAAATTAGAATCGTAGGGACGACCAATGGTCGTCCGCCCTTTGTGTGGATGTGGAGGACGGGCAATGTCCTTCCCTGCAATTTATAAAAAAACAAAGAAGAAAACAATCGAAGTAAATCCCCT
The DNA here is from genome assembly GCA_002421585.1 of Dehalococcoidia bacterium UBA5627. Lineage (GTDB taxonomy): Bacteria > Chloroflexota > Dehalococcoidia > Dehalococcoidales > UBA5627 > UBA5627. The sequence continues at coordinate 1,899 of DIKD01000088.1, forward strand.
TTGATTCCCCTTTTCCAAAGTGGAAGAATACGTCTTATCCTCGACCGTAGGCGGTGACAAAAAAGACGAATCAACGTAGTCACTTCTCCCTTTGAGAAGAGAGATTGAGGGGGATTTCAGTTGTTATGCTGGAGTTCGTGATGAACGAATGAAGCATCAGGGGTCGGGTAGCTATTATGATATTTACCATATTGCTGGGATCCCGATTTATCGGGATTTCTTCCCGCCCCCAGATTCTTCAGTCCCGACTTGTCGGGACTTCCGGAATGACATTAAACATTTTGTCATGATGAATTCGTGATGGATGAATTACCACTTCGCGTTTCTCTTCCTTTACGAAAGGGAGATTGAGAGGGGTTTAGAAGTCATAGGGGTAGTAAACAGTATTGGTAGAGATTTGCTTCGTCCTCATGTGACGTCCTTACAAAGACGTTAAAAAAAGGAAGCCCTCGTAAACTACGAGGGCTTTGATATTTAGTCTAAAATTATGGCAGGTTATTTAGAGGCGAGGCCGCTTAACTGGTAGAATTTGCCTTCGCTGGTGATTGCCGGTGCGATTACCATTTCAGCCTGCTGCAGTTCCTTGATAGTTGCCGCTCCGCAGACACCCATAGTGGTGCGCAGTGCGCCGATAAGATTCTGGCTGCCGTTGGTGATTGAAGACGGTCCGAACAGAATCTGCTCGTATGAGCTGTTGACGCCGACTTTAATTCTGGTGCCTCTCGGAAGGGAAGCATGCGGATTTGCCATTCCCCAGTGATAACCCCTGCCGGGCGATTCCTTTGCCTGTGCCAGTATCGAACCGAGCATAACAGCATCGGCTCCGGCTACAAAGGCTTTGCAGACGTCTCCGCCCTTGCGGAAACCGCCATCGGTTACAATTGGAACGTACCTGCCCGATTCTTTCTCATAATCGTCACGGGCGGCGGCGCAATCCATAGTGGCCGTAATCTGAGGAACGCCGATACCGAGTACCTCGCGGGAGGTGCAGGCGGCGCCGGGTCCCACTCCAACCAGTACTGCGGCAACACCGGTTCTCATAAGTTC
>DIKD01000088.1:2984-5705 GCA_002421585.1 Dehalococcoidia bacterium UBA5627
CAGTATTGCATAGTTCAACAAAACTTAATCCTTTATAACTTTTTGAAATGTGACGGGCGGTGGTTACCGTAGAGGCTACCACCAGTATATCCGCGCCTGCCTCTACTATAATGTTTGCCAATCTCTTGGTGTTTGCCGGCGTAACCGAAACGGCGCATACGGCGCCTTCTTTTTTAATCTCTTTAATGCGTTTGGCAACCAATTCGTCTCTCATCGGCTGGGAATATATTTTCTGCATTAAAGCAGTAATCTGGTCGTTGGGAGCCTGGGCAATCTCTTCCAGTACTTCATCGGGTCTTTCGTATCTGGTTTGAATACCTTCCAGATTCAAAACCGACAACCCGCCGAACTTGCTCATTATAACGGATGTTTTGGTGTCGGTAACTCCGTCCATAGCTGAGGCAATTACCGGAATGCCGAATGTAATGTCTCCGATTTTAAAATCCAAATTGGTCTGGTCCGGGTTTATCGATACATCACCGGGGACTATGGCAACTTCATCGAAACCGTAAGCACGGCGTAACTCCTTATACTCGGTTGTGCTCATAACTTTTCCTCCTTATAGAAGCATACGATAATAGATAAACGGGTTAAAAGAAAAATAAAATAAGATGGTTTGTTAAATATAATTGGTTATTATATCACAATCAGCAACAGGTCTGCATATTACTTTCTAGACTCTAAAAACCTATTACGTTATAATATAAAAAATAAGGAAGACAAAATATAAATGCCTAGCCTATATATTGTGGCGACTCCCATAGGAAACCTTGAAGATATTTCCCCGCGAGCTATCAGGATTTTGCGTGAAGTAAAACTTATTGCCGCTGAAGACACGCGCAAAACCAGGATACTTCTGGATAAATATGAGGTAAAAACGCCCTTAACGAGTTATTACGAACATAATAAAATAGACAAACTGGATTATATTCTGGGGCAGCTTGAACTGAAGGATATTGCCATTGTATCGGAAGCGGGGATGCCCGGCATATCCGATCCCGGCTTTGAATTGGTTGCCGCTGCCGTTGGCAGGGGGCTTACTGTAGTACCGATACCCGGTCCTTCGGCAATAATTACCGCTCTGGCTGTTTCCGGCTTGCCTACCGACAGGTTTACCTTTATCGGATTTTTACCGCGCAGAATCGGAGAAAGAAGGCAAGCACTTACAACTGTTGCATCCGAAACCGGTACCATTATTGCTTATGAAGCGCCTCATCGCATACAAGAGGCATTAAATGATATAATGTATGTTTTGGGCGACAGGAGAATTGCTGTTTGCCGTGAACTTACCAAGATGTATGAAGAGGTTTTTCGCGGAACGGTAAGCGAAGCGTTAAATCATTTTAACGACCCGAGGGGTGAGTTTACCCTTGTCATCGAAGGCAGAGCAAAGGAAAAGCCGCGCCTTACCGAGGATGTGGTTAAAAAGCTGGAAGCACTGCAACAGGAGGGGATGGGAGCCAGAGAATCGGTGGCAAAAGTTGTTAAGGAAACCGGTTTATCCAAAAAAGAGGTCTATCAGGCATGGCTTAAGCTGTTATCATAAGCCGCTTGTTGATATGTCACTTATTATCAAAAGGAGTTTATTATGAGAAGGGGATGTATTTCGTCAGGAAGAGTTAATTGCGATATCTGCAATCGTGTTATCCAATATCCGGAGAGGTATCTTTGCGTGGATGAGGAAGATGGGGTGGAGGCGGAAAAAGGCAAAATGGTGCGCTATTGTGTGGAATGTGCCTTCAAAAAAGGCTACGCCCATTACAAGGAAGAGAAGGGTGAAAAAATCCTCACTTTCTTTACCGAAACCGATATCAATCAGGTATAAGGCTTTATGAGAGAAAAAATATATATCGGTGTAGCCTGGCCTTATGCCAACAGCTCGCTTCATTTAGGTCATATTGCCGGAGCCTATCTGCCGCCGGATATTTTCGCCCGTTATCATCGCACCAAAGGAAACCTTGTTTTAATGGTTTCCGGTTCCGATGTGCACGGCACGCCGATAACGATACGCGCAGAACAGGAAGGGGTAGAGCCCTCGGAAATCGCTGACAAATATCACCGGCAGTTTTTGCAGTCTTTCAAAGATTTCGGTATAACATTCGACCTTTTCACCAATACCGGAACTGAAAATCATAAAGAAGTGACCCAGGATATATTTTCCACTCTGTTAAACAAAGGGTATATCTATAAAGATACCGTCTTACAGCCTTTTTGTTCAAAGTGTCAACGCTATCTACCGGACCGCTACGTAGAGGGGACTTGCCCTCTTTGCGGTTATGAAGGTGCCCGCGGCGACCAGTGCGATAAATGCGGACAACCCTTAAATCCTAACGAGTTAAATGCTCCGCGTTGCAGAACTTGCGGCACAACTCCCGAGTTTTGTAATTCCGAGCAGTTTTTTCTTAAACTGACCGCTTTTCAAGATGAATTACTTGCTTGGGCAAAGAAACAAAAACACTGGCGTTCCAATGTTGCCAACTTTACCATTAAATATCTGCAATCCGGGCTAAAAGACCGGGCAATTACGAGAGATATCAGTTGGGGAATTCCATTGCCGCTCGAAGGGTATGAAGGTAAGTGTATCTATGTCTGGTTCGAAGCGGTTATCGGTTATCTGTCAGCTTCCAAGGAATGGGCTAAAAACAGCGGCAATCCCGATAAGTGGCGCGAGTTCTGGCAGGGGGATGATGTAAAAAGTTATTATTTCATCGGAAAGGATAA
>DIKD01000088.1:5776-9041 GCA_002421585.1 Dehalococcoidia bacterium UBA5627
AAAAAATTATCCAGCAGTTTAAACTGGGCGGTCTGGCTGCCGGATTATCTATCCCGCTATGACCCTGACCCGCTGCGGTATCTGCTCTCCGCTAATATGCCGGAAACAAGCGATACCGATTTCTCGTGGCGCGAATTCGTGCGCCGTAACAATGATGAACTGGTTGCGACATATGGCAACCTGGCTCAGCGCGTGCTTACTTTTACATATAGAAGTTTTGACGGGTGTGTTCCCGACCCGATTGATATAGATGAAGAAAATCAGGCACTTTTAAAGAAAACAGAAGGGACGCTGGAAAAGATGGGAGAGCTGATAGCTGCCTGTCGCTTCAGGGAGGCAATCCGAGCCGCTATGTCGCTGGCGCAGGATGCCAACCGTTATCTTGAAGAGAAATCCCCCTGGAAGGTTATTAAAAGCGATAAACAGGCGGCGGCGGTTACTCTTTATGTAGCACTGACCGTCATTTCCGGTCTTAGAACGGCGTTTTATCCTTTTCTTCCTTTCAGCTCTCAAAAACTGCATGATTATCTGGGTTATGAAGGCAAGGTGGAAGACGATGGGTGGCAACTGCGCTTTCCGTCGCCGGGGCAGAGACTATTACCGCCTCAGCCGCTCTTTACCAAGCTGGACGAGGAAATCATCGAGCAGGAAACTGCCAGGCTCGGTAAAAAAGACAATATATAACGATAGGAGAAACATCGTCGTGGATGTAAAACAGGTATATTCGCTGGTTAAAGAAGGGCTTGTCGGGGTAGAGGATAATTTTAAAACGCTTGCCGTCGATAAGAGCGACTCTTTTCCCGAATTGCACAAGATGCTTGAGCATATATTATGCGGGGGAGGAAAGGTTGTGCGTCCTTTACTGGCGCTCCATTCCGGCAGTCTTTATAACTATAATCGAGAAAAACTGGCGTATATGGCTTCAGCCAGTGAGCTGATGCATATTGCCACCCTTGTCCATGATGATGCAATTGATAAAGCAAATGTTCGCCGCGGTCGTGCTACCATTAACAGTATCTGGGGAGTGGACAGGGCAATAATATTCGGTGATTACCTTTTTGCCAAGGCGGCGCAGTTTGCTGTTTCTACCGGAAGCTTGCGCGTAGTAGGTCTATTTGCCGAAACACTGGAGGCTATTTCTCACGGAGAACTCAGACAGGGTTTCAGCGCATATCAAATCAATCAGACCTTCGACGATTATCTTGAGCGCATTACGGGCAAGACAGCAGCCTTATTTGCACTGGCAACCGAGGGTGGGGCGGTGCTGGGGGAGGCATCGGAGGAAGACATTCAGTCGATGAGAGATTATGGAATCAATCTGGGTATCTCTTTCCAGATTGTAGATGATATCCTTGATTTTACCGCCAGTGAGAAGGAATTGGGCAAGCCGGTTGCTTCCGACCTGATTCAGGGAACGATGACTCTACCTTCTATGATGCTTTTGGAGCGTTTCCCCGGTGATAATCCTGTCAGGCGTATCTTTAATAATGAAGGCGATAACCACGAAAATGTTAAAGAAGCTATAGATTTGCTTAATGGTTCCCATATCATAGAGGATTGTTACAGAATGGCTTCGGAATACAGCGAAAAGGCGCTTCGCAATCTTGATAACATGCCGGATACCAAAAACCGACAGGCTCTTACGGCACTTGCTGATTTTGTTGTTAAACGCAGTAAGTAAAGCTGCTATTTCTTCAGGTCGTTGCGGGGAGGCCTTTTATAATGTCATTCTGGAGGTCCCGACATGTCGGTACCGAAGAATCCGGGGGTAGGGAAAAACAGGACATAAGGCTACCTCGGCATCAAGTGATAACACTTTATTAACCACCCCACTCCAGATACTTCATTCGTCCTTCACGAATTCAGTATGATAAATAAAAAAAGTAGGGGCGACCATTGGTCGCCCGCCCTTATACCTTGCGCGTGGGGAACGGTAGTCCGCGCGATTAAGACAAAAATAATCGAGGCAAATCCCCTTTGATCCCCCTTTTCCAAAGTGGAAGAATATGTTCTGCTTAAAAAGAATCCGGTTAGATTAGATTATTCGATTAGTGTTTATTTTTCGTAAAGAATAAAAAGCTGGGGCATTATAGTCATTTCCCCCTTTGTAAAGGGAGATTGAGAGGGATTTATAATAGCTTCTCCTGAGGGAAATTCCCGACCCGACGGGATAAGACTGATGAGCGACGCCATAAAATCATCATTTATCCGGCCGCTATGGATTCGACAGTCATTACCACGAGCGACTTTGATGTAAACAATCGCCCATCCTTTTTTAAGAACGGGCGATTGTTAAGTCAGCTTTTTTAATTATTTAAACTAGCATTTCGGTTCATAATCGAGGGTCGTGCCGTCGGTGTATGTTTCCTTTTTGCTGGTGGGAAGCTGTTCCTTGAACTTGTCGATGGCGTACTGGCAGGCCGCGAAGCCTTCCTGCCTGTGGCCGGTGGAAACGGCAATTACTACATTGTTGTCCCCGACATTCAGTTTGCCGATCCTGTGCACTATAGACATATCGTTTACAGGCCATTGCTGCTTGGCAGAATCAACTATCTTTTGAAGTCTGGCTTCCGCGCTGCCGTCGGCATTACCATATTCTACGGAAACGACCTTCTTATCATAAGAGTTATCCCTGATAAGCCCGATATACGAGATGATACCTCCGCTGGCATCGTTTCTGACGCTATTGATTACTTCCTCAATCGGTATTACATCATTAGTAATCTCTACCATATTATATTTACTCCTCTTCCACTATTAAACTATGCCGTCCCCGGCGCCTGTTTAGGTTGATTTATTAAATCCGAAACCTTGCCTTTTTTCGTTTGTTTGGCAGGTTTTTTTTCGGGAACTTCTTCAGATGCCGGTTTGGCAGTTTCGATTTCCTCCAACTCCGCTTCCAGTTTATCCATCGGCTCGGTAAAGAGTTTTTCCAGTTCGTCGGGTTCTATGGTTTCTTTAGCCATCAAGCGCTGAGCGATATGTGCCAGCCTGTCCTTATTTTTAAGTAATATGTCTTTGGCGGTATTATAAGCCGTCTGTAAAATGCTATGTACTTCTTCGTCGATGATATTGGCGATATCGTCGCCGTAATCACGTTGCTCGGAGATTTCACGTCCGAGGAAAATCATTTCCTGTTTGTTACCGAACGTGCGTGTCCCCAGTTTGTCGCTCATGCCGTAATCCGTAACCATTTTATGAGCCAGGTCGGTAGCGCGTCTGATATCATCCGAAGCTCCGGTGCTGATTTCCCCGAAGACGATTT
>DIKD01000088.1:9125-10683 GCA_002421585.1 Dehalococcoidia bacterium UBA5627
AGGCTCATTCCTCTTGCCACAATGGAAATCTTATGTACCGGGTCGGCATTGGGAGACATTCTGGCAACCAATGCATGCCCTGCCTCGTGGTAAGCCGTAATCTCTTTTTCTTTAGGGCTGATTTTACGGCTTTTTCTCTCCGGACCGGCGATAACCCTGTCGATGGATTCCTCAAGTTCCGACATGCCGATAGTTTTTTTACCGCGTCTGGCTGCCAGAATTGCCGCTTCATTGACAAGATTGGCAAGGTCGGCGCCGGAAAAACCGACGGTTTGCTTTGCCAGTGATTGCAGGTCTGCCGTTGCATCGAGCGGTTTTCCCTTACTGTGTATTTTCAGGATGGCTGTTCTGCCCACGATATCAGGCCGGTCAAGTGTAATTCTGCGGTCGAAACGACCCGGTCTGAGCAGGGCTTCGTCCAGAATATCCGGACGGTTGGTAGCAGCTATAACTATAACACTGGTATTGGTATCGAAACCATCCATTTCTACCAGAATCTGGTTAAGGGTTTGCTCTCTTTCGTCATGTCCGCCGCCCATGCCGGCTCCGCGCTGGCGGCCAACTGCATCTATTTCATCGATAAAGATTATGCAGGGCGCATTGCGTTTTGCCTGGTCGAAAAGGTCTCGAACACGCGAAGCGCCGACACCTACGAACATTTCGACAAATTCACTTCCGCTGATGGAAAAGAAAGGTACACCTGCCTCTCCTGCGATGGCCTTTGCCATCAGGGTTTTACCGGTTCCGGGAGGTCCGATTAACAGAATGCCTTTAGGTATGCGTGCTCCCAACGACTGGTATTTTTCACGCATTTTAAGAAAATCGACTACCTCGTACAGTTCCTGTTTGGCTTCATCTACACCGGCAACGTCATCGAAAGTGACGGTCGGGGTGCTTGCCGTTAACATTCTTGCCTTGGAACGACCGAAATTCATTGCCTGATTATTGGCGCCCTTAGCTTGACTGAACAGGAAAAATATCAGAAGTCCGAATATCAAAAGCGGTAAAAAGCTTATCAAGAGGCTTCCCCAGTTAAAACCTCCGCGTTCTACGGTTACCTCTACCCCTTCAAGTATAAATCCCTCTATCTCATAGATGCTGACATTGGATTCTTTATAGGTAACATATTTGTTTTCGCTATTATCGATGATAGTCAACTGATTTTCATTTATTAAGATACTGTCTATTTTCCCTTCCTGAGACATTACTATAACATCGCTCAGGGAAACTTCTTCCGGTTTCGGCTCACCCGGCAGTATAAAAGTGGAGAAAAGTATGGCAATTAAAATTATAGCTCCGTAAACTATAATGGTGCGTTTCCAGTTTATTTTCATAATTTACCTCAAAAAATATAGTTAAGACGTCATATCTGTTTCAATGGGAGTAAAAGGAGTAACAAAACCACCTCATGTGAAACTATTATAACAGAAATAGCCGTATACATAAATGATAATAGAATGATAATGGAAATCGCAGGCAGTTTAATAATAGTATTTAATCGTGTCAGGCTAAAGAATTATACGTATTTTTAATAAGGAGAGCGTCTTCTTCCATTATC
>DIKD01000114.1:0-11833 GCA_002421585.1 Dehalococcoidia bacterium UBA5627
TGCACGATATCGGCAAGGCGGTCGACCGTGAAATAGAGGGTACGCATGCCGCTATCGGCGCCGACCTTGTCAAACAATGGGATAAATCCAAGGAAGTGGTCAAGGGGGTAGCCGAACACCATATGGAAACCGGCGATACCAGCATCTGGGGCTTCATTGTCTCAGCGGGAGACGCCATATCCAGTGCCAGGCCGGGTGCCAGGCGCGAATCCCTCGAGAACTACCTGAAGCGTTTGAAGTCACTTGAGGAAATCGCCGACGGATTCAAGGGTGTCGATAAATCGTATGCCATTCAGGCCGGACGCGAAGTGCGCATACTGGTTAAACCGGATGAGGTCGATGATTTGTCGGCAATGAGGCTTGCCCGTGATATCGTTAAGAAAATCGAGGAAAGCCTCGAGTACCCGGGTCAAATCCGCGTGATTGTCCTGCGTGAAACCAGGGCTATCGATTACGCTAAATAGAGGTTAATATAATTTATTCCCGTTCTTCCTGAGCTTGTCGAAGGATTGGAACGGGAATAATAAGGTTATAATGAACGGAGGAAAGCCGTTCGTGGTGAGTCACGACTATCGGATGACGAAGCAATCGAGGGTGGATGGAGATTAATCCCCTCCCCCCAGATCCTTCGGTCGTTTCACTCCCTCCAGGATGACAATCTGTTAATAATCGGGATAAAAAGTGAGTGGGAGGTTTTAACAGGGGGTTAAGTGTAAGCCCTGTTAAGAAAAGCAGTGTTAGTATTAGCAATCGGAGATATAATCGGCAGGCCCGGCAGACAGGCAATTGAGAAACTACTGCCGGACTTAAAAAAGCAGTATAAACCGGATCTGGTAATTGCCAACGGCGAAAACGTAGCCGGCGGTATCGGTTTGACAAAACTTACCGCGGAAGACCTGATAAAAGCGGGAGTGGATGTAATTACCTCCGGCAACCATATCTGGGCACAGAAGGACATTCTACCCTGTCTCGACAGCGATATGCCGATAATCCGCCCTATGAACTATCCGCCCGGATTGCCCGGTAACGGGTACATTGTCTTTAAAAAAAAGGCGGTGGTGGTCAACCTTATCGGCAGAACCTTTATCGGCAATTTCGATTGCCCGTTCCGCGCTATGGATGACCTGCTGGAAAGCCTTGCCGGACAGTATAAAATCATCATTATCGATTTTCATGCCGAGGCTACCTCGGAAAAGATGGCACTCGGCAGATATCTGGACGGGCGCGTCAGCGCTGTGCTCGGAACACACACCCATGTCGGAACTATCGATTCCCAGCTTCTGCCTCAGGGAACGGCTTATGTCACCGATATCGGTATGACGGGGCCGGTAGATTCGGTCATCGGAGATGATGCCGACGCCGTTATAGAACGTTTCTTAAGTATGATCCCCAAGCGCCTTTCGGTCGGTAAGGGAAAGGTATTATTTACAGGTATTTTGACAGAGATAGACGACGCAACCGGAAAGGCTGTAAGCATCGAAAGAATTTCAGAGGAGATTGTTTAATGGGGCAGGTAGACCTTCACGTTCATACTTCTGTATCCGATGGCAGGCACACTCCTGAAGAAATAGTTCGAAAAGCTGCCGCCGTCGGTTTGAAATACCTGGCGATTTGTGACCACGATACAGTGGACGGGGTTGCTGCGGCAATCGAATCCGCCCAAAGTTACCCTGAACTTATGGTTATTCCCGGAGTAGAGATGAGCACACTTGCCGTCGGCAGTGAAGTACATATGCTGGGTTATTTTGTGGACTACACTGACGTCAGTTTTAAGAATATCCTTGCCGAGGTCAGCGATTCCCGTATCGGCAGGGCGGAGGCTATGGTAGACAAGCTAAATGAAATGGGCATGAAAATTGAATGGTCACGCGTACAGGAACTGGCAGGTGACGGCACTATCGGACGCCCTCATATCGCCAATGCCATGCTGGAGAAGGGCTACGTTTCCACCTTTAAAGAGGCTTTCGATAAGTACATTGCACAGGGCGGTCCGGCTTATGTCGAGCGCAGTAAGATTACCCCTTCGGAAGCGGTTGAAATAATTATTAAAGCCGGCGGTTTGCCCGTTTTGGCACATCCCTTTACCGTAAAAGAACCCGAGAAATTGATTAAGGAACTTAAAGAAGTCGGACTGGTCGGGATGGAGGTTTACTACGATAACTATTCACCGGATGAAAGGAAAATACTGGCAAAGCTGGCGGCAAAATATAATCTGATAGCTGCCGGCGGCAGCGATTATCACGGCATAGACGATGCAGTCGAAACGCTGCTCGGTGAATCCGAAACACCGGTTGACGCGGCTGAGAAATTAATTGCTCTGGCCGGTAAAAATGTCTGAGTTTTTTGTTGAAGCGATAAATAATAATTTCTTCTAAAATCCTTCGACAGGCTCAGCACGAGCAAAAATTTATTAAAAAGATTTCATCCGTCCTGTCCTTTAGCCAAGCTTGGCAAACCTAGTTCTGTTTACAAACAAATAATTTGGGGTATATATGGTCCTTGAGTTTATATTATTGCTGATTGCAGGTTATCTTTTAGGCTCGATACATGCCGGATACCTGCTGCCGAAGTGGTTTTATCACATAGACATACGCCAGCACGGCACCGGTAAAATCGGCGCTTCCAACGTTATGCGCGTCACTTCGAAATGGCTGGCAATACCGGTTACGCTGTGCGATATCGGCAAAGGCGCGCTGGCAGTCTGGCTGGCGCAGCTGGCAGGTTTAGAAGGTTGGGCGCAGGTTACCGTCGGGCTTGCCGCTATCATCGGTCATAACTGGCCGGTTTTTCTTAATTTCAAGGGGGGGCGGGGTATTTTTACCAGCCTGGGAGTTATTACAACGATATCCCCATGGATAGGTCTTATCGTGCTGGTGTTAACCTATATGTTTGCACCGATTAAACAGGTGGCATTCGGTGTTTTCCTTGGGTTGTTCTCTCTGCCTTTTTTAAGCTGGTTTTTATATCAGCCTTTCGTGGTAGAAGACAGGCTGGGTGTAACTCTGGGATTTATTGGTTTGGCTTTAATTGCTTATATTACACGATTGATTGTTCCTAGAACAGCACTCAGTCGCGAAACACCGGCAGTCGAGTTGTTTTTTAATCGCCTCATGCTTGACAGGGATATCAGGGATGCCAAAGCCTGGGTGAACCAAAAAAAAGGAGATAACCGGTCAACAAAATGGAAAGTATGAGATGTGCCGAGCATCCGGATGTGGAAACCGGTCTGCGCTGCGGTAAATGCGATAAACCGATATGTCCAAAGTGTATGGTGGAAACGCCGGTGGGAGCGCGTTGCCGCGAATGTGCACGTGTAAGCAAACTGCCCACCTATGATGTGAGTAACAGGCAAATGTTAATATCGTCCGGTGCCGGTCTTTTAATAGCTGTTGCTTACGGATTTCTATGGGGAATGGTGAGCCTGTTTGCCAATTTTATCTTCCTGAATCTGCTGTTGGGAGCCGGTGCCGGCTACGTAATCAGCGAGAGTATGAGCCGGGTTATAAACCGCAAACGGGGTACCAAACTGGCAGTAATTGCCGGCATTTTGGTTTTAGTAAGCGGCTTTGCCAGCATTTTCACACCGTTGGGTATGATTTTTTCATCTTCTCCCCTGTTCATTCTGCTGGATATTCTGGCGGTCGGTATCGGTATTTACGTTGCCGTTAACCGCTTGAGGTAAAAATGTCGATGAAACCGGTTAAAAATAAATGGAAAATAGTCCTTATTTTACTTTTTGCAGTAATCTGGTTCACTATTCCCCGGTTTTATGAGATCTATTACCCGGTATTCTATTATATTACCGGTACTTTAATTGTTTCCGCCTCATTCATCAGAATAATGTACGACGAGAAGCTGGAAGAACGTTTTTATAATAAATGGGGCAATGCGCGCAAAAAAGGATTTTTACCCAATATGCTGGCAGGCAGTGTTTTGTATATAACTGCAATGTTCTTAATAGTTTGCATATCTCAGTTGTTTGTCAATAATCTAACACCTGTGGAAATAATCAGAGAACTCCCGGGCTATATCCTGTTAGTTTTATTTCTGGTGTTATTGTTCTTTGGTTTACTGGCAGGGCTGGTCAGATGGCATGAGAATGAAAAGAAGTACAACCGTATATATTACAGTAAAAAACACAGCCTTAAATTTGTTGTTTGCCGGTTAGTTTTTTTACGGATTGTGAATTTACTGGAACTCACTGTATATCCTCGCCGTTATGGTTCGACAGGCTCACCACGAACGGTTTTAGCAATGTCCGTTCTTCCTAAGCTTTTCGAAGGATGCACCTTTTTAGAGGGATTTGATTACCTTATTCTACTTGTACATCAATCTGTCTTTGACCTGTCCGGCTATGGCAGACATCGTCTCGCCCGCTTTGGCATTAACCACAATGCTGGCTTGTGCGTCGAATGGAGTGGGTGTGAGGTTGATTATTACCAGGCTTGAGCCGGAATCTACCGCATAAGCCGGCAGATACGAAGCAGGGTACACAGTCAGCCCGGAGCCGATGACTATCATCAGGTCGCAGGTGCAGGCGCGCTTCATAGCCTCGTTTAAGGTGTCTTCCGGCAAAGGTTCTCCGAAAAATACCACATCCGCCTTCAAGATGCCTCCGCATTCCTCGCAGTACGGGGGCTCATCCCCTGGGGTCTTTTCCATAACCTGTTGGAAAGGGTATCTTCTGCCGCAACTTAAACAAATAAATGATTGCATATTGCCATGCAGCTCGAGAACGCGTTTATACGGAACACCCGCTTTCTGGTGCAGGTTATCTATATTCTGAGTTATTACGCAATCCAGTTTTCCCAGATGATAAAGTTCGGCTATCGCCAAGTGGGCTTTATTGGGTTCTGCAGAAATACTGAGTTCCCTAAAAAGCGCCCATTGCCTGCGGCGGGCATCGGGATTATTTAAAAACCTCTCGTAGGAAAAGTCCTCCGGGTCGAAACGCCCCCAGATACCGCCCGGCCCGCGGAAATCCGGTATGCCTGATTCCGTGCTTATACCGGCGCCGGTAAAAAAGGTCAAGCGCCTCGATTGCAGAATCAACTCCGCAATCTTGTCTACTTTAGGGTTGTGATACTGCTCCATCTTCCTCTCTCATAATATCAGCGGGGATAAGTGAGTACATTACCCCGTCCAGTATTTTACCGTGTTGACATATCATATTCCTTAAAACACCTTCACGGACTGCTCCTATTTTTTCAGCCACCCGCTGGCTGGCTATGTTATCTGTTGCAGCTTTGATTTCAATTCGGTTAAAATGCAGCCGTTCGAAACCGAATCTTGCCAGTAACAGGGTGGCTGATGACGCCACTCCCAGGTTGCAGTACTGCTTTCTTATCCAGTATCCCAGATTGGCTGACATATTCTGATAATCGATGCGATTTAAACCGCACCAACCCATAATATTCTGTGTAGCCGGGTTAATAACGGTAAAGTTGTATTCCATCCCCCTGTCCCAAATAGTTCCACAGGCTTTCAGCCAGGTAAGGCTGTCGTCCATATCATAATCTCTGCTAGCCCAAGGCAGCCACTTCTCAAGTTCGTCAATCGATTCATGTACGGCATTATAATGTTCCTGCGCGTCTTCCACGCAGCAGCAGCGCAATAGCACTTCCCCGTCTCTTAAAGTTACGGATTTTTCGATTTTCATACTAAATCTTACCACTATAACGGCAAATTTGGCTAAGGCAACAGTTGCCGCAAACGGGTTTTTTGTTACAGGCTTCCTTGGCGTGTTTTACTATCAAAGCATGGTATTCATTAAATACGATCACATCGGTTGCTAAATTTGCCATAAAAAGCCTCTGGTAGTCGTTGTAACTATCCGCCTCATTTGTTAAGCCGATGCGGGAAAAAATTCGTTTGGTATATGCATCTATAACAAAAAGCGGTTTCCCAAGCGCATATAAGAGGATGGAATCCGCTGTCTCCGGACCGATACCGTAAACAGCCAGCAGTTCCTCCCTGAGTTTTTCCGTATCTGCTTTTTCCATACGGTCGATATCACTTGAATAGTTTTCATCCAACCAGTAAGTCAGCGATTTCAGTTTGCGAACTTTTACATTATAGTATCCGCTGGGCTTGATTAACTCTGCCAGTTCGGGAAAAGGCATTTTTCTTATGGCATCGGGTGAAAGAGCCTGCGCCTTTTTTAAATTAGCGATGGCTTTTTCTACATTTGTCCATGCTGCCGATTGTGTCAGTACGGCGCCGACCATAACCTCGAACGGTGATTGGGCAGGCCACCAGTGCTGAAGGCCGTATGCAGTCAAAAGCCTGTGGTAGACATCATTTACTAAAGATTTGTCTTTATTATCATCTTTCATACAGAAACACCGGTTGATAATTAAGCATTATAACACGTAATCAGGTTATAAATTAATTAACGGGGTCGATTATTAAATACAACCCCGTTAATTATAAAACTAAAATAAGTTTTATGCCCCGATATTTTTATTCCAAAGGAGTCAGGGTAAGCAGCTTTTTAGCGACGTCGGGGTATGAAGCGATGAACTTGAGCTCATCCTCGGTAAGCGGTTTCTGCGCTTCGACGTTGGCATACCTTACCAGTTCCAGTATTCTGTTGGCTTCCCCTTTGTCTTTAAAGGAAATCGACATATTCCCCATAATATGGCCAAATCCTGAAATGCCGCTGTATTCGCCGGCGCAGATTTCCCTGCCGGTTTCAACCAGTTCGGGGTCTCCCCTGCCCAGCTCCTCAAAACCGTAGAGTTCATAGTTCTCAGGGTCTTTCAGCACACCATCGGCATGAATGCCGGATTCATGCGCAAAGGCATTGGCGCCTACGCCCACCTGATTGATGGGAATGGGAACTTCAAAAGCATAACTGGCAAACTTGGCAATCTTATAAGCTTTCGAAAGGTCGATGCCATTTCCCAGTTGATATTTTTCGCCGAACCCTTTGGATTTGGTAATAGCAAGGATAGTAGCTACCAGGTCTGCATTGCCGCAGCGCTCACCGATACCGTTAATGGTGGTGTTGATATAGGCGTCCTGTCCGCCGTCGATAACACCCTTGGCTCCGGCAATCGAAGTTGCGACAGCCATTCCAAGGTCGCCGTGACAGTGGAGTTCTATCGGAAGCTCTACATTCTCCGCCAGTGCTTTTACGGTTTCATAAATCGAGAACGGATTATCATAGCCGAGAGTATCGCAATATCTTAACCTTTCGGCGCCGTGTTCCTTGGCTACCTTTCCAAACTTTATAAGATATTCTATTTCAGTTCTCGAGGCATCCTCGGCGTTTACCCCGATGGTTTTTGTTCCGTACGCTTTAGCGGCTTCGACTGCGGCTATCATATCGTTGACAATGTCGTCGCGGTTTTTTCTTCCCTGGAATTTGCCGTTAATCATCTGGTCGGAAGTGGAGATTGAGAGGTTAAGATGCTCGAGTCCGGGCACCATTTTATATGCTAACTCGACATCAGCCACCATCGCCCTTATCCAACCTTCCAGCCTCATGTTTTTTATGACGCCGCATTTAGCCAGTTCCAGATTGGCTTGTAAATAATTGGATTCGTGTCTGGTAGTCGGGAAACCGAATTCCGATTGGAATACTCCCATTTCGTCCAGATAGATGTTTATCATGGTCTTTTCCAGCTTGGAAAGACCTAATTTCGCTGTTTGAACACCATCCCTGTTGGTTACGTCAACTAAATAAATTTTTGGCATATTTCTACCTCTTTTTATAAAATAAGAAACATTAACCCATGATGAATGGTTAATAAATAATGGTAGCACAATATTCTTTCAGCGGCAATTATGTGCTAGAATTAATCAGTGTTTTTAATCCTGTATAAGATAATGAAACAGTCCTGTTAATATAAAATATTTAAAGTGAATCAAAGTTAGAATCAGGGGGCAGCGGAATGGAAAAGATAAAAGTTGGAATTGTGAATGTTACCGGCTATGCCGGCATAGAATTAGCCCGGTTGCTGGTTCGGCATCCGTTTGTCGAGCTTTTTTCGGTTACCGGCAGAAGCACCGCCGGCCAGAAGCTGGTTGAGGTATTTCCGCATATGACGGGCGCTGCCGACCTTACCATAGAATCCGAACTCGGCAATGTCGAGTTTGCCTTTGCAGCTATGCCCCACAAGGAAAGCGCATCTGAAGTTATGAAACTTATCGAGCGCGGTATCAAAGTGCTGGATATCAGCGCCGATTTTCGTTTGAGCAATCCCGAAGATTATAACGAGTGGTATGGTTTCACCCATCCCTCACCTGAGCTGTTGGATAAGGCGGTATACGGGTTGCCCGAGCTGTATCGTAAAGATATAGCCACGGCTGACCTCGTAGCCAATCCGGGTTGTTATCCGACCGGTGCCATACTGGCAATGGCTCCGGCAATCAAGCACGGTATTGTTGAAGAGGATATTATCATCGACAGCAAATCGGGCATATCCGGCGCAGGCAGGACGCTGACTACCGTCAGCCACTACTCGGAAGCAAACGAAAACACCACTGCTTATGCCCTGAAAGGGCACCGCCATCTGCCGGAAATTGTACAGGAACTTACTTTTTTGAGCGGCGAAGCGGTAAATGTAACCTTTGTTCCGCATCTGGTGCCGATGACGCGCGGCATTTTATCCACCTGCTATGCTTCTTTAAGGAGTGAGTTTGCCGATAAAGAAGACCTTCAGGCGGAAATCAACGTTATCTACCGCGAATTTTATAAAGATGAGCCTTTCGTAAAGGTAGTAGATGCCCCTCCACATACCAAAAACACCTGGGGCAGCAATATGTGCCACGTCTATCCGTTCGTCGATTTGCGGACTGGGCGTCTCATCGTCGTAAGTTGCATCGATAACCTGGTTAAGGGTGCGGCGGGTCAGGCCATTCAGAATATGAATATCATGTCCGGCTTTGCAGAGGTGGCCGGTCTGGAAGCCCCGCCGATATATCCGTAAAAACTCGTTCTTTAACCCTCATCCGGCATACTGATGCATCGGCATGCCGCCTTCCCCCAGGGGAAGGCATTTTTCGTAGGGACGACCATTGGCCGTCCGCCTGTTTAGACTTCTGCCGGGACTCATTTCGGGTTTGGGACAAGACCACGAACAGCTTTCGTAATCCTCTTTCTATAAACAATTGCCTCCCCGCCTTTCTTCTGCTATGCTTTAGCCTGCAATATGATGGAAGTTAAAAACCAATCAAGTCTTAAAAGCCGTCCATTCGGCAGGTGGGATTATCTCAAAATCACCATACTGGTCTTTGCCACCACCGGGCTATGGCAGTCAATGCACTCCCTCATCCTTCCAATCAGAATTCTGGATTTTGCCCCCGAAGCTGAAAAAAACACCTATCTCGGTTTGATGACCTTTGTCGGACTGATTATCGCCATGTTATTGCAGCCTGTCTTCGGAGCCATCAGCGACCGCTCCGGTTTTCGTATGGGGAAACGCCGACCCTTTATAATCATCGGCGTCTTATGTTTGTTACTTTTTCTGCCGGGTATCGGGCTTGCCGGCAGCTATGCGGTGATATTTGCCATTTATTGCGTGATGCAAATCTCCAGCAATGCCGTGCAGGGGGCACACCAGGGCTTCATTCCCGACATGGTTCCCGAAGGTAAGAAGGGGCAGGCCTCCGGTATAAAGGGCTTTGTGGAGATGCTGGGCGGGGTTATCCTTATCTATATCGTCGGTAAATTGATGGATAACTATGCCGCCGGTGATGGCGAACAGTGGCTGTGGTTTTCTCTTTTAATACCGGGAATCGTCTTACTTGTATGTATGCTGGTGACGGTTTTTACAGTAAAGGAGAAGCCCGGAGACATAGAAAACCGTTTTTCGATAAAAGAGGTTATCCGCAACACCTTTAAAATAGATATCAAGACGAACCGCGGGTTTTTATGGTTTTTAGCTTCCCGGCTGTTCTTTTTTGCCGGTCTGGGAATAATCCAGCAATTTTCATTGTACTTTTTAATGTATCTGGGGGTGCCCGCCCCGGCATCCGCTGCGGCAAGATTTCTTATTCTGGCGGTAGTCGGTATGCTGATTGTCGTTTATCCTGCCGGCCGGTTGTCGGATAAAATCGGGCGCAAACCGATTGCCATAACATCGGCTTTTATCGGGGCTTTCGGCATACTTTTAATAATCCTGACCAAGGACTATAACATGATAATGGTCGCTGCCGGATTTATCGGGGTGGCTCTGGGTGGGTTTTCCGGTACCAACTGGGCAATGGCCATCGATATGGTATCAACCGGGGAAGAAGCGCGCTATCTCGGGATTGCCAACATGGCAACCGCCGGAGCCGGTGCGCTGGCGCGCCTTATCGGTCCGGTTATCGACTTCTTTGAAAAGCAGAGTTTAGGTATGGGATACCAGGTGATGCTGTTTACATGCCTGTTTTTGTTTGTGGTCGCTGGTCTGATTCTAACGCGTATCAGGGAGAGGTCTAACCGATAAAGTTCAGTAATGCCTGCCACCCCAAAGCGCCGGCCCAGGCAACTAAGGTATAAAGAAGGGTTCTGCCCAGCCAGCAGGCAAAGAAGAATTTCCACACCGGGTAGCGTAGTGCTCCGGCTATGCAGCCGACAACATCGAATGCAAACGGAAAAACGGAGAGTAAAAAGATGGCGGGAGCGCCGTATCTGGACAGCCATGCTTCCAATTTAAAATACCAGCGATTGTTTTTTGTAGTAACCAGTGCCTGTCCACTATAACCGGCCAGATAACCCGTTAATTCTCCTACAGCGGCGCCGATACCGCCGGTTATACCTACCAGTGTTGCTGAGGGCAGGGTTGCGCCCAGAGCCGCTATCACCACGAAATTACCGACCGGCAGTACGACGGATGCGTTTAATATGACGCTTATGATAAACGAACCGAAATAACCGTATCCCTTCAGGTTCTCTATCATATCGGGGTTATATCTATATGCCACAAAAACACCAACCACGATTGCCACGATGAAAACCAGCATTGATATAGGGAGAAGCCTTGTTTTAACCCAGGAAGGCTTGCACCGGGGTGGGGTTTCTTGCAATTCTTTATCGGTATCGTTCATGTTGTTTGATATTCTATCATAACGGGGATAAGATATTAAAAAGTACCTTATTCGATGGCTATTGTCAATTTGCAAATAGTTGCAGGCAAGTATTTTCGAGAGGGGGCGTCTTTTAACGGGTTTATTACTGTCGATTGACAACTATATTACATTTGTGTATTATTAGCTGGAATATAAATATGCTATAAGCCAATGATATCTGATCTTTACACCTCGTTCATCATCACCATTCATAAAGGGTTAGATTGTGTCTTGGCAATTCGTTACAGTTATTAAACTAAGGGGGTTTTAAAAACATGGTAAGACCGGGTCCATTGGAAATAGGGCTAGTTCTGGTAATCATTCTTATTGTTTTCGGTGTAGGAAAACTTCCGCAGGTAGGCGCCTCACTGGGTAAGAGTATCAACGCATTCAAGAAGGGCACCCAGGGAGAAGAAGAGGAAGAGCAGGCTGCGGCAGCTAAAACAAAGAAAAAGGCTAAAAAGAAAAAGACTACAAGTAAGAAAGCATCTCAGGCAACTGAGGGCGCATCAGTAGGGGAAGCCAAACCTGCAGCAGAGGAAACCAAACCTGCCGAGCAGGCATAGTAGATTTTTCCGGGTGTAACAGATAATCGTTGCCCTGAACTGAATTCATTATTCTGGTAAGAATAGTTGTTAGACATATCCCCTTCCCTTAGGTTTGCAGGAAGGGGATATTTTCAAAGGGTATTCGATCGGCTGTGTTCCCGCTTTGAGTATTTGATATCATTCTGAATATATTGTAACGGAGGTGAAATACCGTTGCCGTTTAA
>DIKD01000114.1:11866-16230 GCA_002421585.1 Dehalococcoidia bacterium UBA5627
CCCCAACTCTTCGAAATGTTCGGTAAATGGAAACGTGATTTTAAGAAGAATAAACAGGGCGATGCGGAAGAGTTAGAGGAAACATCAACAAAGAAAGCGAAAAAGAAATCCCAAAAAAGCCAGGCATGATTATCAATCGACTTGCAACAATACAATCGTCAGCAGCCGGTGCTGGCATTTGTGTTCCTCCAGCGATGGTGATGTTGTGTTATCCGGGCTTTATTCCATGCAGATAAGATTCCATTTCCGGTTAAAATTGAAGCTAAAAATGAGATAGAATAATGGGTTTAGACCTTGGTTTTTTAGAAATACTGGTAATACTGGTAGTTGCTCTTCTCGTGGTTGGGCCTGAGAAGCTGCCCGAATATGCGCGCAAATTCGGCAAGATGGTGCGCGACCTCAGAAAAATGACCAGAAATTTTACCGGAGAAGTAACCAAATCCCTCGACTTAGAAGATGATTTCGATGATTTAAAGAACACCGTTCAGGGGCTTAAGGGTTCACTCGATGAAGAATCTCTGAAAATTAAGAATGCTCTCGATATGGAAGCGGAAGAGATTGCTAAAACTATTGATGATGAAGTCAGCGGCGTTAAAAAGACGATGGATGACGGAACCGCTGAGCTTGCGGATATGCTGGAAAAGGAATCCCGTGAATTCGATGCGACGGCACGCGAAATAAAGGATCCGCTGGCAAGAGAAGCCCAGGAAGTGAGTTCTACGCTGAATGCGGGTGTCGTTAAATTAAATAAATCTCTAAACATCGATGATGCCGCTCCGGCAAGCCCGTCTAAAAAAACCAAGAAAACCGCGGAAGAAAAGCAGGAGGCTAAAAAGACCCCCGACATTCCGGAAGACCATTTCAATCCTTATGATAGCAGTCAGTCGCAGACTAATTTAAAACCACCGTCTAATGCTGATACTGCTGCCCCTGACACAAAGACGGATACTGAGGAAACAGAGCGATAACGTGGTAACTACAGAAATAAGACGAGACCCGATTACAGGCAAGAGGATGCCCATTAAAGGGCACCTGGTGGAATTGCGTGACCGTATCGCCAAGTCTGTTATAGCTATGGTTATTACCACGGCTATATCGTTTATTTTTGCCAAAACCCTGATTCTGATTTTAAAAGCCCCGGCCAGAGATATCGATTTTCAGGCCATTACGCCGACCGAAAACATAGCCGTCTATTTCAAGGTTGCGCTTGCGGGCGGTTTTATTATCGCTATGCCGTTTCTGGTTTATCAGGTGATTGCGTTTATTGCTCCCGGCCTTACCTCCAAAGAGAGAAAAAACATATTCCAACTTTTGCCTTTTATAACCTTATTGTTCGCCACGGGTGTTGCGTTCGCATATTTTGTCGCCCTGCCGCCTGCTATGGGATTCCTCGGTAGTTTTCTGTCCGATGTTGCCGAAAATGTCTGGAGACTTACCGAATATATAAGTGTCGTTACACGTATGATATTATATGTCGGTTTGGTTTTTGAAACTCCGCTTATTATCATGATACTGGCGCGCATGGGATTGGTAACTCCGCAGTGGCTGGCGGGTAAACGTAAATTATGGATTGTTCTGGCATTTATATTATCGGCGCTGATTACACCGACTATGGACCCCATTAACCAGTCGATTATTGCTATTCCGTTGATTATTTTACTCGAGTTGAGTATTATCCTTTCCAGATTCGTCTATAAAAAGCGGGAAGCCAAAAAGTCGGAAGAGGCTTCTGAAAATATATAAAGCCAATATTTGGATATCCCGTAATTCGGTAGTATAATATTAGTATAATTTTATTTAGCAGTTTTCGATGATATTTCGATAACCGCAGGGAATGGTGGATGGTCAGTCAGTATTGTCTTTGTTTTTCTTGCGGACGGGAAAAGGAATTCAGTCCCAACGAATCTGCCAGCGATGTGCTCGCAGGGTGGTTGATTGTGTCCGCTTTTAACGGTAACGGCTCTATTGTCAGATATAATTTTTGTTCTTATGAATGCCTTCAGGAATGGGTTGTCTCCCAGTCTTCAATGAGCCCCGAGATATTTATGAACTCCCTAAACGAAGAGACCGGGAACAATAACTAATTACAGGGCAGGTCTTTATACGGCGGTTTTAATCGCTGCTTATTAAAGGTCTGCTATTTTCATTATAAATAAATATCCTGCTTTTTAATTAATAATATTTATAAGGAGAAATTGTAGGATGAGCGAAATCCCCGAAATCGGTAAAATATCGGCTGATATCTTCAGTGAAATCATCTTCCCCAGGCTGGGAGCTAAGAGCAAAGATGTCCTGGTCGGACCTATGCACGGGGTAGATGTCGGTATTTGTGAAATCGGGAACAAGGCGGTATCTTTTACCACCGACCCGGTATTTATCGTCCCGGAATACGGATGGGAACGCGCTGCCTGGTTTGCCATCAATATCCTGGCTTCGGATTCCGTTACCTGCGGTTTGCCCCCGCGTTATCTTTCCATCGATATGAATCTTCCTATGTCGATGACCAAGCAGCAGATGGATATCGCCTGGAAAGTAATCCACTCCGAATGTGAGAGGATGGGTATCAATATCATTACCGGACATACCGGCAGATATGAGAACTGTGGTTATCCGATGGTGGGCGGCGGAACGGTAATCGGGGTCGGGGAACTTGAGCAGTACGTTACACCCCGTTTCATTTCCGCCGGAGATAAAATCATTGTTACCAAAGGTCCTGCGATTGAAGCGACCGGTATCTTTGCCGCTATGCTGCCGAGCCTGTTGGAGGAAAAATTCGGCAAGGAATTCAGCATACGGGCACAGGATATATTTTATAAAATGTCGGTTGTGGATGATGCAATGGCTGCAGTAAGTGTCGGCGTCAGGGAGAACGGTGTTACCGCTATGCACGATGCTACCGAATGCGGTATCTGGGGGGGTCTTTACGAAGTGGCAGATGCAGCCGGCTTGGGCGTAAGGGTAGAACAGGAAAAAATCGTAGCTACCGATTGTGTGCTGGATATCTGTCGTTTCTTCGATATAGACCCGTATGCATCCATAAGTGAGGGCACTTTAATTATTGCCTGCAAGCCGCATAAAGCCGAAGAGGTAGTGAATTCTTTATCGCGTAAGGGTATAATTTCATCCGTAATAGGTGAGTTTACCGAAAAAGAAAGCGGCATGGTTCTTATAAGAGAAGGGAAAGAAACAGAGTTGAAGCATCCGATTGTCGACCCGTTCTGGAATGCTTTTTACAGGGCACTGGAAAAATATAAAGCCTACCTTTAAGTTTAGAAGCAGAGGTTTATAAGTTGGAAAACGGACAAACAGAGCTTGCCCAAAGAATACTTAAATCAAAAAAGGAAAGAAATGCCGTCATACTGGCGCATAATTATCAGCCGGCGGACGTTCAGGATTTAGCTGATTTTGTGGGCGATTCGTTGGAGCTTTCACAGAAAGCTGCTTCGACGGATGCCGACGTGATTGTCTTTTGCGGCGTTCATTTTATGGCGGAAACCGCTTATATACTCTCTCCCGATAAAAAAGTGCTGCTTCCCGAAGCCTCGGCAGGTTGCCCGATGGCGGATATGGTCACCGCCGAAAAACTGCTTGCGAAGAAAAAGGAACTGCCCGATGCGGCGGTGGTTACATACATCAACTCCACCGCTGCGGTTAAAGCCGAATCCGATATATGCTGCACTTCGGCAAATGCCCCCAAAGTGGTTGCCGGTCTGCCCGACCGGGAGATTCTATTTGTTCCCGATATGTATCTGGGACAATATGTGGCATCAAAGGTTTCGGAGAAAAAGTATACTTTTTGGCCCGGTTTTTGTCCGGTTCACGAGGGGATAAAAGCCGATTCCGTCTTGAAATTGAAAAATGAATATCCTCTGGCAAAAGTAGTAGTACATCCGGAGTGCCGCCCCGAAGTAATCGCGCTTGCCGATGAAGTCTTGAGTACCAGCGGAATGTGCCGCTACGCCGACCGACCGGATGTAACTCAGGTGATTGTAGTTACCGAAATCGGCATTATTCATCGCATGCAGAAAGAGAATCCGCAGAAACAGTTCATTCCTGTTTCTAAAAATGCAATATGTCACACTATGAAATCAATCACACTTGAAAAGGTGCTTCATTCTTTGGAAACCCTGACTCCTGAAGTAACAGTGCCCGAAGAAATCAGGCTAAAAGCTATCGGCGCAGTCAACAGAATGCTTGACATTGTTTGATAGCTTGAAGGGGGGTTGCGATGTCAAACTCCGAATACGTAGTTGTCTTCATTACCACCGAAGCAGGTGAGGAATCCGCTCTTATCTCAAAGGTTTTGCTTGAACAGAGAAAAGCCGCCTGTGTCAGTATTGTCAAAGATGTTGATTCGATGTACT
>DIKD01000114.1:16291-22744 GCA_002421585.1 Dehalococcoidia bacterium UBA5627
TTATTCAAATCGTTAAAGAGATTCATACCAACGATGTGCCCGAGATAATCGCACTCCCTATTATCGGCGGTAATCAGGATTATCTGGACTGGGTTGGTAAAGAGACGTTTTGAGAGTATAATCTAGTAAATGTGTAAGCGTATTAAAGAGGATATAAGAACTGTTTTTAAGGGGGACCCGGCAGCAAGGAGTGTGCTTGAGGTTTTAACATGTTATCCCGGTTTGCATGCTATTTGGGCACACCGCATATCCCATTTTTTATGGAATCATCATATGCGCTATCTTGCCCGATTGCTATCGCACTGGACGCGCTTCTTTACTGCCATCGAAATACATCCGGGGGCTACCCTCGGTCGCCGCTTCTTTATCGATCACGGCTCGGGTGTAGTAATCGGTGAAACGGCGGAAATCGGAGAAGACGTCCTTATATATCAGGGTGTCGTACTTGGAGGCACCAGCCTGAACAAAGGCAAACGCCATCCCACCATCGGAAACAAGGTAGTCATCGGGACCGGCGCGGTGGTTTTGGGTGCAATTACTGTCGGCGATGGAGCAAAAATCGGCTCCGGCTCGGTTGTAATTAAACCGGTTCCGGATGGGGCAACAGTAGTGGGCATCCCCGGCAGGGTGGTAGATGAACACCATAAACCGCTACTTGACCTGGAACACGGCAATCTGCCAGACCCGGTTGCAGATGTAATCAAACTGGTGCTTAATGAACAATCCAAGTTGGAGGAGCGCCTCAAGAAGGTGGAAACCAGCTCCGGTATAGAAGTCCCTCACGACGAATTAAAACAAAAAATCAGGGAAGTTATCAGGGAGTTCGAACAGGAAGGATAAAATGGCTGCTTTAAAAAAAAGAATAACATTCATAATTCCGGAGGAAATGCTGTTGGAACCCATTCTGTACACCATTACCCAGCAATACGACTTAAAAGTAAGTATCTATAACTCCGATATCAGCGGAAACGAAGGCGTGATGAAGCTGGAGCTCGAGGGCGAGGAAGAGCAAATCGAAGAAGGGCTTGCCTGGGCGATGGCAAGAGGCATTCGTGTCGAGTCCGCCGGTTAAAAACTTTTAAATTATGATAAAAATCACTTCCAACAGTGTTTTATCTCGTTTATAATTAATAGGTAAGTAAAAAACTGGGGGGAAAATATTATGAGTGTAGAAAAACACTTTACTGCGCAGGAAGCCAAAGAAATAGGTGAAGAACTGGGAATCGATTGGACAAAATTCGATGTTGAGCAGTTCAGGATGGGGCTGGATGTCGAATTAGAACATGGACTGGTTGACCCGCAAACCAATGTTACCGATGACGACCCTATTTTAACCGGAAAAATTACTCTGGCACATTTGAACGAGTTCTCCGATTATTACACCCGACTTTACGAAATGGAAGAAGAAGCCGAGAGCGAACTTTAGAAAAAGGGGGAGACTGGCTCCCCTTTTTTATATTTTCTGCGCTATTATGCCGGCAACTGCCTTTCTGCTGTCGGTTATTCCTTCATAATAACGCAGGCAGCGGAAATCGCTAAACACCGCCAGCAATTCGTTGTATTTGAGCAAAAAATCCGGGTTGGAGGGCTTACCGAATTGCAGTCGGTCTATAGTATAAGTCTGATAAACCACCATTCCGCCCTTTTTTAATCCATCCTTTATACGAGGCATCAACGGACGGTGCAGGTAGTTAAAACAGATAATAACGTCATAAGCGTTTTTCTCGATTATATAATTACCTGCTTCGATATCTGCAACATAAGCATTTATATTTACGCCGGCCGATTTTGCTCTTTCCAGTGCGGTTTTTACTGCCTGTTTGGAAACATCCACTCCCTCGGCATTGAATCCCATTTCTGCCAGATAAATAGTATTCCTCCCGTTTCCCATTGCGATATCAAGGGCTCTGCCTCGTGGGAGCAGGCTGATATTTTCCACTAAAAAAGAAGACGGCTCGGATTCATAATGCGTATTCATCAGTATTTTAATTCTCTCCGGCTGAGCTCGAAGACCACCGGGTTATCAGGGTCGGGGCAGGCTACCAGTGCTGTGGAAGGGTCTTTTTCCCAGGGAAAACTGCCGCCGAACTGCAGCACTTCCGCAAAAGGGAAAAGGGTATAAAACGCCCATGAACACATACAGTTGGGAGTACTCTGTCCGATTACAAACTCATCCCCTACTCTGTGTCCGGCTTCGCAGGTGCCTTTTTGCGAGATTACTTTTGCTACTACCGTATGCATTTCAACCTCCCTACGATAAATATGATTTACTACACTTTAAATACAAATATCAATATTATATATGTCACAAAGAATATCAAGCCGAAACATAGCGTGTACCAGTTCAGTTTGTTAAAGCGAATGCACAGATAAAGCACCAGAGAGATTATGGTTGTGGCTATAACACTGAGTAAGATATGGATATCGTATGACCATGAAATTAAAAACAGCGCCAGCGCCGGGTAGAAAGTGGAATAGAGAATCTTCTCTCCCACCAGCGAACCGAGGCTGAGTGTGTCTCTGCCTTTGAATCCCCATATCAAGGCGGTCGAGGTTTCCGGTATGGCAGTAGCAGCCGGTACTATGATTAAAGCTAAACCCAGCGCGCTCAGTCCTATGCCCGCCGAAAGGGTTTCCACTGTTCCCACCATTCTTTCCGAGCCGATATACAAAAGGCCGACTGCTACCAGCAGTTGAAGCACCGCCAAAGCCATCCTTCCCCTGGAGGCTTTGGGAAGAATACGGCAAAAATAGGGGACTTCGGCATTTTCTATCTGCTCGGCGTCCTTTCTCTTGTACATCGTCCAGATGTAGTAAACGAAAGCGCCCAAAAAGATTGCGGCAAAGATATAATTAACGATTGCACTGTCGATAAAAGCCGGTAGAAGTGTCAGCGGAAAGAGTATTGTAACGAAAAGGAAGGGTGTAGCCAGAGATTTATCGACAGTCATATGACCGCTGGTTCTCTTTTTAAGCAATAACCCCAGCAGTACGGCAATACCCACCAGCCCGTATGAGAGGCTGGATGCCATAAACGGCTGTCCGTAAATGGTGCCGACACCTATTTCATGGCCCATCCCATCGCTGAAGGCAAATATGGCAACCAGAAAAACCACCATTTCCGGTATCGATGTAAAAAGCGGCGCGATAATCGAACCGACAAAAGAACAACCGAGCCTTAACTGGCCGGCTATCCATTCGATAGCATTGGTAAAAATCAATGCCGCTATAAATACCAGAACCATTGTCCCAAGTAGTGTCAGTATTGTTTCTGTCATTTAATTCCTACTCAAATATGTATTCTTGTTATTTTATATTATTATCATTCAAATTATATATTATGACTGAACTTTTGGTCAGTATCAATTATACTGGATTGCCATCTTTCTACCAAAAACGAACAGTCCTGCGTTTTAGCAGGACTGTTCGAGTTGTCGTTAAAACAATAACTTTAGTTAATCTTCCCAGCCGCCGCCTCTACCTATACGGGTAAAACAAAAAACGAGGCCGCCGATAATAAGGGCCCATACAACAACCGCAGAGATTATAGCTCCAGCTTCCATTATTCTTCCTCCTTAGGGGCTTTGGTTTTCATACGACCCAACACAAAACTTAAAATAAGGGTTATACCGAGAATTAACCAAATGATATGCGACCCGTTGAACGGACCGATTTGATATCCGCCGTATGCTTCGGGAATATCTACCATAAAGCCGCCATAGATAACGACGAATGTCATTGCTATCGGAATTACCAGCTTGATTACCCAATCCCACCAGGCGCCGAACTTGAAATCCGAAGTAGAATTGAGATATTCCCTGAGTTTTTTGGCTCCGAAAACCCAGCCAACTATAATACAGGAAATAATGCCGGTAATCAGAAGTCCATAGAATGAAACGGCTTTGTCAACAATATCCAGCCAGTAGAGACCGGCCTGGCTTGTAAACAGGATGCCCAGCAGGAACCCGGCAATACATACAATCAGAGTGGATTTTTTCAGACTCCAGCCGAGTTTATCCCGCAGCGGAGCGGCAACGCCGCCATGTGCCAGGAAGAAAGCCGAATCCAATCCCAGGAAGAACAAACAGAAGAAGAATACCGCACCTATGATACCGTTTAGCGCCGGCATCATAGATATGGCTGCCGGGAAGGTTATAAACGCCAAGCCTAAACCGGAAGCGGCGACATCCGTAGCGCCGACCGATAATGCATGCATTAAGAATCCGACTATGCTGAATACGGCAAAACCGGCGAAGAACGCTGTGGCGCTATCTGCAAAAGTGGTAATAGCGGCATTATTATTGACATCTGATTTTTTAGCCATAAAGCTACCGTAGGCGTACATGCCTGCCATACCTACTGACAATGAGAAGGCAACCTGGCTAAAGGCTGCAAACCACACGCCTCCGTCCGTAAGCACACTAAAATCTGTCGATAAATAATAATTGAGCCCGTCGACTGCTCCGGGGAGTGTAATGCCGCGGATGAAAAGTATAACCAGCAGAGCCCAGGGAATAGCTACTGTCCAGACTACAACTTTACCGATAACTCTGGCTCCCTTAAACATTATAAAGAACATCAGTATCCATATAACGGCTAACAGAGCAAGAGTGGCCCAAACCTGCGCTCCAAAGTCAGTGGGACCGGACGAAATCTGTAAAATGGTATCATAAAAATACCCGGTGGTACCTTCAGCCGCCGCCTGCCCTGTCCCCCACGCCATGGTCAGTGAATCGATAGCGTATCTTAACGACCATGCCATTATCACTGTATAATAGGAAACAATTAAAAAGGCGACAAAAACAGGCCACCAGCCTGCCCATTCCCACTTCTTGCCAATGCCTTCGAATACACCGGGAGCTCCCTTCTGGAAGTATTTCCCCATACCGAATTCCATCATCAGCCAGGGGATACCCAGTATAATAAGCCCGACAATCCAGGCAAATAAAAAGGCGCCTCCACCATATTCATAAGTCATATAAGGAAAGCGCCAAACGTTGCCCAACCCTATGGCTGAGCCGATCGCTGCCATAATAAAGAGCGATCTACTACCCCATCTTTCTCTTTTTACTTCCATTGTTTGATCCTTTTCTACCTTCCTTTAATAAATTTGTAAACTAAGATAAAAAATGGTTCTAACTTATACCTCCTTTATCCCGGATTTTATAAAAAAGCTTACTGAGCTTCCTATAGCAAAACTACCGGACCGGAGCAAACCGGAAGTAAAAAAATAACAGATTATCCGCAATTTTAATAAACTTTTAGTAATGTGTCAATAGCTATCGTGAGTGAATCGGGTGTATTTTTGCTTAAATGCGATAATTAATAAAAAAATAATATGTATATACCGCTTGCCTTTTAGAAAAATCGGGCAATTCGAATTGAGTTCATTCTTGGCGTATAAGATACGAAACTCGCTTTTGCAAAATCAGGTACAGATTATCAATAATTGGCTCTAACCGGTGGTTCTGTCAGCGTATCGATACTCGTAAAAAAGCCTCTAAAGTTCTCAATACTCAAGGGGCTTTTTAGCTTCAAATAATGGTACCCCTGGTGAGACTCGAACGGGAAAAACAGAATTAGCTATGAAATTGATTGGACAGAGAAAAGAATTAATACTAAAATTACAAAGCGGGGGCAATGGGAGTCTGATTATGAAAGGACAAAAAAGTTTCCACCCGACACTGATACGAAGACCATTGCCGAGATAATTCCGGATGATGCTTTATCTCATGCCGAAGTAATGAATCAGCCGGCAATACTTCCCAACAACGTAAAAAAGTAAATCCAAAACAGGGAGATTGATGAAGATGGCTAAACAAGAAAATGAAACGGTATATCAATTAAAAATAACTCTTAAAGAAAGCAAACCGCCTATCTGGAGACGGATACAAGTTCCCGGCAATATCACTCTCCACAAATTGCACATGATTCTACAGTACGTAATGGGTTGGACTGACTACCATCTCTACGGGTTTCGCATCGCAGGCATCGAATATGGTATCCCCGACCCGTATGGTGACTTTGACGAGCTTGATTTGAAAGACTCTCGCAGGGCACGGCTAAACAAGGTTATATCCGGTGAGAAAGCAGTATTCATCTATGATTACGACTTCGGTGATGGCTGGGAACACCAAATTTTAGTCGAGAAAATAGTGCCGGCAGAATCCGGCGTGCAGTACCCGGTCTGCCTGACCGGTAAGCGCGCCTGTCCGCCGGAGGATTGCGGCGGTATTTGGGGTTATGACGACCTGCTCAAAATAATCAGCAATCCGGCACATGAAGAATACGAAGAAATGATGGAGTGGCTCGGAGGACCGTTTGACCCTGAGGAGTTCAATATCGACGACGTTAATTTTTACTTGGAACGTTTTTGCCGTAAGGGTAAGAAATGAGGTTCTGCTATCCCCGAGCTATTTCGCCAGACCTTTGAACCGGAAGACAAATAAATGT
>DIKD01000098.1:0-5020 GCA_002421585.1 Dehalococcoidia bacterium UBA5627
GCTTTACCAATTTTGAACATTTTGGTACCACAAACAGGGCATACACCCTGGGTCGCCGGGCGGCCGTTCTTCATGGTTATCGCTTTGGCATCTTTCATTTCCTTTTTGGCGCGACACTTCATACAATAGCCTTGCATTGGTTCCCTCCCTTTTTCGTAGTTTGTAGCTAGAATAAACTAAAGCTAGGCATAATGTCAAGTATTTTAGGGATTAAATACGAAAATATTATTTTTAACGGTGAATTTAGCTATGGAATCAATACAATTTCATCTTTTGGAAGTTTAAGCTTTTTGCGCTAAATATCAGCTTTTAACAACCGGGGCAAGCGGCAACAGCAATGTTTTTCCGGGTTTTCTCTTCAGATAGGACTTGGTATAGTTTACGGGGAACGAATAAACTACCTGCGCCTTGGGATGTTCCAGGCAGAAAAGGAAGATGCCTACCGTTTGTGATTTAGTACCGAAAGGCCCTATTACCATATTAAAAGAATCCCGTATTTCATGGTATATTTCTTCAAGCACGTCTCTTGCCGAATGCGGGTCATCGGCAGGTACGTCCCTTAATTCAACACCCGCTTGAGCAAGCAGGAAAGCATTATTATTCTTGGCATATTCCAAGTACTCTTCGCTGCCACCACGCGGAGGATTGGTTATCAAAGCTATTGTTCTTACCGGATTAAAATGCTTCCACACCGTAAGCGAGCGTTCCGGTTCGAAACCCAAAAACAATACCAAAACCGTCTGTTTGTCGAATGAGACAGTACCGAAGAAGTTATGTACAGTAGAAATTTGCTCCACTCCGCGTGTAAGTTTGGTGGGGGAATAACTTTGTGTGGTGTGAATAATGCGCGGGATACCCAGATTCTGTTCCGCCACCAGAAAATACAGCAGTTCAAGCAGATAAATCTTGGTAAAACCGCTTATATCGAAAGTAATATATGAATCATCGTTATCTTTGGGACGGCAGCGGTTCCAAATATTTTTCAACTGGCTTATGCCTTCGATGGGATTGTCGCGTTGGCAGCGGATAACGAATACCCCTTCCGACGTCCTTCTGCTCAAGTCGGCTTGCAGTTTCAACATATTGGTTTCGACAACCTGCTGATAGAAAGGTTCTTCGATTACAAAGATGATGCTGAAGCGTACACGATAACTGGGACCTGCTTTGGCGGCTGCCTGCAGGCATCTGTCTTCGAAACTGGCACAACAGATAAATAAGTCATCGGGGCCATATTCATTCAGCCTGGTCAGATTTTCTATTTCGATTGGTTCTTCGTGTACCTTCATCTACTGCAAACCCCGTAATAAATCACGACTGAACAGGTCTAACTGATAGAAAAAACGAAATTCTAACATCACTATAACCGCCTTGTGAAATATTGTCAATTATTTTTTGTTTTTTTACACCCCTAGCCAGAACGGGAAAAAACTATTATAATAACGCCGTAATCTATTACTGATAATAAAAGGAGCAAGGACATGTTTGAGATAACCCCGCCTATTTTGATGATAGCCGGAATAGTATGTGTCCTGTTCGGAATAATTGCAATGGTCTGGCCTAAAAAGGGGGTTTATGTTTTTGCGTCCTGGCTGATTATTTTGGGAGTCCTTGTGATTCTTTATTCACTGGATTAGTACTATGTATTATTTCGCTTACGCAACCAATCTAAACAAGAAGCAAATGGCGGCAACGTCCCCGCAGAGCAAACCTTTGTACATTGCTACCCTGCATAATTACCGGCTGATGTTTACGGGCTGGACCCGCCGGTGGCGCGGCGGTATAGCCACCATAAAACGCTCCGCCGGTGATAAAGTGCTGGGCGCCATCTACGATGTTCCCGATACGGATTTGGGGAAGCTTGACAGGGCTGAGGACTGCCCGGGGGGTTTTGAGCGAATCAGAGTCATCGTTAATAACGAGGACGGCGATGCAGTAGAAGCCGTAACGTATATCAAAAAAGGGCAGCTCCAGGCAGATGAATCGAAGCCGTCACCCGAGTACCTTAAGATGATCCGGCAGGGTTATAAGGACTGGAGGCTTATTTAATAAGCTGTTGAGTAATCTTGGTCATCAAACCTCTGATGTACTAAATTACATCTTCGACTTAGAACAACCCGATAAACCCTGCAATCCTTAGACGTTATCAAAAACAGTGTCGGCTTAACATGGTTTATTGACATAATGTATTCGTTTTTTATATCCAAAAATTGCTTTTTATGTCCTTTCCTGTTTTAATTGATATTGATAAATAGCCTAAAGTAATTAAGGGAGAAAGAAATGGGTAATATAAAATTGAAAGCATCCAAAAGAACGGTTTTCGGCAAAAGCACGAAAACTCTTCGCAGACAGGGAATTACTCCGATTCACGTATTCGGAAACGGGATTGAATCCCTCGCATTGCAGTGCGATAATAGTGAACTTAAAAAACTTATTTTCAAAGAGGGAGCTACACGGCTTATCGACCTCGAGATTGAAAAGGAAAAGAAACCCCGCAGTGTTTTTATCCGTGAAATTCAGAGTGATGTCATTAGCGGGCAGTTAATTCACGTCGATTTCTACCAGGTAAATAAAACAGAGAAGATGTCTGCCGATATCCCCATCTATCTTACCGGAGATTCACCCGCTGTTAAGTCGAAAATCAACATGCTGGAACATTTAATGGATGACATTGAAATCGAGGCGCTTCCTGAAGAAATGCCGCCTCACATAGAAGTTAATATAAGTAGTCTGGAAGAATCGGGAGACGCTATTTTTGTAAAGGATATTGCTCTCGGTGATGGAGTTACGACCACGGCCGACCCTGAACAGATAGTTGTTAAAATTACCAGAGTTAAGGCGATAGTAGAAGAAGGAATTGCAGCTCCTACCGCTGAAGAAGCGGAAGCTGCCGAGGCAACTGAAGCTGAAGAATCTGCAGAAACCGAAGCCGAGCAGGAAGGATAATTCACAGATAAGCTAAACATAAACAATGATGAATATCAGTCAGATGTCAACGATAGCCGTGGATGTAAAAAATATCTACAAGACCTACGGCAAGAAAACAGTGGTGTCCGATGTTTCCTTTTCCGTGGAAAAAGGTGAAATATTCGGACTTATCGGACCCAACGGAGCCGGAAAGACCACTACCATCCGTATGATGATGGATATCATCAAGCCGGATTCCGGAGAGGTTTATGTTCTGGGTGAAAAATTCCGCGAGGACACCAAGAACAAAATCGGTTATCTACCGGAAGAAAGAGGTTTGTATAAAAAACAAACCGTTACGGAAACCTTAAGATATATGGCATCGCTTAAAGGCGTAACCGTAACGGATGAACGCATAGAAGAAATGCTGGAGCATGTCGGAATGCTGCCCCACAAGAATAAGAAAATCGAAGAGATGAGCCGCGGAATGGGGCAGCTTATCCAGTTTCTGGTAACTGTAATCCACAATCCTTCTCTGGTAATACTGGACGAACCCTTTGCCGGCCTCGACCCGGTAAACACAGAGCTTTTAAAAGGCTTGATACTGGAGTTGAAAGAACAGGGAAAATCGATTATTTTCAGCACACATCAGATGAATCAGGTCGAAGAGCTCTGCGACCGTCTTTTTATGATTAACAAGGGGACTGAAGTTCTCTATGGCAAATTGGATGACATCAAGCATCAATATCGTGAAAATTCGGTCTTTATTACTTATGAAGGCAATATAGGCAGCTTAAAAGGAGTAACCGACAGCCGCCAAAGGGACGAATACGCTGAATTCTTTCTCGATAGCAATACAACTCCGCAGGATATCCTGCAACAGCTTATCGATAAACGAGTAACGGTAAACCGCTTCGAAATCGGCACTCCCAGCCTGCACGAAATCTTTATCCGCATTGCCGGCGTAAACGGAGACGGCAATGAATAAGATTAAAACCATTTTTAAATACGAGTTCTTTGCCACCATTAAGCGAAAATCGTTTATTCTAATGACTCTGGCTTTCCCGCTGCTGGGATTTTTAATAATCGGAGCTTTCAGCCTTATACAGGGGACAGCCGGGGAAACTCCAATCGAGGAAATTAAGGTTGGCTATGTAGACGAGCTGGGTGAGTTTGATAACAACCTGATATACGGCAACGTAACACTGATTCCACAGGAAAGTCAGCAAGCAGCTTTCGATAATATGAGCGGCGGCTTTATCAGCCAGTACTTTGTAATACCGGAAAACTATATGTCAACCGGGAATGTAACCAGATACACCCTTACAAGAGAGCTGGATGTTTCAGGAGAGGTTTATTATGCAATAGAAAGATTCCTGGTCGATAATATTCTGGAAGGAAAAGTAGACAGCACTATTATAGACCGGGTAGCGTCACCTCTTTACCTTAGCAGTATAACACTGACACCGGAGGGTGAGGAGTCCGAACAACAGGGAGGGTTTACTTCCTTCATTGTCCCGTATATTTTCAGCATATTGCTGATTATGGCAATATTCACATCATCGGGCTTCCTGTTACAGGGGCTGGGAGAGGAAAAAGAAAACCGCGTTATGGAAATATTGCTCTCATCGGTATCCCCAAGACAGCTTATCACGGGGAAAGTACTCGGGCTGGGAGCTGCCGGTCTGGTACAAATAGTTATATGGCTGATATCCGCCAGATATCTGACCGATATGGCTTCCACATCCATCGGCGGTTTACTGAGCGGGCTTACCATAGCAACCGATTTTCTGATTGTCAGCCTTATTTATTTTGTACTCGGTTATCTGCTTTTTGCCATTATTATGGCCGGAGCCGGTTCAATCGGAGCAACCGCCCGCGAAAGCCAGCAGGTTTCTACTGTATTTACGCTTCTGGCGGTAGTACCGTTTTTCTTTATAGCGCATATAATGGAATTTCCGGACAGCGGATTATCTCAGTTCTTCACTGTCTTTCCGCTAACCGCTCCGCTGACGGTCATAATGCGCATGGGTATAACCGATATCCCGAGCTGGCAACTCATAACCAGTATGGCTCTGATGATTCTGGCAATAATCGGCTCTATATTTTTGGCCGG
>DIKD01000098.1:5121-8338 GCA_002421585.1 Dehalococcoidia bacterium UBA5627
GGGATTGTGATTCAATCCCCGTTCTGTTATTATCATCTCAATTATGATTATCGATTTTCATACACATATATTTCCTCCACAGGTAATAGAGAACCGCCGGCGTTACGTGGACTGCGACCCCTGTTTTGCAGCTCTTTATGAGAACCCGAAGGCAAAAATGATTACTGCCGAAGAACTTATCGAAAGCATGGACGCTTCCAGAATAGACATCTCCGTAGTGCATAACATCGGCTGGACAACCCATGAACTTTGCGTCGAGATCAACGACTACATTCTCGAATCCATAAATAAATACCCCGACAGACTGGACGGATTCTGCGGTGTCCAGCCCCTGTCAATGGGTGCCTCGATTAAAGAAATCGAAAGATGTGCCGCCGGAGGTGCCAAAGGAGTTGGAGAACTAAGACCCGATATCCGGATGCTGCCACTCGATGATAAAGATTTTATGCAGCCGTTTGTCGATGCGCTGATAAAAAATAATATGATTCTGCTGACACACAGCTCCGAGCCGGTAGGGCATCAGTATCCGGGGAAAGGAACCGTAACCCCTCAGATGCTTTACTCCTTTATTTACAACCATCCGGAACTGACTGTTGTTTGCGCTCATTGGGGCGGGGGATTGCCGTTTTATGCGTTGATGCCGGAGGTGGAAAAAGTACTTGAGAACGTCTATTTTGACTCGGCAGCCTCACCTTTCCTCTATAAGCCGCTGATATATAAGCAGGTTGCTTCACTGGTCGGGGAAGATAAGATTCTCTTCGGAAGCGACTATCCCTTATTAGAACAATCACGCATCATAAAAGAGATACTGTTGCAGGATTTACCGGATATTACCAAGATGAAGATTCTGGGAGAAAATGCCCGCAGACTGTTGGGGATTGCCTGAAGATGGAAAAAATCCGCTCATTTATCGCTATAGAATTGCCGGAGGGCTTAAAAACGGAACTTGCAAGATTGCAGTATAAATTAAAAGTAGAAAAGCCCCGCATTAAATGGGTTTCGCCCGACAGCATACACCTGACTTTGAAATTTCTCGGCGACATCGAAATAAGAGCGGTAGACAGGATTGAACAGGCTATGACAGAAGCTGTCAATGGCATCGAGTCGTTTGATTTAACTACGAGACAATTAGGTGTGTTCCCCAACCCGCAGCGTGTGCAGGTGGTCTGGGTGGGTCTGGGGGGAGAAATCGATGTATTGAACAATCTTTATTGTCGATTGGAAAACAGCATGGCGGGAATCGGCTTCCCTCCCGAAAAAAGAGGTTTTAAACCGCATCTGACGCTGGCGCGCGTCGCAGACGAGGCGCTGCCGGATGAACGTAAAAAATTCGGCGATTTTATCAGCGCAAGCAAAGCGGAGATAAACTGTTCTATAAAAGCCGCCGGACTTAGTCTGATGAAAAGTGAGCTGACACCACGAGGAGCTGTCTATACCCGGCTCGCTTTTACGGGCTTCAGTCTTGCTGATAACATCAAGTAAACCGCCGTTAGTCTTGTAAACAAATTGACAACTGATGTATACTCTAAACAATAATTTCGGCCGGGAGGTGGACTTCGTGGAACAAGTTAATTTTCCAAAATGCCAAAAATGCGCCAGCGGAAATCTGGTACCCCTTTCTGATTTCGGAAGCCAGGGGGCATCTATTCTCTATAAAGCATGGGTTTGTACCAATCCAGATTGCGGTTACAACCTGAAAATCAGGAACGGGGATATTTATATAAACGAACCTATTTTGAACGGTGTGGGCGGTCGTTCCCGGCAGAGCTAAAATTTAAATATTTATTCATAAAAATAATAAAACCGGATATGAAATGCTTCCTGTCTTGGAGGGACTAAAAAAGACGGCGCTGGGTTTGCTGTTCCCGCTGCGATGTATCGAATGCGGAAAAGAGGGCAGTCTGATATGCGTTGCCTGTTATAATCGGTTACCGTGCATACTACCGCCTGTCTGCCCTTTTTGCGGCGTCGGCAAGTTGCTTGACACTTCCTGCAATAACTGCCCAACTTTCGAGACTTGCATCGACGGAATCCGTTCGCCGTTCCGGTTTGAAGGCACAATTCGCTCCGCAGTGCACCAATTGAAATACCGGAATCTGAGGGCGATAGCCACCCCTCTGGCAGCTATAATGGCTGATTTTGCAAAAGATAATCCGCTACCTTACGACATTATTATTCCCGTTCCCCTGCATCGTAAAAGGTTCAGAGAACGCGGATACAATCAGTCGGAACTGCTGGCTAAGGAATTCGGAAAACTTACCACTGTTCAAATTGAAAAAGACTGTCTGATTCGCCATAGACATACCCCTGCACAGGCTATGTCAAAGTCAATACATGAAAGACATTATAATCTTGTCGACGCCTTTATATGCCAAAATGAAAGTGTTCGGGGTAAACGTGTTTTGTTGATTGACGATGTAGCGACATCGTGTGCCACATTGGATGCCTGCGCCAGAGCTCTAAAATCAGCCGGAGCCGTTTCGGTTTGGGGATTGACAGTGGCAAGAGATATCCGATAAATAATAGTTATTATAAACAGGTTAGGCTTTACCAAGAGGCAGTCACCAGAGCCGCTACAGCTTAAAATAAGACGAATTACGGGGCTTTATATGGAATTATACTATAGTGTTTTCAAAACCGCCGCAGGATGGATTTCAGTAATTGCCTCGGATAAGGGGCTGATAAAATGCAGCCTACCGCAAAGTGATAAGAAAAAAGCACTTTCACTTCCGGGGTTATGTGAAGATAAGGTTGCCCTTTTACCGCACAGATTTGCTGACTTGGAAAAAAGATTTATTGAATACTTCAACGGGATAAATGTTTCATTCCCCGACAAGCCGGATATTCCCGTAGCCACTCCTTTTCAAAGAGCCGTATGGGATGCGACAAGGTTGATTCCCTACGGGGAAACCAGAAGTTATAAGTGGATAGCCGAAAAGGTCGGCAGCCCGAAGGCAGCCCGGGCAGTGGGGGGCGCTTTGGGCAAAAATCCGTTGCCTGTGATTATCCCCTGCCACAGGGTTATCGGCAGCGACGGAAATTTAACCGGCTTTACCGGCGGTTTGGATGTGAAAATCAAGCTGCTTGAACTGGAAAGAGCCTCTACGAAACGTTGACGACAGATACCCTCTGTTTGGTAGACTGGTCTTCCCATGGCCTCTGATAATCCATAGCTATCTCGAAATTACCGGCTTTTAAGGCTTTAAAACGTAAATAC
>DIKD01000006.1 GCA_002421585.1 Dehalococcoidia bacterium UBA5627
AGTTGCATCAACAAATACTGGAAAATCCGGATGATATTCCTGTAGAGCTGGAATCCGGTTTATGTTATCCGGCAGGGTCTTTTTTAATTCCGTCCTTGTTTTTACTTGTGGGGATAAGTGACCTGAGAATTATTTATATAATATTACTGGTACCTGTATTGCTTTATGTAATATGGTTATCCCCTGCCAAATACCGGCTTTTACTGTCGGCAATTATATTAATAAGCCTGGAGTTGTGGAATTCCCTGGCATCGGGGGAAACCGGTTTTTTGTTATTCCCATTTTTACTGTTGGGTTGGGTGTTATTTAAAAAACACTCTCTTGTTTCAGCAATTAGTATAGGATTAGCTGTAACAGTTAAACAAGTGGCATGGTTTTTTATGCCCTTTTATCTAATTTTGATATATAAAACACAGGGTTTAAAAAAGGCGGTGCAATCTTTGTTAATCGTCCTCCTGATATTTGTTGCAACTAATTTGCCTTTTATAATCAGTGGCCAATATTTATGGTATGAATCGATAATTTCACCTATGACGGACAAATTTCCATTGGGAGTGGGAATAATAACTTTGGTTACCGGTGGATTAATAAACATTCAATCCTCTTTGGTTTTTACCATAATTGAATGCCTGATATTTATTGGCGGGATTATCTGGTACTATCTCAACTGTTATCGATATCCGCAGGCGGGTCCGCTTCTTGCAGTATTACCGCTGTTTTTTGCCTGGCGCAGCATATGGCCTTACTTTTTCTATTTCGATATTATCATTATCGCTTCGATAATAATTAACGAGTATGCCAAACAAACGCATCATCAGTATGATTTAGCACTAAAGGGAAGGAATAAAACCGATACAGAACTTTCAACGGAAATTTAAGTATTGTATAATTACTACTCTTGTGATATCTTTGGGTGGGAAATATTTGAGATGGAAATGTTATTTTCCTTTATATTAGGGGTTGCCGCTTTTTTACTTGGCGCTTGTCCTTTTTCGGTATGGATAGGTCGCAAGGCGCTTAACAAGGATATTACCAGATACGGTGACGGAAATCCGGGTTCCGCTAATGTGTTTCGTGCGGGGAATGTTACTCTGGGTATAATAGCCCTTGTTCTGGATATTGCTAAAGGTGTTCCTTTTATATGGCTGGCATATTATGTAATGCATATGCCCTTTAGCAATCTTCTCTTTATAGGCATTTGTGCAATTCTTGGACATGCCTTTTCCCCATTTTTGAAATTCAAAGGAGGCAAAGCGATAGCGGTTACCTTTGGTGTATTGATTGCTCTTCCTCAATCTGAATTATTGTTACTTTTTGCGATATTTACGTTATTAGGATTCTTATTCATAGAGCAAAACGCATGGATGGCAATGATGGGTCCAACCGGAAGTTCTATTTTTTTACTGCTTTATAGTGGATTCACTCTGGAATTGCTTTTTATTTTGTGCATTTTGGCACTTTTTATCTATAAGCATTTTAAAGAATTGACGGAAGCTCCTGTGTTTGGGGTAAATATTTTAAAATGGATGCGTTCTAGGGAAGATAAGACGAATATTAAGAAGCAGCAATTATAATGTTTATTCAAATTGTCATAGCAGGGATATTACTTTTAATACTGGTTAATCTTATCTTGAATTTAATATACTTAAAATCACCTTCACTTGAGAGTAAAATACCAGGGAATGCTCCGATGGTGTCCGTTCTGATTCCTGCCAGAAATGAAGAGGACAAAATAACACAATGTCTGGAAACACTACTGAAGCAGGATTACCCTGCTTATGAGATTCTGGTGCTGGATGATGAATCCACCGATAGTACAGCCGGAATCGTTAAGCAGTTTGCCGCTAAAGATAACCGTTTGAGGCTTATTAGCGGATTACCTCTACCCGCCGGATGGTCGGGGAAAAATTATGCTTGCCATCAACTGGCAAAAGAAGCGAAGGGCGACTGGCTACTTTTCGTAGATGCCGATACTACTCATACGCTAAATATGTTAAGTGGTGTTATGTCATTGGCTCTCGAGATGAATACCTCCCTGCTCTCAGGATTTCCACGACAGATTGCAGATAGCCCGGTAATGAACATATTTACTCCGACCTGGTATTTTATATTGATGACATGGTGCCCTTTATGGTGGATTCAGCAATCGAAGAAAAATATGCCATCAATAGCTATTGGCCAGTTTATGCTGTTTTCACGGCGGGAATATTGGAGAATCGGTGGGCATGAAAGCGTTAAATCAAAAGTATTGGAAGATATATGGCTTGGTGTCGAAGTTAATAAACACGGCGGAAAACATATCGCAGTGGATTTATCGGATGTGGTGTTTTGTAAGATGTATGATAATGTCAAGGGTATATGGAACGGATTGACGCGTTCTGTTTATGCTGTTGCCGAAATTTCGGTTATTGCTCTTGTGGCACTGATTATTTTTGCTTTTATATGCTATTTAATACCTTTTTATTCTTTATGGCACGAATACTCGTTTACAGGCGTCGATAAGCTGGTTGTGGCCATCATTATTTTTCAAATTGCTTCTATCTACCTGATGCGCTGGATGGCAGACCGCCGTTTTCACCAGAATTCAATTCTTTCTGTTGTATTGCATCCGGTCGGAATTATATTTCTCCTATTCGTTGTAGCTAATGCCGTTATACAAAAGCTTGCGCGTACCGGTATCAATTGGAAGGGAAGGCTGTATACCGAAGAATCATCCGGTGATGAAAACGTTATAGAAACCGGTTCCGATAAAGCAATATGATATCCTAAATTATTATCACTAATATACTCATAATGAATAACTCCGATGCGTTTAGCTTGACAGGTTATACCTGAAGTTATACGATTAGACAGTAATTTTAATCTTATTATATTGCTTCAATTATATATTTCAAACCGGTTACATATTAAGGAGTTGTTGATGCGTCAAATTCATGAAAACACCACGGATGACGTTGTGTCTTCGGAAGGAATAAACCCGGACAAAGGGAAAGCTTCATCTTCTGCAAGTCTGCAATATAGTATTATTAACGACTGGTATAAAGCAGTCCTCCAAAATGCCACGGAAGGATTCTTCCTTTCAGATTTAAATAGCAATATTTTGTATGTAAATGATGCCTATTGCAAGATGAGCGGCTATAGCAGAACGGAATTGTTATCCATGAACGCTACTGACCTTATCTTAAAAAAACCTGCAGAAGTTAAAAAATTCGAAAGCAACATTGAAAGAACTATTAGCAATGGTGAATCTTCTTTTGAAATCAAAAGCAGACGCAAAGATGGTAGCGTGATTGATCTTGCGGTTAGCTATAAGTATATGGATGTAGGTCCGGGTTTTATATTCTGTGTACACAGAGATATTACCGAACAAAAAGAGATAAATAAACAATTAATCGAATCCGAAGAAAGATATAATGCATTGGTGGCATTGGGGGGAAGGGTCGGTGAAGCCGTAGTAATAATGCAGGATATGGGGAACAACGAGGGTGTGCAAACTTTCGTAAGTGATGAATGGGTCAAAATTACCGGATACTCTATGGAAGAGTTACTGGGAATGCCGTTTTTTAACCTGCTTAAAGCCGAATATTATACTCCTTCATTGGACAGGCATCGCAGGAAATTAAAAGGTGAAACTATACCGGGACCTTTCGAAATGGAAATCATTAGAAAAGATGGGGTGGTAATCGACATCGAGTTTACCAGTGTTCATACTACTTATAAGGGCAAGCGGGCTAATGTGGCTTATATTAGGGATATCACAGAACGTAAGAGAGTAGAGAATGTCATTAAAGAATCCGAGAGTCGCTTACAAAGCGTGTTGTCTTCAATCGATGATTGGGTATATGTATTCGACAAAGAAGGGTGTTTTATTTCCTGCCATCCTGAACCGGCAAGAGATATATATGAACCAAAAGGCGATTTTATGGGGAAAAAGCATTCAGAGGTTATGCCGTTAAAAGTGGATAAACTATTTTGCACTGCTTTTAATAAAAATATACAAGGATTAGTGGCGGATTACGAATTTTCCAGAGATGTAAAAGGAAGGAAGAAATGGATAAACGTAAAGCTGTCACCGATGTTTATTGATGGGGAGTTTAACGGTTCTGTTGCTGTAATAAGAGATATCACACAACGCAAACAGGTTGAGCAAAAGCTTCGGGAATCGCACAAGCAATTACGTGCACTATCGGTACACCTGCAGTATATTAGGGAACAAGAGAGAAAGGATATTGCTCATAGAATTCATGAAGAGCTTGGACAGCTACTTACTGCCGTAAAAATGGATATATCATGGCTGCAAAAACAATTACTACACTGTAATGAAATCCCCGACAATAAAATGGTTGATATTCTCAAACTGATTGATATGTCTATACAAATAGTTAAAGGTGTTTCGGCGGAATTAAAGCCCGGTTTGTTGTATGAATTGGGTCTATTAGCCGCTATTGAGTGGCAAACTGAGGAATTTTTTAAGCTTACAGGAATTAAGTGCAATGTTTCTTCCATACCGGCTAAAATAGTGGTGGAACAGGAATTGGCGATTGCGCTCTTCAGTGTCTTCCAGGAGCTTATAACAAATGTATTCAAGCATGCCGAGGCTACCTGTGTTGATATTGGATTAAGAAAACAGGGTAAAAAGATAACACTAACCGTCAATGACAACGGCAAGGGAATTACAGAAGAGCAAATCAATGCTCCGCGTTCCTTAGGATTAATCGGTATTCGCGAAAGAGTACAATATTGGGGCGGCACTGTTACTGTAATCGGTATTTCCGGCGAAGGGACACACGTAACAGTCAGTATTCCGCTTAATAAAAAGGGAGGATTAACTGCTAATGAAAGTCCTGATAACTGATGACCATCCAATCGTGAGGC
This sequence comes from Dehalococcoidia bacterium UBA5627, assembly GCA_002421585.1. Classification (GTDB taxonomy): domain Bacteria; phylum Chloroflexota; class Dehalococcoidia; order Dehalococcoidales; family UBA5627; genus UBA5627. Next base: position 4,876 of record DIKD01000006.1, read on the forward strand.
AGGGATTGCAGCAATTATTAAAGGAAACATTTGAAGCGATTGTTGTTGATGAAGCCGCTAACGGAACAGAGGCTTTGGGTAAAATAAAAACGGATAAATACGATATAGTGTTACTCGATATAGCTATGCCGGGGATGAACGGACTGGAAGTTTTAAAAGAGATACAGAAATTTAATAAGACTTTGCCGGTGCTTATAATCAGCATCTATCCGGAAGACCAGTATGCATTGCGATGTCTGAAGGCGGGGGCTTCGGGGTATCTAACCAAGGACACCGCATCTGATGAACTGACACTCGCTGTTGAAAGGATACTCTCGGGTAAGAAGTACGTCAGCCCCAACCTTGCGGATAAATTAGCTCGTCATTTAAATGAGGGAACTCCCAAACTACCTCATGAATTACTGTCCGACCGCGAAGACCAAGTGATGCGCTATATTGCTTCCGGCAAAACCGCGGCTGAAATTGCTGCCGAACTTAATTTAAGCGTTAAAACTATTAATACCTATCGAAACCGTATTATAAAGAAAATGCAGATAAAAAATAGCGCCGAACTGATACGCTATGCAGTGCAAAACCAACTGCTCAATTAGTAGAAGGAGAAATTACGTTTTATAAAATGAGCCGCACAGGAATCGAACCTGTAACCTACTGATTAAGAGTCAGTTGCTCTGCCAGTTGAGCTAGCGGCCCGTGAAATAGATTCGTAGCTATTTTATCAGTAATCGATAGTTATTATCAAATCGGTTATTATAGCTGCAAGTTTTATAAAGCATTTCTTATAAAAAGCGAGGGGGATGGCTTCATGGACAATAATATAGACAAAGATAATGAACTGGATATTGATGTAGATTCCTCGATTGATGACATCACCAACCTGAAAAACAGTATTGAAGAATTAAACCAGAAAGCGGATGAAGCCAATAGGTTGGACAGGTCCTCACGTCTATCTGCCGATGAGGCAATTAAAATTGCAATAGAAATTGTGGAACAGGCAAGAAATATCAGTAAAAGCAGTAAAAAAATAACTGATGAGGCGCGTAAAGCTTCTATGGAAGCAATAAAAAAAGCGGAGAAGGTAACAAAAGAAGCAGAATCCAGTGCAAAGGAATATAAACAGGCATTTGAAAGGGCTATTTCTGAAGCTGAAAAAAGAGCTAAGTGGGCAAAGGAAACCGCTGAAGAAGCAATATCATCTACACATGAAATTATTGATGAAGACGATAAAATTGTTAAAGAAGCGCGGGGCACAGTAAAGGAAGCAGTAAAAGAAGCTAATAATGCGGCAAAAAGGAATGAAAAAACAGCAAAATCAGCCGAAGAAATGTCAGAAGCAGCCATAAAGTTGGCTCAGGAAGCTATGGTTACTGCGGAAGAAACTGAAAACAAAGTAAAATTTCATGTAGATGAAGCTATGCGAGTATCAAACGAAGCCCTTAACACCGCAGCGGAAATAAAAAAATCCAGCCGGATACTGGACCTGGAAACAATGAAGGCACTGCAGGAAGCTACCGAAAAGGCTGAGAATGCTAAAAAAGCTGCCGAAGAAACCAATAGGTCATATCAAAAGGCTTTTCTGGAAGCGATAAAATCCGTTGAGGAAACCAACATCTGGGCTAAAACCACTACGGATAACGCTTTATTAAATTCTAAGGAAGCAATAGAAAAATCTCAGGAAACTGCAAATAAATCGGCTGAATTATCGAAAGAAGCCATGGAGTTGTCCAAAAAAGCCATTGAGACTGTTAATGAAGTATTATTGGAGTTAGAACAGAAGTCCGTAGAAATAAAAAACAAATCGGATGAGGTTATTTTAAAGGGAGAACAGGCAAAGAAAAAAACCATGGAAGCTGCTGAATCAGCTATTGCTGAATCAGAAAAAGCGGTTGACACGATTGAGCTTATCAGTGAATCGGCAAAAATAAGAATTGAAGAGTGGGTTAATAATTCCAAGGTTGCCATAAACAGCGCTGAAGAAAACGCTTTATCAGCACAAAAAATGGCTGCAAAGGTACAGTTGGAAGCTAAAGAGGCGATTTCCAAGGCTGAGCAGTTATGCAGGTTGTCGCAAGAGGCTGCGGATGAAGCAATTAAGGCTTCAAAAGAAGCGGCTGAAGCGTCTAAAAGGGCTGCGAGTGAAGCCGGGGAAATGTGGGTTGATGTATTTAAAGGATTACTGGGTGAAACCACACGGGCGAGTCTATATGCTAAACAGACCGTAGAACAGACATCTGATTTTGTACAGGACCCGTCACAGGAAGTTGAATTCGAGCATTCAAAGAATAAAAGAAAAGCTGTAGAAAGTAATCGCAATATTTCTGAACCTGTTGATGATAGTGAAAAAACTGTTAATGATACCATTGATGAAATAGAGGATGTGCCTTCGGTTTCAGAGTTTTCGGAGAATAAAGCTCCGGGAAAAGAATTCCAGGAGAAAACCAAAGACAGATTGGACTCTTTAACAAAAATGCTAATGTCCGATTCCGATGAAGAATAGTACTTAGGAAAATATAATGCCTTATCATTTTGATAAGGCATTATTGTTTTAAATTATGTCAAATATCTTTTAGAACAGCGACGGAATATCCTTGAACGATTCTTCTATACCGCGATGGTCCCAGTCGATGCCGCCCTGCCTCTTCTTCGAGTTAGCAATGTATTCGATAGTTCTGGCAAAGTAATCCACCACTCTCTTGGAGTTAACCAGTTCGGAAAGAATCACAGTAATATCAATCATCCCTTTTCCTCTGGGGTAGTCACCGCTCCTGATTATTGCTTCGGTCGCCATCCCTTTAAGATCTCCGGATAATTCCTTTATCACATCCATACTCATTGCGTCATGAGGACCCGTTGCTAAATATAAAGCTCTTCTGGCGTTGTTAGGATTGCATTTTAGAGATAAATCCCCAAGAGCTTCGGTCATTGCTTTTGTACCCTGCTCATTCTGGGCATCCTTATCTCTGAAATCGGTACTTTTGCCAAAAGGAATTCTAAAACCGGAAAGATCTTCTTTTCCATAACCTATTACAGTCCAGCCGGATAGTGTTTGTATAATATCACCTGCATCAAGAACTTTTGAACCTATATACTTAGGCTGCGTTTCTTCACCGGCACATAACAAGTTATAAAACGGCCTGACAACCATATAATTAATTTTCGATAGATTATTTTTTAAGGAAACATTTTTCTTTATGAATCTCTGGTTATCTACTAAAAAGATAGCGTCTGCCGCAAGATATGTGGATTTAAGGCACGTTCCTACATTATAAATGGACCGACCTTCCGTAAGTTCCTCGTATTGGAAAGGAAGGACAACCATGTTATAGACAGGTTTATCGTATCTCTCTTTAATTAAATGAGTTAACACGGATATCGCCCCGGAGCCGGTACCGCCTGCTGCAGAAGCTATTAGAAGAATAGCATCGGTTTCCGCAAATTTATCGGTGCCTCTGATGCTGTCTATTACTTTATCGCCGTCTTCGTTGGCGATATCAGCACCGACTTCATTCAGCTTACCGACCCCATGTCCGCCTGTTTTCTTGGCGCCGATAAGTATTCTATGGCGGAAGTCCGATTTAATATTAACAAGGCCGCTCAGGTCAGCTACATCTGTATTAACGGCAATAACATTGGTCAGTATATTTAAACCGCGCTGCGTATGCGCGACTTTACCCAAACGTGCGAACTCATCGGCAATTCTGCCTCCGCATTGTCCGCATCCTATAACAAGCAATTTCATATTGTCCCCCCTGTTGCTCAGGAAGCATCCTGATTAAACACCTTTATAGTTTATCATAAATAAGTTAACTAACCAACAAATTAATAAATAAATTGTATATAAATAACACCGGTTGTCAATGGTTCTCATAAAGGTTATGTAAATCGTCAAGATTTTTAATTCCCGAGGTTAGCTCTATAAAATCCCTAACATCACCGGAACGGTCCCTTAAATCCCATAGCATATCTCCAATAGGGTTAACTGATGACGGACCACTGGCATATGTTCCGTAAAAAGCAAAATATGCCTGATTGAGTCGCCGTATGTAATAACCGTTGGAAAGGATATACAACCTTCTTTCTTCCATATAGGCTTCGGCTTTTTCAATTTCCCCTTCCGCAAGATAATTGTCGACCGTAATGCGGATATTTCTCATTTCTTCATAATAATCAAAGTCATTACTTTCCGTATAAACAAAGATATTTTCTTTAAAATAAGAGGCATAATAGTTTTGATAAACCGTAGAGGCGATTTCATCACTGACAATGCCTGCTATCGTTTCATTTATTGTTGATATATGGCTGTCTTCATATATTCCCAGCAGGTTAAATGCATATAAAAAACCTGTAGGCTTAAAAAACAAATATTGATGAAACCATTCCTCGATTGCTGTGTCTAGCGTGAATTCCAGCCCTGCATTGTTGGTAACAAACGAGGGAAAGGTAGCCATACCCCCTACTCTTAATACAATTGAAGAATATCCGAGTTCGTCTATTTCCGTTTCTATTTGAGTTATTTCATCAATAGTTAAATCCTGAACCAGAATTATTTCCCTCATCCGGTATATGTCATCTTTGGGTGACACAATTAAAAGATGCGGGGGGGATTCCAGCGAAAAATTAATAGGTGGAAATGGTATGTCAATTCCGATAATATCATTATATAAATATAAATCCAGTTGTTTTAATGTTTCTCTGATTTGCAGTTCAATTATTTTTTCCACCTTTTTCTTTTTGGATTCTCTGTCCTGCTTTAAAATATTCAATTGTTTTTGCATAGAAGATAATTCATCATTATCAATCTGGTCTTTATAATATAATATTTGAAACTCCAATGACGATATTTCTTCCAGTAAACTGAAAAAATCTACAACAAAACGGGGATCGTCGATTTTATAATCGTTATCGCCAAAGATAACCTGTTCTATTTCCGCTGTTAAAGTCCTGATTTCCCATTCAAATATGCTGAAACGATAAGGATTAATTATATTATTCAATGAACGGTCAAAATCATTTGCTGTTTGGCAGGAACCAAACAATATACAAGCAATGAATAAAACTGAGCTAATAAGTACCTTGATTTTCATTATTAAGAGCTATGTTGGAAACAAATGCAATACTACTATATAATTATATAATACGTGTTCTTATTATTATAACATCTAAACTCATCTTACACAGCGTATTATTCCGGAAATAAAAAATTATGAAAGATTATTATAAAATTCTTGAAGTTTCTGAAACAGCAGACTCGCAACAAATAAAAAGTGCATTTAGAAAACTGGCTTTCCAATATCATCCCGATAAGAATCCGGGCAATGAAAAAGAAGCCGAAGCTAAATTTAAAGAGATTAACGAAGCATTTGCCGTACTTGGGGATGAGAGCAAGAGGGAGCAGTATGATATGGCAAGAAAGGGAGGGTTTGCCGGGGCTGGTCATCAAGGCTTTAATTTCTCCCAGCAGGATATTTTTAATGGAATGTTTACCAATCAAGCCTTCTACGAGGAATTGAATCGCATGTTTAGTCAGGCAGGATTAAGGTTTGACAGTGATTTTTTCGGACAGTCTTTTGCTAACGGGAATACCGTATTCAGATTCTATACCAATATGGGTAATACCAATACTGATTATAGTCGGGCTTCTTCTCAAACCAATGCTTATAAACCGGGTTTAATGGAACGTGTGGCAACAAAATTAATTAACCGAATAACTCGATTTATACTAAAAAAAATGTTCGGAATAGAATATAAACCTGATCTGAACGTTCAAACAGAGCTTGATATACTTCCGCAGGAAGCTTTGTACGGTGTTGAAAAGGAAATTACTTATCAAAGAGGAAAGAGTAAAAAGAAGCTTCTCCTAAAAATACCATCCGGGATTAAGTCAGGGACTAAAATCAGACTGACAGGGATGGGTTTGACCAAAAATAAATTAAAAGGCGATCTTATTGTCCATATAAAAATTAAAGAACAATCTCCTTTGAATTCGGGGTAATATTCTTTAAACACTATGTGTAAGAAATCTGTGCACATCAATGTAATAAAAAGCCGATTGATTAACTTCGTAATAATAGGGTAAAATGTGTTATTGCCCCTGTAGCTCAGTTGGATAGAGCACCAGCCTCCGGAGCTGGGAGCGAGAGTTCGAGTCTCTCCGGGGGCGGTTATATTAAGAAAGAGGGGTTGTACAGATGGAATTAAACGAACCTATTGCAATCAGAATTCATGGCCGTGGAGGCCAGGGTGCTGTTACCCTTGCTGAAGTAGTGGCGCAAGCCGCTATCGGTGAAGGAAAATATGCACAGGCGTTTCCCAGTTTCGGACCGGAAAGAAGGGGTGCTCCGGTTCAGGCTTACATCAGAATCGATGATAATAAACCTATTAGAAACAGAGCAGGTGTAGTCTACCCCGACATTGTTGTTGTACTCGACCCCGGTTTACTGAATATTGCAAATATCACCGCCGGCCTCAAGGAGGATGGCATACTTGTAATTAATACCCGTCAAGCATTGGATAGTATCGATATCAAACTGGGTGATAATCAGAAACTGGCTGTAATAGACGCAACCAGTATTGCCAGAGAGACACTGGGTGTGCCGATTGTGAATACCACCATGATTGGAGCACTGGTTAAAGCCAAAGGCGTTGTTAATGTAGAATCGCTGCTTGAACCTTTAAACAAGAGGTTTGGTCGATTAGCAGAAAAAAATATAAGCGCTATGAAAAAGGCTTATGAAAATACTCTGGTTAAGGAGAAAAAAGCAATTGGGTAAATCAGAAAACGAGCTGACCTGGAAAGAAATAGAGGTTGGTTGTATTGTCACAGAACCCGGTAACGCCAGTCAGTATAAAACCGGTGACTGGCGTTCGCAGAGACCCACCTATGACTTCAGTAAGTGTATTAAGTGCGGTATGTGCCAGATATTCTGCCCTGAAGGCTGCATAAATCAGAACGAAGAGGGCTATTTCGTTGCTGACCTCTTTTATTGCAAAGGATGCGGTATTTGCGCACATGAGTGTCCTACATTTGTAATAACTATGAAGGAGGAGGAATAATGTCAAAAAGGGTTGGTATTGAAGTATCCATTGCCCTCGCAGATGTTGTAGGTATGGCCAATACTGATGTCGTTGCGGCTTATCCGATTACTCCTCAAACTCACATTGTTGAGCACCTTGCGGAACTGGTTGCCGATGGTGAACTGGATGCCGAATATATTCCGGTTGAGTCCGAACACTCTGCAATGAGCGCTTGTATGGGTTCTGCCGCTGCCGGTGCCAGAACGTTTACTGCTACTGCCGGTCAGGGGCTTGAGTTGATGCATGAATGTTTATATGTTGCCAGTGCAATGAGGCTTCCGGTAGTTATGGCAGTTGCCAACAGGGCACTATCCGCACCTATCAGTGTTTGGGGCGATCATTCCGATGTAATGGCTTGTAGGGATACCGGCTGGATTCAGATTTTTACCGAAAACGGGCAGGAAGTTGTTGATACTGCTTTATGTGCATTCCGCATTGCGGAAGATAACAATGTATTATTACCGACAATGGTGCATCTGGATGGATTCCACTTGTCGCATGTTATCGAGCCTATTATGATGCCGGAACAAAGTCAGGTTGATGCTTTCCTCCCGCCTAATAAATATCCGTTCTTTTTAGACCCCGCCCGACCCCAGGCAATGGGCGATTTTGCTCCGCCCGCTATCTATACAGAGACCAAATGGGCACAGGAAGTAAACCTGCAAAAATCAAAAGAGACTATATTAAAAGCGTGGAAAGAATTTGCGGAAATTTTTGGCAGAGAATACAAACCGGTTGAAAGTTATCGTTGCGAGGACGCAAAAATCCTCTTGTTGACTATGGGAAGTTACAGTGAAACTGCAATGACGGCTATTGACGCAATGAGGGAAAAGGCTGAATGTGAAAACGTCGGTTTATTAAGGCTTCGTCTGTGGCGTCCTTTCCCGACGGATGAACTCAGAAAAGCAGTTGAAAACGCTGACGTATTAATAATCCTTGATAGAGCTTTATCTTTCGGTTCAGCCGGTGGTCCTGTTGGTATGGAAATTAAATCTGCTTTATATGATGTTTCCAAAAAACCGAAGATAGTTAACTTTGTCGGCGGTTTGGGCGGTCGAGACATAACCGTTGGCAACTTTGAAGAATTAATTAAAAAAGGTATAGACATTGCCGGAAACGGCAGTGAAAATGAATTTGAAATATTCGGGGTGAGGGAATAATGGAAAATAGTACAATTTACGTTCCCAAGTTAATAACCAAAAAAGAAAATTTCGCACCGGGGCATCGCGCCTGTATCGGTTGCGGTGAAGCACTGGCGGTCAGATTAGCTTTTAAGTCCATAGGACAAAACGTTATTGTGGTAAATGCGACCGGTTGTGTTGAGATATTTACATCACAACTGCCGTATACTTCATGGCGTGTTCCCTGGATTCATACCCTTTTTGAAAATACGGCGGCAGTAGCTTCCGGAATCGAATCCGCCCGAAAAGCGATGGTGCGTAAAGGAATAATAGAGGATAAAAACACAAAAATAGTAGCTATTGCAGGAGACGGCGGTACCATAGATATCGGTTTACAGGCGTTATCCGGCGCTATGGAAAGAGGACATGATTTCCTTTATATCTGTTTTGATAATGAAGCCTATATGAATACCGGTATTCAAAGGTCTTCTGCGACGCCGTTCGGAGCCTCAACAACCACTTCGCCGGCCGGAAAAGAAAGTATAGGTCAATTTGCATGGAAAAAGGATATGCCGGCTATCGCGGTAGCTCACAATATTCCTTATGTGGCTACTGCCAATCCCAGTTATCCGTTCGACTTGATGGAAAAGGTTAAAAAGGGATTGGCAGCAAAAGGGCCTGCATATATACAGGTATTATCAGCCTGCCCAACCGGTTGGGGTTGTGCCGGCGAACTTTCCGTAAAGATCGGAAGACTTGCTGCCAAAACAGGAGTGTTTCCGTTATATGAAGTAGAGAACGGAAAATACAGAATTACGGTTGATTTCCCGAAATTGCTTCCCATCACGGATTATACCAGCTTACAGAAGAGATTTCGTCATTTAAATCCAGAAATGCTGGAGCAGATTCAACAGAAAGTTATCGAGAAGTACGAAGAGCTTAAAGAAAAAGCCGAGATGAGCGGTTGCTGCTGCCAGGCAGGTACGGAGGAATAAGATGAGAGAAATAATCAATGATACAAAAGACAGGTGTATTCTTTGTAAAAAGTGTGTGGGTATATGCCGTAAAACAGTTGGAAGAGAAGCAATAAGTTATGTAGAAGATCAAAATGGGAATGGTTCGATTGTATTCGATTTTGATAAATGTATTGTGTGCGGTTCATGTGACTATATATGTGCCGATAATGCTATAATTATAGAAGATATCGTGGATACCAGGGTAATGGTTACTCCCAGTGGCCGAAAAGAATTCAAGTTGAAACAGTGTGCGAAATGCGGTTACTATTGGGCACCCGAACAGCAGATTAAGTTCATGTCTGAACAGGCTAATTTGCCGCTGAGTGCCTTTGAGTTATGCTCGGATTGCAGATAATTCATTATATTTTATGTAAAATATGTGTTGATATTTGCTTCGTTTGATTAGCCTAAAACAACGGGGTGTGGCGCAGTTGGTAGCGCGCAGCGTTTGGGACGCTGAGGTCGGAGGTTCGAGCCCTCTCACCCCGATTTTAGTAGCGGTTTAACGGTAACTGCTTTTTTGGATTTTGTATTATCTTTGTTGATATTTTACCTTGGACCTGATTCGTATTACCCGAATCTTTCCAAGAATTCCAAAAAGCGGGCACGTAATTCTTTGTATTCGTTAATGATCTTCTGCCCTTCGGCAGTCAGAATTGCCTGACCACCGCCGGCTCCACCCAGCATTTTAATTACCAGAGGCTTGGGAGCTAATCTGTTCATTTCTTCCACTTCAAGCCAGGCATTGCGATATCCCATTCCCATTTTTCGGGCAGCGGCAGCGATTGAGCCGAGGTTATCGATTTGCTCCAATAACTCTACCCTGCCCCAACCCATGTAGACTTCGCCGTCTTTTTCAACCCAAACCTTGCCCTTGGCTTTATAGGGTGACTCCGTCGTCAAATCGCCTCTAAGCGACACCTCGATGATATCATTATCTTTAGATTTTTTTCTCATATGATTACTCTCTTCGACATTTTAACTTGTAGATTAGATTATTGCAACATTTCGGCCGTAACTTACAGGGTATTGAGAGTGTTCACAATTTTATGTCTGCGTGCTATAATAACCCCGAACGACCAGTCCAGATAGCTGAATAGGCAATTGGTAATACAGGAGAATAAAATGAAGTGTTCATCTTGCGGAGGAGACATTGATAAATCTCGCTTCCCGGCGGACATTACTTTTTGCCCTTTTTGCGGGGACGAATTGCAAAGTAAAGAAGATGCAAACGGGATGCAGTTTTGTCCATATTGCGGTGAAAAACTCATTATTAAAGCTACTTTTTGTCCTCATTGCGGGAAAAAATTGTTGATTTCCGGAAAAGCTGAATCATCTCAAAGAGTAGAACCCAAGAAGATTATTCACCAAGCAGCTAAACCGGTCATAGAAAGTATCAAGGAAAATATAGGCCCTGAAAGAAAAATGCGAAAGCTTTATAAACAATGGATAGAGTATTCCAATTTACCGCCTGAAGAAATCCCCTCCATTAATAAGGATATAGAAGAGAGAAACAGGCCAAGAGACGAGGAAGTTTCAGGAAACGACTACCGCGATTTCGTTCAGTGATGCTTGTATCTACATTGTAAAATGGATTAAATATTGCTCTATCTAGGACATTCAGTTAGGAAACCCGCTTGAGCGGTAGCAGTTCATATTTTTATCCACCAGCAGAGCTTCCGTACCGGGTAGGCTTTCTATCAAATTCAGAGCGTCATTTTTGCCCATAATTATACAAGCTGTAGAGAGCGCATCGGCTTCTATGGTATCTTTAGCTATTACGGTTGCGCTGGCTAATTCTGTCGGAGATACCCCCGTTCTGGGGTCGATTATAAAGTTATATAAATAGTCGTCAGTAAAATAGGCTTCATAATCACCGGATGTCGAAATTGCCCAGTTACCTGAATCGATAACGGAGAGATAGCTTGAATTATCTCTGGGATTGGCTATACCGATGGTCCAAAGATTGCCGTCATTCTTAGTACCTCGGGGGTAGATCTCTCCGCCACCATTAATGAGCACATTAGCTATATCTCCCTGCCCCAGCAATGCGGCTGCTTTATCTACAATATATCCAACGGCTATGCTGTCCAGAGTAATATGCGCGCCCGATTTTTGCAGTGTAATATCATTTCCATTTATGTTAATTGCTTGATACCCTACCAGCGATTTTGCTTCAGCTATTGTTTCAAATTCCGGAGGGGCATTATTTCTATTAAAACTTTTTTGATTTAGTTCCAGAAGCGGGAGAGAGGTAACGTCAAAAAGACCACCCGTTACCTCTGAATACTGAATTGAAGTCTTCAAAATGGAAATCAGGTCGTCTGAAGCCCGATCAATATGTCCGGTCCGGTTGAGGCTGTAAAGTTCGCTTCTTGAGTCAAAACGATTGAAGACAGCGGATAAGCGACTTATTTCCTCAAAAGTATTTCTAACCATATTACGTGCATTCTTTTCATCTGTATCGACTGCCTTAATAGTAACGAATGTCCCCATTAAAACCTGGGTTTCCTCGTATATTTTTAAATCAGGTTCAGCCAACAATTTATTGACACCAATAGCTCCCAGAGCTAATGCTCCCGCCCCTGCCGCAGTAAACTTTATAAAATCCCGGCGTGATAACCTGTTATTCATATTAGATACCGTCCGCATTCATTTTTAGAGATATCACTATATTCTGCTCTATTAAAGCTATTATAACGATAACAAAAAAAATCATCAAGAAAATCTGTTATAAAAATATATACCAATATTTTTGCCCTTTGTCCTGAGTATTAGTATAATGAATTACAAATTAAAGACAGGATAAAGAAATGGGATATCAGGAACATAAACATCATGTGCCGGTTATTGTAAATTGTGCTGTAGTTATTATTTCCGGTTCAAGAACTGAACAGACAGATGAATCCGGAAAATATCTAATGTCGCGCCTTAAGGAATGCGGGAATAATGTTACTGCGTATTCGATTATAAAAAATGATGCAAGCGCAATAATTGATACTATTGATAAAGTCTTCAAAGATGGTTCTACACAGGCAATAATTACCAGCGGTGGGACAGGCGCAAGCCATATGGATATCACCATCGAAACAGTATCTCCGTTATTGGCGAAAAAAATGGATGGCTTCGGGGAACTATTCAGGAATCTCACCTATCAGGAGATAGGCACCGGAAGTATATTAAGCAGAGCAATGGCAGGGATTATTGAAGGAAAGGTTATTATCTCACTTCCTGGCTCCTTGGAGGCTGTTAAGTTGGCGATGGAAAATATAATCATCCCTGAACTATCTCATCTTGTAAGAGAGGCATCCAGATGAACATTTTTGAAACTCCCCCCTGCTATAATGAAGCCGATAGCTATGTTTATGCGGCTATAAAACCGGTATCAAGAATTGAGTCTGTTAATCCGGATAAAAGTCTTCACAGAGTACTGGCGGAAGACATTACTGCATTGAAAAGCATCCCCCCGTTCAATCGTGCTCTGAAGGATGGCTATGCCGTAAACGCAAAGGATACCGCCGGAATTTCTGCAGACAATCCGAAAATATTTGAAATTATCGATTATCTATATGCCGGGGGCGTATCCAAAAAATATGTTTCTGAAAATGAATGCGTAAGTATTACCACCGGTGCTATAATTCCGGGCGGTGCCGATGCTGTTGTTGAAATTGAAAAAACCGGCATTGAAAACGGCAGGTTATGTATATATGAATCTATAGGTTACGGAGATAATATAGAATCTGAGGGGCAGGAAATAAAAAAAGGCAGGATTCTCCTAAAACAGGGAATCTTCTTAAACCCCTCCAGAATAGGATTATTAGCGAGCCAGGGAATTTCTAAGGTAAGAGTTTATGAAAAACCGAAAGTCTCTATTATTTCAAACGGAGAAGAATTGAGTGGTATCGATGATATACTAAAAGACGGACAAATATACGATATCAATTCATATACTGTTGCCTCTATCATTGAGGAAAACGGCTGTTTGCCTCTAAAATTCGGGATAGTCGGTGATAATCCTTCGCAAATCAGGTATGTAATAGAAGAGGCTTTAAAGGTTTCAGATTTTGTATTCATTTCAGGCGGTTCTTCTAAAGGCGATAAAGATTTTCTTACTGAAATACTACAAAAACTGGGCAGGATTCCGTCTTTCAAGATTAAGCAGGCAAACGGTAAATCCGGGATATTTGTTCTTTCCGAAGGTAAACCGATACTGGGGACGCCCGGATTTCCTTCTTCATGTCTGATAAATGCCTACGTTCTGCTTGTACCGGCATTAAGAAAGATGGCACAGATTCCGTGCATTTATAATATGAACTATACCGCAAAACTGAGTGAAAAAATAGATGTTTCAAGTAACGTTACAGGGCGTTTTTTACCTGTAAAAATTGAAGGCGACAGGGCTTTTCCGCTAGCAAACGATGATAAAGGATTGGTCAATATTGCAAAAGCGGATGGTTATGTTATTTTAGATGACGAAACCGCAACCATCGAAGAAGGGGCTGCGGTTTGTGTAAACTTGTTTTAGGTTGTGTAGTAAACTCTACGGCCTGATATATGTTCCGCTTTTACCGCCGCTTTTCTTTTGCAGGCAAATACTTTCAATTGACATACCGCGGTCTATAGCTTTACACATATCATAAATAGTTAGAGCGCTTACGGCAGCGGCAGTCATTGCTTCCATTTCAACTCCGGTTTTTCCGGTGCTTTTCGCCATGGTTTTTATCTCGATGTAATCATTACCGATAAATTCAAAGTCAACAGCGATTTCGCTTACCAGTATAGTATGGCATAGAGGGATTAAATCAGGGGTTTTCTTTGCTCCCATAATACCGGCTATTCTGGCTGCTGCCAGAACATCGCCCTTTTTCATCTGGTTTTGCTTTATTTTTTCCAGCGTTTCGGGTTTCATTCTTACACCGCCGGTAACAACAGCTTCACGAACAGTATCATCTTTGGGTGAAACATCGACCATTTTAGCTTCGCCCTTTTTATTTATATGGGTCAGTTCTTCAGTCATAATCCTACTCCGATAAATATTATTACCCGCCAATTTGCCACATTTGTCTCTTTTTCAAATCCATTTCGTCTGATTCAGGATGCTTTTCCTGTTTAATAGTTACCGCTTTTTTTATAACTTCCTCTAATTCTTCTATACCGGCACCTGCCCTCAATGGCCCTTTAATATCAATCTCGTCATCGCGGAGAAGACAGGGCATCAGACGGCCGTCGGCAGTAAGCCTAAATCTGTTACATTCGGAACAAAAGTTGTGACTCATAGCTCCTATAAATCCGACTGTGCCTTTTGAATTATCTAATTTATAATATTTTGCCGGTCCGTTTCCTGATGCAACGCCACAAGGTTCCAAATTTCCCAGACTATTTACAATCATATTTTTTATCTCATCGATTGCTATCATCTTCTTCTTGTCTTCCGAGGAATCGGCAAAGGGCATGTATTCGATATAACGCACATTCCATCCGTTAGTGACGCTCTTTTTGGCAAAATCGATTATCTCATCATCGTTGATGCCCTTAATAGGTACCATATTTATCTTTACCGGGTCCAAGCCTGCCTCAATTGCGGAATCAATACCTATCAGCACATCATCCAGATTACCGCCGCCTGTAATATATTTGAACTTATCGGAATTAAAACTATCGAGACTGATGTTTACCCTGTTTAACCCAGCCTCAATTAGCTCATCGAGATATTTTTTCAAAAATACGCCGTTAGTTGTCAGGGATATGTCATTTATCCCTTCAATCAGATATAGAAGTTCTATCAATGCGCCGACATCCGGTCTGACCAGGGGTTCCCCACCGGTGATACGAAGGTTCTTAACACCCAGCCTGGCAGCCGCCTTCACAATTTTTTGAATTTCTTTATATCTTAATATATCGTCGTGATTTAAATGCGGCGCGAGGTGTGAATTGCAGTATATGCATCTCATATTGCAACGGTCGGTAATAGAAATACGCATATAATTGATATTACGATGATAAGCATCAAAAAGAGTTGTCATGACGCCTCCGGCTTATTTTGATATTGATTGTTATTTTGCCTTACAAATGCTACTTAAATAAATACATCCCAAAGGAGGCATAATAAATCAACAAAAAATATTATCCCCCCTTTCCAGACGCGGGCGGTATATAAGTTTCCCATATACCTTAACCGGCGGTAATCCATAAGCGTAAAGCTCTTAGGCACTTACAACTCGAAGGGTTTAGTTATTAATATCTTTTTAAGATTACCGAATACTTGTGTTTAATATACTATTATTAAGAAAACAAGTCAACAATATACTGGAATGAATATACCCCATTGAATGCAATATAGATTGTGATATAATACAATCGCAACGATATATCCCCTGTATAATGTAGTCTTATTTGGGTGGTTTACCTTGAAACAGGTCTGTGTTATTACGGATAGTGTAGCGTGTTTAACCCATGAGCAGGCTAAAAAGCACAAAATAGAGATTGTCCCGATGAAAATACTCTACAATGGGATTATGTACAGGGACGGAATCGACTTATCTTCAAAAGAAGCATATAGAATTCTGGGAAAAAGCCCGGATTCATTTTCTACTGCGCCCTCAAGCCCGATCGACTATATTGATATATTTACTGAAAAGGCGAGAAAAGGTTATGACATATTATGTATCTCTGTTTCCTCGCAGTTGAGTACTACATATAATGTAGCCAGAATTGCTGCCGATACTGTAAAGACGGAGGTACCAGACGCCCAAATTGAGATATTGGATTCAGCGACTGCCACGGCATCACAGGGGTTTATAGCGATGGAAGCGGCTAAAGTAGCTGCGCAAAACAAAGATTTGGTAAGTGTATTGAGTACGGCAAAAAATATAAGGGAAAGGGTTAATGTTTATCTGGTTCTTGATACTATTGAACACGCCTATCGTACAGGTAGAATACCCAAAATAGCATCACAAATGGGTTCAGTGCTAGGTGTTAAGCCTTTAATAACAATAACTGACGGAGTGGTTCATTTTGTTAGCGCTGTAAGAAGCAGCAATCGCGGTGTTAGTAAAATGGTAGATAATATCAAACGTGATGTCGGCAGTAACAGTATTCATATGGCTGTAATGCATACGGATATACCGGAAGAGGCAAACAAGCTCAAAAAGAGAGTGGAAAGAGAGTTTAATTGTAAGGAATTGTTTATTACAGAGGTTAGTCCGGTAATCGGGTATTCTATCGGAAGAGGCACACTTGCCCTGGCTTATTATCAATTGCTATTTACCGGATTGCAGAGCAGCAAAGAAGCGGTCCTGGTACATTTCGAATAAACCCCAGTGTTGTAATTCTTTTTTTAAAGTACCCGGTGTAATTTCGCCCAGCGCAAGTTTATCAAATAATTCTTCTACTATTAATCGAGCATCATTCGGTATACCCGAAGAATCAATATTTAATAAACCCATAGCCTCTAATTGGTTGAGATTATTATACAAGGAACTCTGAGTAAGTTCGTAAATGAATTTTAAAAGGGAAACGTCCCAAAGGTCGTCCTGCCCTACTATGATGGCTGATAGATTTTCCTCTCTGCTTTCGATTTCTTCATTAAGTCTATCCACAACATTATGCAGGCATTCTGAAAGTATGGAGAGATTTTCCGATTGATTGCGATAAGAATAGTATATTCCGAGTGAGTCGGCGCCGTATAATTGGCCGATTTTGGAAAAATAATTCTTTGCTTCAGGGCTGAATCCTTCCAATCGGGACATATAATAGGGTGTTATTATTCTGGGTTTTTCCGCTATGACATAGCCCTGTCTTACTATCGTTTCGGTATTAGTTACTGCAAATTCGCTGTATATCGGTTCGGTAACCATATAATATTTGATATTAGTTTGCCCGAAAGTAGACAATTTCTGTTTTGGAAATCTTATTATTTTGGTATTGTCTGCCGCGTATCCTATTCTATCGTTGTAGGTACTCATCTCATTTCTCACAACAACCGATTTATTTTATTTCTTTCAGATTTTGTTTATATTCATTCAGATAGTTGGTGTATTGACTATCGATTTGAACTAAAACTTTACTCCACTCTTCCTGGAACTGGGGCAAACTTTCAATATTTAGCTCGATATTGTTACCCGCTCCAACCTTTTGTGCAAGTGCCTGCTCAACTTTGTTCTGAAAATCGTTTTTTAGCAGTTCGTAGGATTGTTCTTTCTGTTGTTTACCCTGAGTATTGTAATGTTCAAAGATATATTTAATCTTATCGAATACATCTGTTACTGCCTTTTTATCCTTTTTTATAAAAAGCAGGTTATTCATAGCTTTCTCATTATTCTCTTTAAGAATATCGTTTTTAGGTAGGTTGATATTACTGATAAATACCTTCTCTGCACCTTGTAAAACGAACGGTCTTAATTTCTCATCATATTTCTCTATTCCGGATTTGATTTCCTTACCGTTATCCAGACATACTGCTGCCAGTTTCTCGCCTTCAGGTATGTATTTCCACTTTAATTGCTCTTCTTCAGAGGCCTCTTCGATTGCGGCAATCTTCTCCATAGCAATTTCGCGAAAGCTCTTGATATCTGCCATAATTCCAATCCTTTACAAGATATTCAGGGTAATGCTCTATTTATACTATAACAAATAATTTCGTAATCATAAAGCTCATGTAAGAGTCCAATATGTTTCTGAACTTTTGCAGCTCAAGTAGACAGTTTTAATCCTGACATAATTGATGTTATAATCTACGCAATATTGGAGGATGATGCAATGTATTTCAATAATGCTCTCGAAGCCCTTGGGCATACACCATTGGTAGAACTGTCCGATATTGTAAAAAATAAAAAAGTTCATATATTAGCAAAACTCGAAGGACAAAATCTGGGTGGCAGCGCCAGTACTAAAGACCGCGTAGCGAAATATATGCTGGATATGGCTGTAAAAACAGGACAGCTTAATAAGGATAAAACAATTATAGAAGCGACCAGCGGTAACACGGGAATATCGCTGGCTTGGCTGGGTAAAAAAATGGGTTATAACGTCACAATCGTTATGCCGGAAAATATGAGTAAAGAAAGACAACAACTAATCAGAGTTTTCGGAGCCGAGCTTATTTTAACGGAAGCTGACAAAGGGGTACTCGGTTCAATGAACACGGTTAAGGAAATGGTTTCTAAAAGCGATAAATATTTTATGCCCGACCAGTTTGCTAATCCGGCTAATCCGATAGCTCATTATGAAACTACCGGTGTCGAGATACTTGATGATTTTCCTTACGACAAAATAGACTACTTTATTGCCGGTATCGGAACAGGCGGAACCATTGTCGGGGTAACTAAAAGGCTAAGAGAAAAATTCCCTCAAGTAAAGACAATCGGAGTAGAACCGCCGCCCGGAGATTGCATTCAGGGGCTAAGATGTCTTGAAACATTTATACCTCCCGTTTTGGATTTGAGTTTTGTTAGCGAGAGGGTATGCGTAACCAGCGGACAGTCCAATGAAGCTGTCAAAGCATTGTTGAGAACTGAAGGTATTTTTTGCGGGCAGTCCTCAGGCGCTTTGGTATATCAGGCAGTTAAAATTGCAAATAGTATTGAAGAAGGTAACATTGTCGTAGTACTTCCCGATGGTGGTTGGAAATACCTGAGCCTCGATTTCTGGACCGGACAGAGTTAATGCTATTTATTCTTTATTAACCAGTACTCAAGGCTATCTGCCAATGCCAGCCAGCTGGCTTCGATAATATTCGCGGAGCTCCCTACTGTATTCCAGTGGTCTGCGCCGTCGGTAGATTCTATAAGCACTCGCACCTGTGATGCGGTATTTTTCGAATCCAGTATGCGTACCTTATAGTCAACAAGCTGAATGCAGGAAAGCTGTGGATATGACTGTATCAGTGCTTTTCTCAAGGCTTTGTCCATAGCATTGACCGGGCCGTTACCCTCTGATGCGGTATGCATTATTTGACCGTCAACTCGGACTTTTACCATTGCCTCGGAAAGTGCTTCATCGCTATTATGAGTAGTGGGGGAACGTCTACGGCTTTCTATTATTACCATGAAATCGACCAGTTCAAAAGGCGATTGATAATCTGACTGGGCTCTGTGAACCAACAGATCGAAGGATGCTTCTGCATTTTCATATTGAAAACCACGGCTTTCAAGGTCTTTCACTTTCTCCAGCAATTGTTGGGCCTCCTTCCCCTTGGTAGGTAGTGAAACACCGATTTGACCGGCTCTGTGAACAATATTCGATCTGCCGGACAGTTCGGATATTAACATGCGTGATTTATTACCTACCAGTGCCGGGTCGATATGCTGGTAACTGCCTGACCACTTGCTTAAACCGGAAACATGCAATCCTGCCTTGTGACTGAAAGCACTGCTTCCGACATAAGGCAATGATGGGTTCGGGTTAAGATTAGCCGCTTCGTTAATATAACTGGCAACTTCAGAAAGTTTTGCCAGATTATTATCGCTGATGCAATCTATGCCCATTTTAAGTTTAAGATTGGGAATTATTGAACAAAGATTGGCATTTCCGCATCTCTCTCCGAAACCGTTAATTGTACCCTGTACATGTGTAGCTCCGGCTTTCACTGCGGCAAGCGTAACTGCCACCGCAAGTTCACTGTCATTATGAGCATGAATACCTATTGGTATTGAAGTTATCTCGCACACTTTTTTAACAGCGTCATAAGATTCATCCGGCAAAGTGCCTCCGTTTGTGTCGCATAATATCAGACAATCAGCTCCTGCTTTTTCGGAGGCGACAAGAACATCCAGCGCATATTGCTGATTATCCTTAAAACCATCGAAGAAATGTTCGGCGTCGATAAAAACGGATATCCCTTTGTTTTTCAGGTATCTGGTTGAATCAGTTATCATATTTATATTTTCTTCCAGGGTGGTTTCCAGCACCTGTGTTACCTGTCGGGCTGAACATTTTGAAACAAGTGTAACAATGCCGGTTTTAGCTTCAACAAGTGAAGCCAGTGTCGCGTCATCTTCCGCTTTTCCGTTTGCCCTTCTGGTGCTTCCAAAAGCAACCAGTTTGGCATTTTTAAAATTCAAATCATGTGCTTTATTAAAAAATTCGATATCTTTGGGATTCGAACCAGGCCATCCGCCTTCTATGTAATGAATCCCCAGTTCATCAAGTTTGCAGGCAATATTCAGCTTATCGACAACAGAAAAGGAAATACCTTCTTTTTGCGCTCCGTCTCTAAGTGTTGTGTCGTAAAGCTGTATAGACATGTAACTTTTACCTTATATCCTTTCGGCGATTAAATCACCCATCCGGCTTGTGGTTACTTTAGTTGAGCCTTGACCCATTATATCATAAGTTGCGTAGTTTTCTGACAGCACATTATTAATGGCATCCTCAACCGCAGAAGCTTCCTTTGATAGCCCAAATGAATAATTCAACATCATAGCCATGCTTAAAATAGTCGCAATCGGATTGGCGTCGTTTAGCCCTTTATGACGCGGCGCGCTGCCATGGCTGGGTTCGTACATTCCGAGTGTTCTTTCGCCTGCCTTGGGTACGCCAGCCAGACTGGCGGATGCCAGCATTCCCAGTGAACCGCCAAGCATTGATGCTTCATCGGTTAAAATATCCCCGAATGTATTCTCGGTAACCAGTACATCAAGATATCTGGGATTCTGAATAATTCTCATTGCACAAGCGTCTACCAGCATATGCTCAAGTTCAACATCCGGGTATTCCTTTGAAATTTCCACGGCAACCTGTCTCCATAATCTTGAGGATTGGAGCACGTTGGCTTTATCTACCGATATCAACTTCTTTTTGCGTGTGCGGGCAATCTCGAAACCAACTCTGACTATACGCGCAATTTCACGTTCGGAATACAGCATCGAATCAACCGCCCACCTGCCGTCACTTTCCTCCCATCTCTTTTTTGGTTGCCCGAAATATAAACCGCCGGTTAGCTCTCTTACAAATATAAAATCGACATCCTTTAGCATCTGGGGTTTGAAATTGGTGTGGTCGAACAAGGATGGATAGGCATGCACAGGCCTCAGGTTGGCAAATAAGCCCAGTTCCTTGCGAATTGCCAGTAAACCATCTTCCGGATGAATCGGCGCCTGTGGATCGTCAAATCTGGGGTCACCGACAGCGCCTAATAATACGGCGTCACTCTTTTTGCATTTATCGATAGTTTCCTGCGATAAAGCAGTTCCCTCTTCATCAATAGCTACGCCGCCTATCAGCGCGTACTCACAATTAAACTCATGCCCGAATTTTTTGCCGACAGTATTCATTACTTTTACCGATTCATCGATGATTTCGGGGCCTATGCCGTCACCGGGCAAAACAACAATGTTAAACTTCATTTAACCCTTCTCCAATCTATTTCTTGTGTATTCGATAAGTCCGCCGGCTTTAATCAATTCCGCCATAAAATCCGGATAAGGCTCAGCGATAAACTCTTTTCCGTTATTTAAATTTCTAATCTTACCATTCGATAAGTCGACTTCCAGAATGTCTCCGCTGTTTGTGTTATCCACAGCATCACTGCATTCCAGTACAGGTAACCCGATATTTATGGCGTTGCGGAAGAAAATGCGCGCAAAACTTTTAGCAATAACACAGGAAATACCGGAGGCTTTAATGGCTATCGGCGCATGTTCTCTGGAAGAACCACAGCCAAAATTGGTAGTGGCAACTATGATATCGCCGTTATTAACCTTACCGACAAATTCAAGGTCTATATCTTCCATACAATGCTTTGCAAGCTCGCACGGTTCGGAAACATTCAAAAAGCGTGCCGGAATAATAGCATCCGTGTCAACATTTTCCCCGTACTTAAA
>DIKD01000101.1 GCA_002421585.1 Dehalococcoidia bacterium UBA5627
TTGATTTTTCTTCTTTGCTGTTTTTCAGACCGCAATTTAGTTTATATCAAAAGGAGTTTTTTCCGCCTCATCGCTGAAAGCTCTTTTGAACCCCAGGTCTAATGTGGGGTTTTCCTATACAAAAAGGAGCCACGGTAATATTACCGTGGCTCCAACCCTTTACAAAGCAGTATATATGGATACTATCGTTCTTTTGCCTTTTTCCCTGCCGCTTCGGATATGCCTGCCAGAGAGGTGCTGGCATCGCTAATATCAACCTTATTTGTTTCCTTGACTAATATCAAGCCAACTACAAAGCAGATACCGGCTATTATCATCGGATACCAGATACCGGCAAAATTATTACCTGTTGCGGTAATCCATGCCAAACCTATCATAGGCACCAATCCACCGAAGACGCCGTTACCGATATGATACGGGAACGACATAGAGGTGTAACGTATCTTGGTCGGGAACAATTCGACAAGGAAAGCGGCAATAGGTCCGTACACCATGGTAACATAAATGACCTGTATGAAGACCAGCGCCGACAGAGCAACCATATTATATCCCTGATAGCCAAACAGGAAATGCTGTCCTGTATCTATAGGAGCAAAGGCAGCCATAGCGCCGTATATCGGGTAATAAGTTAAGACTGCTAACAGCATACCACCCAGCATTATCTTCTTGCGGCCTACCTTATCGGAAAGCCAGCCGAAAAAGACGAAGAAAGGAGCGCTGAGAACCAGGGCTACACCCACAATAATATTGGATTCTACCAGATTAACCTCAAAGATTTGCTGCAGGTAAAACAGCGCATAGAACTGACCGGTGTACCACACAACACCCTGTCCCATAGTAGCGCCGAATAGTGCAATCAATACCCATTTAAGGTTGTAAGGATTGGTAAAACTCTCTTTAAGAGGGTTCTTTGAAATAGTGTTGCTTACTTTCATTTGTTGATAGAGTGGCGACTCGCGCAAAGACTGTCTAATCCACACCGACAGTATCACCAGTAGAATGGATACCATAAACGGTAAACGCCAGCCCCACTCGTTGAAAGCATCCTCTCCCATTCCAACCCTGACCAGCAGTATCACACCGAGGGATAGGAACAAACCCAATGTAGCCGTAGTTTGAATCCAGCTGGTATAGAAACCGCGCTTTCCCTGAGGCGCATGTTCGGCAACAAAAGTTGCCGCTCCGCCATACTGTCCGCCCAGAGCCAGGCCCTGAAGTATTCTGATCGTTATTAATATAATACCTGCCCACACGCCAAGTACTTCTTTGGTGGGCAACAAACCGATAATGAATGTGGCGGAACCCATTATCGCTATTGTTAACACGTACGTGAATTTGCGTCCGAAAAGGTCGCCTATGCGACCGAAGAAAAGGGCGCCGAAAGGACGCACCATAAACCCGACTGCAAAAGTACCCAGCCAGGCGATTACATCACCTGCCGGAGTCCCGGTGGTATAGAATTTACTGGCAAGTGTGGTTGCCAGCGCACCGAAAATGTAAAAATCATACCATTCGATTATCGTACCCGCAGATGACGCAAATATTACTTTGCGGATACTTTGCACACCATTTTTTGTCGATTCTGCTAGAGCATTCATTTTTTTCCTCTCGATTTAAAATTTTTCAAATTGGGGGGAAAGTAATACTAATTATTAGAACGAATCAGCATTACAGGAATCTTGGAATGGTGAACCACCTTTTCCGCAACACTGCCGATTATCCAGTGTGCCGGACCGGTGCGACCGTGAGTTGACATGGCAATAATATCCGCACCTATTTCCTCTGCGGTTTTTAAAATTGTATTAGCCGCAGAGCCGCCTTTTATCAAGATGGTTACTTTGTAGCCTTCTGATTTCAAGCGCTCCTCGACTTCCGCCATATATTTACTACCGAGTTCTTGTTCCTCGGCAATGGTCTGTGCGGCTATCGAGGGGTCGGAAAAGGCGAATTCAAAAGCGGGATTTGCCACGACATTAATCAGAATGAGCTCTGCCTTTTCGGAATATGCCAGCGCTTTGGCATGCGGCAGAACCCCTTCGGCTGTTTTAGAGCCGTCCAACGGGACAAGAATCTTCTTGTACATTTTGTCTTCCTCCTTTAAATATCCTTCTACCAATAGCTTCCGACGTAATAAATAAGATAATCTAAGAAGTCCCTTCCCTTACTCTCTTCAGGGGATCATATACTGACTCCTTCACATTTTGTTCATAATCACTGACACCCTCACAGGCAACAGTCACTATATGCTTTTTAATCTCATGGGTCTCTTTACCAGATTGTGGTATATAGATCAAAGCAAATACTCCGTCAATAGACATCCCAACAGGCAACCTGACATCCAATCCGATACCATTATCCATTTGTAGACCCTCCTTTACATTTTTTTTGAATTACAAAACTGCCGGCCAAATCTTATAATTTAACTCATGGAATATGCCAGCGCTTTAGCATGCGGGAGTACACCTTCGGCTGTTTTCGAGCCGTCCAACGGAACCAGAATTTTCCTGTACATTGTCTTCCTCCTTTAAATACTTGGTTATCTTAAGCCTTACAGCATAGACAGACAGTATGGGTGTAGAAGACGCAGAGGGGGATGTAATAAAGATAACATCCCTTGTACTACTTTTTATGTACATCATTATACATACTTTGTTGATATAATGCAATATCTTTAATTCTTAAAATCTGAGACTTTAAAAATATTTTTTTTGACAATACATTTAATAACATACTAAACTCATTCTTTAAGTATTGAACGCTATTATCCCCAAGGAGATTCGATGTCCAAAGGCAGTTTCAGTATAGGTAAACTTTCGGGAATTTCGATAAACATAGATTACTCATGGTTTTTTATATTCCTGCTGGTAACATGGTCGCTTGCCGGCTCATATTTTCCTTCCGTATTCCCCGAATGGAGCTTAGTCCAATCAATTTCTGCCGGACTTATTACCAGCCTATTGTTTTTCGCATCGGTGCTGGCGCACGAACTGGGACACAGCATAACGGCTCAAAGACATGGCATCCCTGTTAAATCCATAGCACTATTTATATTTGGCGGTCTTGCCAGTATCTCACGCGAACCGGAAAGCTCCGGTGTAGAGTTTAAAATCGCTATTGCCGGCCCGCTTACCAGCATTGCGCTGGGAATCATCTTCTGGGTTCTTTACTTCTTTTTACCCACTCCCCGCTTCGAAGGTGTTGCCGAAATTGCCTTCTGGCTGGGATTGACCAACGTTGTACTGGCGGTATTCAACCTGCTTCCCGGCTTTCCTTTAGACGGCGGCAGGGTATTGAGGGCTATTATATGGAAGGTCGGTAAAAACCCGCAAAAAGCTACTAAATGGGTTTCCAGAATCGGCAAAATCATCGCCTATTTGATGATTGCAGTCGGCATTGTTCTCTTTTTTACCGGCTACACCTTAAACGGTTTATGGCTGGCTTTTATCGGCTGGTTTTTAAGCAGCGCCGCCTCGGGCAGTTCTCGACAGGTATCATTGCAACAGAAATTACAGGGGTATTCAGTCGCCGAATTGATGAATACAAATTATGTAAAAATACCGGCACACATCAGCATCGAAGAGATGTACAACGAATACATAAGAAATAACAAAAAAAGTTATCTGGTTGTGACCTCCGGCAGCGAAACTCTGGGGCTGGTAAATATGAACCTGCTGCGGAACCTGGATAAAAAGCAATGGAACTTCAAAACAGCAACCGAGGTTATGACTCCGATTAGCCAACTCAGACATCTACCCCCTGAAGCCGGTCTGATTGCAGCGCTGCAGCTTTTCCGGGAAGAAAAAGCCGACCAGTTGCCGGTGGCAAGAGACGGCGAAATCATCGGTTTGATAAGTTATGATGATTTGGTGGATTTTTTGAATAGGAATGCTTGATATTATACCTTTATCAAGCATTAAACGTTATCTGATTTCAGTTCGTCCAGAGTCTGTCGAAGGATTTTACGGAAATCAGACCGGTGATATCGACGCCGCTATGGTTCGACAAGCTCACCACGAACGGTTTATATACCCGGACTCAACACGAACGGCTTATATACCCGGACTCAACACGAACGGCTTTTTTATCCCTTCTCCGCATGCAGAGATGGGAACTGAACTTATACATGGCGGACGGTCAATGCCTGCCCCTACATGTTTCTTTATTGTCATCCTGAAGTCACAAGGGGTGACTGAAGGATCTGGTGGGTGGGGAGATACAGTAAACAGACTGCCTCAGCATGACAAAAATATTCCGCTCACACTAAGCTTGTCGAAGTGTCGAAGCGGGCAAAGAACATTATCCTGGCAAATCCCCTTTGATTCCCCTTTTCCAAAGTGGAAGAATATGTTCTTCTTTTACCCAGGAAATAATAAAAAGAACAAAACATTATAGTCACTTCTTCCTCTGCAAAGAGAAATTGAAAGGGATTTAAATAATATCGAGGTAATTATCAGGATTAGCAGAGATTCCATCATCCGGCATCGAGATAATTTAATTTCACACTAATTGGCCTGGAAAAACCCATGTTTGTCATCCTGGATCCCGACTGGTCGGAATGAAGAATCCGAGGGGGGGGATAATGTCGTTGATTATACTGTAAGGCATAAGCACTTCCTGCAATTACTTGCATATTATGGAAGGTATATACTACAATATATTATATATCTTCGAAATCAATACGGGAGGCAAAGAATGAGTATAAAAACTAAAAAAGCCACCTTTAATTTATCCCCTGAAATCCTTGCTGAGCTCGATAAAGCAATGTCCGAGGGGGCTGCCCCAAGCAAAAATGCATTTGTTGAACGCGCATTGGATAAGGAGTTAAAGGAATTAGGAAGACAGGCAAGAAAAGTTCAATGGGAAAAAGCCGCTAAAGACCCGGCATTTATAAAAGATATCAGTCAAGTGGAGTCCGACTTTAGATTTGCTGATGGCGAAACCGCCGGGAGTATGGATAGGTGAAAACTTATCAATGGGCTGCTATAGAAGCTAATCTAAATCCTGCAACAGGAGCCGAACAAAAAGGAATCCGTCCGGTAATTATAGTAAGCAATGAAGAATTTAACCAGGCAATGCCTAATGTAACAGTTGTACCTCTGACTTATACCAAACGTCATTTATATCCTTCCGAAGTGTTCCTCCCCAAAGGGAAAGCGGGGCAACCGTTTGACTCTATTATAATGGTTCACCAGATAAGAATAATTTCAAAAAAGAGGCTTGAAGGAATGTTCGGGCATTTGGAAGACGTTCAATTACAAAATGAAGTGCGGACAGCAATCAGAGAACATCTTGACATATCTTGAGTAAAAAAATGGCTGGGGATGGAGGATTCGAACCTCCCCTCACGGATCCAGAGTCCGCTGTCCTACCGCTAGACTAATCCCCAGTACGCTGAAAATTATATCACGGAGAGCTTTTCAAGACAACGTTTTTGCTTACCGTTAATTCAGCCATTTCTTAAATGCCACATTACCCCACCGGAGTATGGACAAATGTTCCTCGATTTGTGCTATATTATTTCTTAGGGGAAAAAATTGAACAGTCTGAAAGATATAAAGAAACGCATCGGCATCGAATTTAAGAATGAAGCCCTGCTTAAGCTGGCAATAACGCATAGTTCCTATGTCAACGAGTATCCGGCGATAGCACCCGAATCCAACGAAAGGCTGGAGTTTCTGGGAGATGCCATACTGGGCATGATAATTGCCGAGCACTTGTATTTGAAATTTCCCGAACATGCCGAAGGGGAACTTACAGGATTCAGAGCATCACTGGTCTGTACTACAACACTGGCAGAAATCGCAAAAAAAATCGATTTGGGGAATTGTATATTGTTGGGCAAAGGAGAAGAAGCCAGCGGGGGGCGTAATAAAGATGCCAATCTTGCGGGCGCACTTGAGGCGCTGTTAGCAGCTGTATATCTCGATAAGGGATTGGAAACTACGCGTGGTTTTCTTTTAAAGCTGTTCGAGGCAGAAATAGAAAATCCGGGCGAGCAAGGAAACTGCGTCGATTTTAAATCACGACTGCAGCAAATATTTCAAGCCCGCAAGGGTGAAGCTAAAGAGACTCCTGTATACTATATAGTTGAAGAGACAGGCCCCGACCATAAACGGGTTTTTACGGCTGAGGTCAAAGTGAGGGAAACCCTGCTGGGTAGAGGAAGCGGTAAAAGTAAAAAAATTGCCGAAACCGAAGCCGCAAAAGCAGCGCTCGAAAAGCTGAAATAACTTTACAGTCACAACATGCTTTGCTAAACTTTTTTTAAAACAGGTTAATATTATAAACTCAGGAGGATATATATGGGTAAGCGAGATATTCAACACCACGAAACCAAAAAACCCAAAAAGAATGCCAAGAAAGCCAGTGTCTCCGAAATACTGGAACAACCGCCGGCAGTCGAGGTAGTCAAGAAAAAGAAAAGAAAGGAAACGGAGGAAGATTAGAACTTTCTAAATAATATGAACAGGATGGCTGATAAAGCTTCGGTAAGAGTAATTGTACGCGGGCGTGTCCAGGGGGTATATTTTAGGGATTTTACCTGCCGCAAAGCGGCAGAACTTGCTTTATCGGGATACGTTAAAAACCTTTCGGACGGCAGGACCGTTGAGGTTTATGCCGAAGGAGAAAAGACATCACTGGAGAAGCTTGTCAGCCAGCTTAGAACAGGCCACACGGGAGCAGTTGTGGAGGAAATTACAACCGGCTACGGGGATTATACCGACAGTTATAACGGCTTCGATATCAAATACTGATACACTCCCCCGCTGTTTCCAATCCTGAATCGTACAGATGATTACAAAACACTCTTGCAGTCAACAACACCAATCGACTCGCTATTTATAAATCGAATTCAGCCATCGATTCTTTAATCAGGTCCAGATAATTTGTTTTTATACCGAGTGTCTGCGATACTTCGAGATCGATTTTATAGAGGTCTCCCATAAATATCTTTCCGCACTCTTCTATTTCGCCCTTTGCCGGCTCGTCTTTGGTAATAAATTTTTGACGCGCTTCGATTATTCCCAAGTCAAACGGCATCGTGAAGTAGAGGTCGGTGATTACCTTTTCGATTCCCAGTCTGTAGAGGTCTTCCCAGCCACCACCGGTGCCGTATTTCTTGCTTGGCAGCAGACTTAACAGATTCATAATACTTAAATGTCCGAAACCATCGACTACCTTTAAGGGAGATACGGATATCAGATAATCGCTCGATAAAACCACATTCGGAATCCAGAATGTGGGCACCGCCAGCGGTTTGGTAAGCGGATTATCAACCTCCACCCAGACACAATCATTGACATCAAGCGTGATTATCCTGGCAAAATCATAACCCAGTGATTGGTAAATCGGGGAAATCGGCCCGCCGTTGGGGGTCCCGTCCAGTATCAGGATGTCGGCATCGGTTACCTTCCTTATCCCTTTGATAATTGTAGCCATCATTTCACGGCTGGTAGTTACCGGATATGAAACCGGATAACCTGCCATCGGTTTTATCAGCACGCGGCGAGCCCTCGACAACACCGAGGGTGCCTTAAAAACAAAATCAGAATTATTATAAATCAAACCCTACTTCTCCTATCAGGCAAAAATAACAAAGCACCAACAAACGATACATTAATAACGAGAAAACCGGCATCAAGTTACGGTAATACTTACAGCAGAATCAGGCTCCCAAGACAACCATAAACGCAACACCGGTTGTATAAAGGATAAAGTGCGGAAACATTAAAGAAAATACACACCAACAATTCCGTATAAATATATCGACAAACTCTTAAAAGACTAAATATGCCGAGAAACTCAAGCGCAATAAATTATAATAACAAACTGCCCTTAAACTTATCTCCTATACTAATAATTTCACAGAGAAAAGAAAACGGGGAATCCCTATCCCGTAAACCCCTACTATCTATTTTACCATTGACGTCAAGCCCTTTTTCAAGCCCCAAACGGTTATTTTTATATTAATTGGAAAATATTTTTATTTTTGTGGCACATATTGGCACGTGTTATAATTGCGATATGAAGATAAGCGAGCTGGGCGAATTCGGATTAATCGATACGCTTGTCGACCTGATAAAACAAGACGACCCGGAATCAGACCCGAATATTCTTATAGATGCCGGCGACGATACCGCCGCATGGCAAAGTGATGCTGCGGTTAATCTGACAACGGTAGACTGCCTTGTAGAGAATATTCACTTTAACCTGGATAAAATAAGCTGGCAGGAACTGGGATGGAAAGCACTTGCCGTAAGTTTAAGTGATATTGCCGCTATGGGAGGAATACCGAAATATGCCCTCTTCTCACTGGCTTTACCCCAAAAGACTAATGTCGAAGACGTAGCAGAACTTTATAAGGGAATACTGGAGCTGGGGCAAAAATACAACGTTAAAGTAATCGGAGGCAATATCAGTAAGGCTCCGGTGCTGTTTATTGATTCTATTGTATACGGTGTGGTGGAAGACCCCAGTATTATGTTAACACGCTCCGCCGCGATGCCCGGTGATGAAATAGCCGTTACCGGATTTCTCGGGGCAGCAGCCGGCGGACTGCAAATAACAAAGAAAAACCTGCCCTTTTCGAACGAACTGAAAGCTCCGTTGATAAATGCGCTTAATAAACCCTCCCCCAGAATCAGAGAGGGAAAGAAACTGGCAGCAGGCGGCGTAAAATGCGCTATGGATATCAGCGATGGATTAACCTCAGACCTGGCTCATATTTGCAGGGCAAGCCGTGTCGGGGCAGTGTTAAATGTCGATACCGTACCGGTTCACCCGGCTGTAAAAACGGCTTTCTGTGATAATGCTCTCGATATGGCGCTTTCGGGTGGTGAAGATTATGAACTGCTGTTTACTGCCGGTCACGATATAATGGAAGACATTAAAAAACAGTTGGATTGCCCGGTAACGGTAATCGGAAAAATTGTTGCCGATGATAACCATCAGGTAATCTTGTTAGATGGTTCGGAGAAGATATATAAATCGTCCGGTAAAGGCTGGAATCATTTTGGTTAATAATCCGGTGAAAGAATTGTATTTAATGAGCCACAGCTCCGACGATACCATAAGTTTGGGCAGAAAAATCGGGGAACTGGCGATGCCGGGAGATATCTTTCTGCTAAGCGGCGTACTCGGAGCGGGAAAGACCTGCCTGACACAGGGAATTGCCTACGGACTGGGAATTGACGAATACACACATAGCCCTTCTTTTGTACTGGTGCGGGAACTATACGGCCGCTTGACACTGTACCATATGGACCTTTACAGGCTGGACAATATCGAGGAAATTGCCGAGCTCGGGCTCGACGATTACCTGTACGGAAAAGGTATTTGTGCGATTGAATGGGCAAACAAGGGAATGCCACTGTTTCCGGACGAACACCTCTCAATCGAGATCGTTTATAAAGGCGACACTGAGCGTCAATTTCTATTTAAAGCTTACGGACAGAGATACCTTGAACTGCTTGAGAAAATTGAAAACCAAACGGAGTAAGATATGCACTTAGCCATAGATACATCGACAGATACGGCGGGAATCGCCATAGCGGATGAATTGAACATATTGGCAGAGCATCTATGGAGTTGCGGACAGAACCACTCCGTCGAACTGATGCCGCGCATGACACAACTTTTGGAAAATGCAAGAGTCAAGTTCGAAGATATCAAAGGTATCGTCGTGGCAATAGGCCCCGGCAGTTTTAACGGACTGCGTGTAGGAGTAAGCACAGCCAAGGGAATCGCTTTCAGCCTGGATGTGCCGATAGTGGGTATAGGTACCCTTGAGATGAGCGCATACCCTCACAGTTATACCAAACTGCCGATATGCCCGGTAATAAATGCCGGCAGAAGCGAAGTGGCGGCGGCGTTATTTCAGCAGATAGACGGCATTTGGCAAAAAACCAAAGCGGAATATATCACGACTATTGCCAAGTTATGCCGGGAAACGGAGACGCGAACTATATTTTGCGGAGAACTCACGCAGTCTGCTATCGATGAGCTAACACAAGAACTGGGAGAAAAAGCTGTAATACCCCCGCCATCCGCCCGCTTGCGCCGCTGCGGATTTCTTGCCGAACTGGGATATATCAAGCTAAAAACAGGCACTTGCGATAATGCAGCCGCTTTGCAACCGATATACTTAAAAAAACCACCCATCACTCAGCATAAGAATATGGCGCCTTTAACGGCTGATGAAATGTAAGACTATTTGGCAAAGTTGATAAATACCTTGTAAATATAGAATAATAGACAGATAAATAATACAATAATAATTAGAAAAGAAGGAATGAAATGGTAGAGAAATCACTGATTCTTATTAAACCCGACGCTATGGAAAGAGGATTGTCGGGGGAAATCATCAAGCGTATCGAGGAGGAAGGACTGACGCTTATCGGCATTAAAATGCTGCATATGGATATGGCGCTGGCTGAAAGGCACTACGCCCCACATAAAGACAAACCGTTTTTTAAGAGTCTGACCGGTTATATCAGCTCTGCCCCAATCGTTGCCGCCGTATTCGAAGGAGAAGGTGCCATCGACCTGATACGCAAGATAATGGGAACCACCGACCCTGCCAAAGCGGAAAAAGGTACCATCAGGGGTGACCTCGGGATAGATATCGAGCACAACTCGATTCACGGCTCCGATTCGGCAGAAACGGCAAAGAAGGAAATCGATCTCTTCTTCCAAAAAGACGAGCTGTTTAGCTTTTAGAATTACTGAATACGCACTACAGGATTCGCCTGCTTCCAAAGCTCATCCAGTCTGTAATACTCTCTCTCTTGGGGAGAGAGTATGTGAACGATGACATCGTTATAATCAATCAGCACCCACCCCGATTCTGGGGTTCCTTCACGATGCAAAGGGTAGACGTTTTCCTGCTTCATAACGCGTGTTATCTCTTCTGCCAAAGCATCTATCTGCCGGTCGGCATCGCAACTGCAAAGTACGAAGTAATCCGCAAAATTGCATATCGACTTTACATCCAGTAAACTTATGTCAATCGCCTGCTTGTCGCTGGCGATTTCTACTATTTTTCGTGCTAAATCTATACCTTCCAGTTGTAGCCTCCAATAATATATTGATATCGTGCAATTATTATAACATAAAGGAAACAACCCCTGTAGCGACGGTCAGTATTTATATTGGTCGATCCCGTTTGCTTCCACACCGAAACCCTTTCCGAAATATCGATATTCAGGTCGAGCGGAAATTGTATAACACCACTATTATGACTGGTTTTTCGAAAGGAAAGTTAAACAATATCTCCTACCATCTGTTAATCATCCCGAATGCCTCTAAAATCCCTCTCACTCTCCCTTTGCAAAGGGAGAAATGACTATGATGTTTTGTCTTTTTTATTAATTGCTTACAGCTAGAAAATACGTATTCTTCCACTTTGGAAAAGGGGAATCAAAGGGGATTTATATCAAATATTGTCTATCCTTACTCCAGCAAACTTGCATTTACGTAAAATTGTATACGTACTAAATCAACAGACAACATCAAAACTTCCAGTTTTCCTACCCCGATATGTTATACTTAATATTATGTCTAAATTGCTATTCGGCACAGCCGGCATTCCGTTAAGCACTCCCCCCGCTGCCAGCGGCGAACTGCAGACCATCAAAGGGATTCAACAGGTGGCTGAGTTGGGGCTGGATTGCATGGAGTTGGAATTCGTAAACCAGGTTTACCTGAAAAAGCCCGATGCTGAAAAGGTCGGAAAATTTGCAAAAGATGCGGGGATAGCATTGTCGGCGCATGCCCCCTACGCCCTTAATTTCAATGCCAGAGAACCGCAAAAAATCAGAATCAGCCAGAGCTACCTGTTCACCGCCGCCGAGATTGCCTATATATGCGGAGCGAAAAGCGTCGTCTTTCACCCCTCTTACTACATGGGAGACACATCGGAACAGGCATCCCAAACAGTTAAAACCGCGCTATCGGAAGTGTTGGAGAAAATGGATGAAAAAGGAATAGACATTACCTTGAGGCCTGAGGTCAGCGGCAAGGTCAGCCAATTCGGGACCATTAAAGAGATTGCCAGCCTGTGCTCCGAATTGACTAATGCAATGCCCTGCGTCGATTTCGCCCACTGGCACGCCCGCACCGGAGCCTATAATTCATATAAAGAGTTTGCTTCCGTACTCGATGAGATATCAGCAATATTGGGTAAAGAGGCTCTGGATAATATGCATATTCATGTTTCCGGCATCGAGTACACCGCTAAAGGCGAAAAAAGGCATCTGCCTTTTGAATATGCCGATATGAAGTACGTGGAATTACTGCAGGTCTTAAAAGACTATAATGTCAGCGGCATTGTAATCTGCGAAAGCCCGATAATGGAAGAAGACGCTCTCCTT
>DIKD01000032.1 GCA_002421585.1 Dehalococcoidia bacterium UBA5627
ATAACCGCCCCACCCCGGATGCTTCATTCGTCCCTCACGAATTCAGCATGACAATTAAAATCCCTCTTGATCTCACTTTACGAAAGGTAGAGAACCGCGAAGTGGTAATTCATTCCTCACGAACTTAGCATGACAGTTTTGTAATATAATTTTTGACTCTGATTGAATGTGTGTTATAAAATAGCGCGATGTCATTAAAAAGACTACTTCTATGCCTGATAGCTTCGTTGACTATATTTGTTATCCTTCCGGATAACGAAATCGGTATTATCGAAAGCGCATCCAATGCCACCAGTTGGCAAACGGCGAACATTCCGGGGCAGGGAGCCGAACATGGCTGGCTGCTTGCCGACGGTTCGGATATTACCTGCCTCGCTTCAGACAGTACAGGTATTATCTATGCCGGAGCAATCGGATTGTCTTCAAATCTCTACAAGTCACTTGACGACGGCAAAAGCTGGCAGGCAATAGGAAGTGGTGGCGATACCATTACAGACATGGTTATTGCAGATGATGATACGCTTTACAGCGCGACTGCTTATCAGGTTTATAAATGCATTAACGACACTAATATGGTTGTTGCCTCTTTATCGAGCCGTCTTACAGACCCGGATACTGTTATCAGCTCGATTGATGTTTCCCCTTATAACGGCAGTTACGCCATACTTGTCGGGACTAAAAACCAAAATAACGGACAATTCGGCGGCTTATATGTAATTTATGGCGATGTGCTTATGCAGTGGCAGGATTTGGGGCTGGCGGGCTGTGATGTGTATTCTGTGGCTTTCTCCCCGCAGTTTTCAGAGGATAATTGTATAGTCGCACTGGCAAGTGATGAAACGCATACCTTCGTTACGTGGAAGGTGGGAAGCGGCAATTGGGCAGGAAGCATTGCAAATGCCGAGTTGAAAGATGGGAAGACAGGCAATCCGCTTGCGGAAATCGAAACAGCTAAAATAGCCTTTCCGGATAATTACAGTTCGGATTTAACCGGCGGAAACTGTGTTCTATATACAGCCGTTAATACCGGAACAAACAATGGTGATGTATATGCTGTT
Source organism: Dehalococcoidia bacterium UBA5627 (assembly GCA_002421585.1). Lineage (GTDB taxonomy): Bacteria > Chloroflexota > Dehalococcoidia > Dehalococcoidales > UBA5627 > UBA5627. The sequence continues at coordinate 1,059 of DIKD01000032.1, forward strand.
TACGGCAGGCATAATCCCGAGCAGTCGATTTCTGAAGACCTGGATGTCGCTTCATCATACGGGCAGAACAGCATCGATATAAAAGGATTCGGTATCTGCGGCAGTCTCGGAGATATGCATATGATGGCAGGCGCTTCCTCAAGCAGCCATATCTATATAAGCTCCGATAACGGAAACAGCTGGCAGCAAAGCAAGAAGTCACCTACCGGCGGGCAGGTAACGGATGTGCTGATGTCCGCCGATTATAAAAATAGCGGGAGAGCCTACTCTGCAACCGGTGGAAGCGGAAGCGCTTTCTCGGTAAGTTATGATTACGGCATAAACTGGAACCAGTGCGGGCTGATAGACACAACGCCGGATATTGTCATCGAAGCGGCTGTTTCCCCCGATTATGATAATGACCGAACGGTATTTTTGCTTGGCTGGGGAAACGAATACAGTGTCTGGCGCTCAACCGACGGCTGCGAAAGCTGGCAAAGAGTATTTTCGGGCGACCCATCCGTCTCTACAGTTATAGATAAAATCGCTCTTTCTCCGCAGTACGAAGTTGAAAGCAACGTGCTCTATATGTGCGGCAGCGAAAACGGCAATGCGACGCTCTGGAAATCCGATGACAACGGGCAAAGCTTTATCACAAGGAGTATGCCGTTTGCGGTCGACTGCTGGGAAATAATAGATGATACTTCTTTTTGTATCGCCGGCTTCGACGGCAGTAATGCATTGCTTTACCGAACTGTTGACAGCGGCGCCCGTTACAAGTATAAATCGACCGTCGGCAACCAATCGCTGACATCAATCGCGCTGTCCCCGAACTATCTTTCCGACAGAGCCGTGCTGGCAGGCAACTGTAATGGCGGCGTTTACATATCTACCGATGAGGGGATTACATTTTCTCCGCTGGGTAATATCTCTTCCGCGCTTGCCGGCAGCGTCAGCGTGGCTTTCGATGCCGCTTACGGGGTTAATAATACTGTTTATGCCGCCGGTGGTATGCCGGGCAACGGTATTTACCGTTTCGTTATCGGAGAAAGTAGTGTGTGGAAATCTATCGACAGCACACTGCCGTCGGGTGCAATGGTCGGTAATTTAGTAGTGTCCGGAAACGGTGTATTGTATTCCGCGAATTTTCAGCAGGTTGGCGCCGGGGGTGGCATAGAGCGCTGCATAAACCCCGCATCCGCTCATTTCTTCGAAACATTCAGTAATGGTTTATATGACGATACCACGCTGACCGGCATAGGCTTGAGGGGTAATACGGTTTGGTCTATCGATACGACACGTAACGCTCTTCTTTTTTTCAAGGATACACTTTCGGAGCAGATTAGCCTGATATCTCCGGCAGATAATAGTATAGTCAAAGGGGTTGCCTCCGGTGATGAAATTAAGGGTATTTTACTGGATTGGGAGGCGCAGGAGGGAGCCGGCAGTTACCGCTGGCAGTTAAGCGACAACCCGAACTTTTTCCCGTCATCGATTATAGCGGAAGATACCACCACTGCCGGTTCGGTTAAGCTGGATTTGCCGGAAACAGACGATGTATACTACTGGCGCATCAGGGCTATTTCACCGCTATTGAGCCCATGGTCGGAAATATGGTCTTTTAATACGCAGGCAATAATAGAACCGGATGCTCCCGTACTGGTATCTCCCTCAGCCGGAGCCGTAAACATACCTGTGAATGCGATGTTCCAGTGGACAGCGGTCGAGGGAGCACATAGCTATGAGGTGGAGATATCGATCGGGCACGATTTCTCCTCTCCCGTAATACGCTTGGCTGACGCTGCCGCCTTGCCTGTTAATGCCTGGCAGAATACTGATAATTTTGCGTATAACACCACCTATTACTGGCGCGTGAGGGCGGTAAATGCAGATGTGACCGGTGGCTGGAGTGGCGTGGGCGTGTTTTCTACCGGAGCTAGTGATATCACCCAAACGCCGGTAAGCACCGACACCGTTCAACCTCAGCCAACGCAAACGCTGACCTCTTATAAAACTGTCGAGAAGGTTACAACCGCGGTATCCACTCAATATCAAACGTTAACCGTTACTCAAACACAGCAAACAATTTTACCTGTAGAGCAGAGCGCTGTTATTCCGTATTGGCTTTATTACTCGTTTGGATTTATGGCTTTACTGATAGTTGTGCTGCTGGCAGTTATACTGATAATAGTCATAAAAAACGATAGTAAATAATAGTGGTCTTTAAAACAGATGGGGTTAGAGTTCGAGCAGGGTAACCTGCATCACCAGCGGAAGATTGTTTTTGGTAATTGTCAGCTTGGGTTGAGGCGTGATATCGTGCGTTCCGATTTCCTTTAAGAACTTTTCTACCGGGTCGAGTTCACGGTTAAGAGAAGGGGTCCCGTAGTGCATCGGCAATACGATTTTAGGTTCGATTTGGCGCACAACGGATGCCGCAGTTGCGGCATTTATGGTTGAAAAACCGCCGACAGGCAGCATTAGTATATCTACATTGCCCAGTTCTTCGGTCTGGGCTTCGGTTAAAGAATGCCCCAGGTCTCCCAGATGGCAGATGCTTATATCATCCATTTCGATTAAATAGATAGTGTTTTTACCCCTGACTGCGCCCTTTTCATTGTCGTGATATGAAGCCAGCCCGATAATCAAAACGTTGCTGATTTCGTATTCACCGGGTCCGCTTACTATATGAGGTTCGCCGTTAATGCCTGTAATGCAGGAATGCCCGAGGTGTTGGTGGCTTAAGGTAACAATGGTGGCGTTCTGTTTTCCGAGAGTATAGCCGGTATCGGGGGAGTAGGGGTCTGTGATGACAGTCGCCTGCTTTCCCTTGATTTTAAAACACGAATGACCCAGCCAGTTAATTTCCATATGCTTGCCATAAGTGTAGCACAAATAGCTTTGAAGGGTCAATTAAAAAAGTGCCAAAGTATTCAGCACCGCCCTGTTATTATGGTATGATATTGCTGTTATGAAATACGCATTGTTAGCCGATATCCATTCCAACCTGGAAGCCCTGAATGCGGTGCTGGAGGATATCGAGCGGCGCGGCAGTATCGAAGAGTTATGGGTTTTAGGGGATATCGTCGGCTACGGACCGGACCCTTCCGAATGCATAAAATTACTGCGCAGCCGAAAACATATTGCGGTTTGCGGAAACCACGATGTGTTTTGCAGCGGCAAAATGGATGCCCGCTATCTTTTAAACCCCGAGGCAGCCACCGCCTGCCTTTGGACGGAGCATGTTCTTACCCCCGAAGATATCGAATATCTCAACAATTTACCCGAGGTTATCGAGCGCGAAGATTTTATGCTGGTACACGGCAGCCCGCGCGACCCCTTATGGGAATAT
>DIKD01000089.1 GCA_002421585.1 Dehalococcoidia bacterium UBA5627
GTTCTGATTGTCGAATATAAGGGAAGCAATTATTGCGGTTTCCAGTTACAGACGAAGCTTCCCACCATACAAGGTGAACTTGAACGGGCGTTGTACCGTTTAACCGGGAAAAAAACAAGAGTGGCATCGGCCAGCAGAACCGATAGCGGGGTACACGCTGCCGGACAGGTAGTAAGCTTTAAAACTACATCGTTAGTAGCGTCAGACCGGTTTGTAAGCGGCTTGAATTATTATCTGCCGGTTGACATTGCAGTTAAGGCGGCTTACAGGGTTGAAGATTCATTCAACGTTAGAAGAAAGGCTGTAAGCCGGGAATATAAATATTATATCTTGAATAGCCGGGTGAGGTCTCCGCTTTGGGAGGATTATTCTTTTCTGGTAAGCGGAGAGCTGGATATGGAAGCGATGAACAGCGCAGCGGGGCAGCTTGTCGGCGAGCACGATTTCGCTTCTTTTACCAGTAACCTGGGAGTGGAATTAAAAAGTACCATACGGCGTGTTTACAAAGCCTGTTTTGTCAGGGAAGAAGAGATGGTTGTTTTTAACATAAAAGCCAACTCTTTCCTGCCGCACCAGGTGCGTAACACTATCGGAACTCTTATCAGGGTGGGGCAGGGGAAGATGACTGAGGAAGAGTTTCGTAGTATAATGTTAGCGAGAAAACTTGGTTTGGCCGGTCCTGCGGCACCTGCTAAGGGGTTGTGTCTTATTAAAGTTAATTATAATAAATCCTTAGGGGAAGAGAATAGTGAAAACATATAGTGTAAAAGCTTCGGATATTAAGAGGGAATGGCATGTTATCGATGCCACAGACCAGGTGCTGGGTCGCCTGGCTACAGAGGTTGCCCGTTTACTTATGGGTAAGAACAAAGCAATGTTCACCCGTAATATAGATACCGGTGATTATGTGGTTATCATCAACGCAGAGAAAATTCGCACCAGCGGCAACAAAGGAACCGGCAAGTTCTACTACCGCCATTCCGGTTATCCCGGTGGTTTTAAGACCACTTCGCTGGACGTAATGATGAAAACCAAGCCGGAATTTGTAATAGAGCATGCTGTTAAAGGGATGTTACCGCGTAACCGCCTCGGCAACAGCATGATAAAAAAATTGAAGGTATATGTAGGGGATAGCCATCCCCATGCAGGTCAGGTAGCTGACAAAAAATAATTTGCTTTATAGTGTGTGAGGGGAACTTTGAAAAAGAAGACTTATTCGCAGGGAACAGGCAGGCGTAAAACAGCCGTCGCTCAGGTAAGAATTATGCCCGGAAGCGGAGAAATATTGATAAATGGAATGCCGTACGAACAAAGGTTTGTAAGCCTTCAGCATCGTGAGGCTATCACAAAACCATTTATGGTTACCGAAACCATGGGTAAATTCGATGTTTCCATAATTGTAAACGGCGGAGGTATCTCCGGACAGGCTGGAGCAGTATCCCACGGTATTGCGCGCGCCCTGTTAAAGGAAGACGAGAAATTTAAGCCGGCATTAAGAGGGGACGGACTTCTGACGCGCGACCCGCGTGCTAAAGAAAGGAAGAAACCCGGTCTTAAACGCGCCCGCAAAGCGCCTCAGTATACCAAGCGTTAATATCCTGCGATTATATTTAAAAGAGAGAAGGCTGCAAGGCTACACACTTTGCGGCCTTTTTGTTTTTGTTAATTATTTGGTTATATATTTCTTTTGCTTTCTCTGATTCATTAACAACGATTTCTATACAAGCCATCGCATACATTATTGGCAATGCTGCTTCTGAATTACGATGGGCGTATACCCCAAACCAAGAGTTAACGCTTTTTATCTGAAACTTGCTTTTCATGCTTTGGCGTATTGTATCATTCATTTTATATAATTTCTTCTTATATCCTCGATAGCTGAAAATAATATATTAAACTCCAATGCAAGCTTGGAAAGGCAGACATCTCGATGTATTAAGATGTATAATCGAACCAGACTACCGCAAAGCAATATTATGTGAGGAGGCATGTGTTGACAAATTTCAATGAGTTTCAGTGGGCTATATTCCTATATTGGGCAGTTTCATATAAGGACGACTTAAAGGGCAACAAAGGAAGCGATTTAGACTATATCAATCTTATGAGTGAAGCTGAGTTTCTTAGAGACCTTCGGAGCCAGCCAAACCAACTTAAAGTTGAGGATATCCAAAATAAAGTGATTGGTTTTCTAAATCTATGGAAGTGTCGGATTAAAGGTGATGATCAGATTGCTTTAAAATTGAGGGAAGTCTTGGTACAATCGCAACAATCATTAAATGACCTAAAAAGTTTAAGTATTTTTGATTTTAATAACAGTTCAGCGACACAAAATGATGAAATTCAGGATATTTATAGCCGAATTGATAAAATTCCACATTTCGGTCCTACCGCCATAGCAAAAACGCTACATATCTTACAGCCGTCACTGTTTGTCATGTGGGATAACCCAATCTTGAGCCATTACCATGTTGATGCCAAGGCAAAAGGGTACATAGTGTTCTTGTCTAAGATGAACAAAATGGTGCAAGAACTCATGGTTGATTTTAAAAGTAAACATTCTACAGACACTTTGGAGGCATTTCTTTGCCAAAAGCTAGATTGTACACTTCGGAAGACTATGGCAAAGTTCTTAGATGAATACAATTGGATCACTATCACAAAAGGATTATCCGTTCCACCTAAATGGTGGCCCAGCTAATAAATGCAATAATTGTTTTAATTATTAAATTGGAATCACATTATTCTAAAAGAATGCACGCATGAAAAGGCAAACATCGTGAGTCCCGTAATAAAAGCCGTTCGTGGTGAGCCTGTCGAACCATAACGGCTTCAATTTATTATCCATAGTACTCATAATTGATAAAAACTCTATCGATTAATATGTTGTGAATTGTAGGGACGGGCATTGCCCGTCCGCTATGTGCGGGCGACCATTGGTCGCCCCTACGGCCTGACTGTCATGCTGGAATCCCGACAGGTCGGGACGAAGCATCTTGGGCAGGGTGTTTATTAAAGAATACCACCGTGATGCTAAGGCAGCCTGCTTGCTGTTTCTCCCCACTCCCCGGATCCTTCAGTCACCCCTTGTGGCTTCAGGATGACAGTATAGGGGTACTTCTCGCAATAGGCGTATTTATTTACATAGCGAAGCCGGTTTGTCCGGTCAGTAAAGAAAGCGAGCGTATAATGGCTCAGCCCTGGTTTCTCCTGAGTTCGTACTTGAGTTTATCGATGGTCTCAATCGGGGTGGGGTCTACACCGTTTAAAATCGCCAGATAGTAGCTGATGTAATCTCCCAAAAGCACCAGGCTTAGCATCTGTGACAAAGCACTCTCCCCGCCGATATCCACGATACTGTATTTAATTTTATATTCCTCAAACACGCGGCAGGTTGCCTGATAACGCTTAAGAATAGGTTCTGATATAAGCGAAGAGCGCAGCAGGATAATCCATGCATCTGCCGCAAAATCGGTCGGGAACCGGTAGCCTACGATAGTATTGTGATTCAATTCCGAAAAGGATTCATTGGCTGCCCAGTTTTTGCTGTTTTCGTTGAACTGAGTTTTCCAGCGGTAGGCGATTTCAGAGGTAATCTCGGCGCCGTAAATAAATATGAACTTGCCGTAAAGCTTTTGCGCCATTTGCTTGGCATGGTTTTTCTCTACCGGCACAGTGATATCCAACTGTTCTGTCAACTGTTCCAGTATCTTGATTGTCTCGGCAATGTCGGCTGATTTATCACCGATTATTCCTAATCTCTGAAGCGTACAGAATACCGCCATAAAGCCGAATGGCAGGGTGGCGCGGGGTTGGGCATCGTAATCAAAGGTAAATAGTGGCAGATTCCTTTCTTCGGCAATCTCCTGAAGTTTGCCGCCGGTAGAAATAACCATGCATTTGGCATTCAAGTCAAAAGCCTGCGAAAGAGCGGAAAGTGTTTCCTCTGTGTATCCTGAATAGCTGCATGCAATAAAAAGTGTTTTATTATCCACATATTTCGGTAGATTATAACTGCGGTTTACCGTCATCGGTATTTTGGCTTCGTTCAGAATAAGCCGCGAAATAAGGTCTCCCCCAATCGCCGAGCCACCCATTCCGAGGATCATGACGCGGTCAACGTCGGCATAGTCTTCCGGCAGTTCTATAAGCATTGCCTTGCGCCATGCCTCGCGGCAAAGCTCAGGAAAACCATTAAGATGGTTAATCATTTTTTCAAGGTCATATTCTGTATATACATTTAAATCGTTTAAATCTATCATGAAGCTATACTCCGGTTAGTTTTTTGCCGAATTCAAGCAGTCTTTTAACTCTTTCGCGGCTATCGCTTTCGGTATAAATACGCAGCAGCGGTTCGGTCCCCGAAAAGCGGATTAACAGCCAGGTGCCGTCCGATAAGATATACCTGAAGCCATCGATAGTGTCCTCTTTTGCAACTTCCACACCGTCTATGGTTTTCGGGTGGCTGTTTTTAACGCGGCCGGTAATGGTTTCCCTTTTCTCTTCGTCAAATTCAATATCCACCCGGTCATAATAGTGTTCTCCGACCTTGTCATATAAATCCTTGAGTAACTGCGAAGGCTTCTTGCCTGTTTTAATCATCAAATCCAAAAAGCACAGGCCTGCCAGCAGGGCATCGCGTTCGGGGACATGACCTCTCAAACCGTATCCGCCGCTCTCCTCCCCGCCAATCATAGCATCGTGCTCAAGCATTAAGGGAGCCACGTATTTAAAGCCGACCTTGGTTTCATAAACAGGCACATCATAAATCCGCCCCAGTTTATCCAGCATGGAAGTGGTGGTAATTGTCTTTATAATGGCTCCGCGCTCACACCTAACCTCCAGCAGGTATAGTGCTAAGAGGGCATATACCTGTAATTGGGTCAAGAAATTGCCGTTTTCGTCCATAATACCGATGCGGTCGGCATCGCCGTCCGTTGCCAATCCTGCGTCGGCTTTGCTGTTTTTTATAAGCTCCGAAAGACCTGAAAGATTTACTGCTATCGGTTCGGGTTGTTTTATTCCGGGGAATGCCGGGTTGGGTTGGTCGTTTATTTCAACAATCTCGAATGCGCTGTCTTTCAGCAGTGCCTTAAAGTAACCGGCGCCTGCCCCGAACATCGAATCAACGGCTATTTTAAGTCTTTTATTTTTCAGCCCGTCCAGGTCTACCAACCGGGCAATTTGAGCCTGATAGACAGGATAAAGGTCGATATATTCAACCAGTCCTTTATCAATTGCTTCCGGCAGCGCAAGGCAGTTTATTTTTCCGGATTCGATAACTGTTTGGACATTCCTTTCGATTTCGGAGATAACTTCCGTCGGTGCGCTGGCGCCGTCTTCCGATTTGATTTTGAAACCGTTCCATTTGCCGGGGTTATGGCTGGCGGTTATTACGATTGCCCCGCCTGCCTGTTTTGCCACCACCCCGTAGCTGAC
>DIKD01000085.1 GCA_002421585.1 Dehalococcoidia bacterium UBA5627
TTTCTAATACAATATTCCCGATTGCTCCGGGACGATTGGAAGCTCCTACCAGGGCAACACTTTTCGGGTCAAAAAAAGAATTGATTTTACTCATACCAGTTGCCTTTGATTATCCCCCTTTAAATATAATATAGGAGTGCTTATTTATATAATGGCTATTTTATAAATAAAAACACAATTGTCTAATATAATAATATAAAACGCAAAATTCTTCAATTTAGAGAATTGGCAAATCTATAAATATAAAAATAATAATTCAGAATAAGCAAGTTTATCTTAATTATGTGCAGGTAAATAGTATATAATGTATGCAATATTAAGATAATTGGAGGCGAAAATGCCTAAGGCGCTAGTTAACGGAATTAATGTTAACTACAAAATTGAAGGTTCCGGAGAACCTCTGATTATGATAATGGGTGTGGCTTCTTCATTAAGGGCTTGGTACTTCCAAACACGTGTTTTTAAGAAGCATTTCCGGGTAATAACTTTTGATAACAGAGGGTGCGGGGATAGCGATAAGCCAATAGAACCTTATTCTATAAGGACTATGGCGGATGATGCGGCCGGTTTAATGGAACATCTGGGAATTGAGAAAGCGCATGTACTGGGGATATCGATGGGTGGGATGATTGCGCAGGAACTGGCAATCAACTATCCGGAGAAAATAAACAAGCTTATATTGGGTTGTACTTTTGCAAAAAGATCTGATCCGGCAGGTATCTCCGATGCATTGCCGAGAAGGTTGGGATATGTAGGGAATTACTCATATACCGATTTATTAAGCATACCTGCTAAAAATATTGTCATTGCCATGGCGGAACTGGCTTTTAATAAAAAGATATATAAGGTGATTCTTTCATCTGTAATAAAACTGGCGGTAAAAAAGATGGATTGTTCCGGTATCGCAAATCAGATCAATGCAATATGGAAACATGATACAATTGACAGATTAAAATTCATTAAAGTACCAACGCTAGTAATTACCGGCAATGCTGATAGTATAATCAATCCGCAATCATCGGTGGTTATCGCAAAACGTGTGCCGAATGCTAAATTAGTTAAATATGATGGCGGCTCGCACGCATTTTTTGTTGAAATGAGAAAGCGTTTTAATAGTGAAGTTATTGCTTTTCTAAATCATTAACAGTGCTTGGGATATAAAATGCTGTTATCTGGTAAGCCGGTACTATTTTAATAAAGGGCATTTGCATCTTATACAGAAATACTCATTGATATCATTGAATTGCAGGCAAGAGATACATAAGATTTCAGAATCCCTGCTTTTATCATATTTTTCATAGTAATAAAGACCTTTATGATGCCTTACCCGGTCGCCGATTTCGTAGTAGTTAAATATATTCGGATAATCCGTCCATTTAACCTTTTTAACTTTCCCCGAATCCTGTTCAATCTTTATCACATACTTTGTGCCGTATTCGTTACGGGAATGCTTGATATAGAATTGCTTATCAATTACCAACCCGTCCCATGTTTTGTCCAGTCTTCTTTTTGCTGTCTGAAGAGCTGCTATGGCAATAAACATTCCTCCTATTCCCATCCCGTAAAAAAGTGACTCGGGCCAATCCAGTTCGCCGGTTGAATTACCGTAAATAGGGAAGCCGATAATTGCTATTGTTGCTAAAATGAAAGAGAAAAGGAATGACCATGTTATGGAATCCTTTTTGTATTTTGAATAAGCAGGGTCTGATATTTTATCTGAAAAACCTATCAAATTGATCTCCGTATTGTTACTAGTGCGATAATTTTATCACATAAATAGGTCTATAAAAACAGGGCGGAAAGTGGAATGCACCCCATTAGAACTATGTACCGGAACGTTTAAAACAGCTTCGGGTAATAACGTTTCAACTGCTGCGGCATTTGCTCTGCCAGGTATCGATAGACCTCGGCGTGACCCTCTATGTCGTTGGTAAGGCCGTAGGGATTTTTAGAATACAGTAATCTAATAAGCGAGTCTGTATTCTTGAGTGATGAATATGTTTCCGAAAATCCCTTTTTTTGTTCAGCGGTAAGCAATGCATAGCTGTTATTAGCCTGCTCATGAGCAATTACGCCGGGGTTCAGCCACTCCGGTTTCACAGCCAGGTGGCGCACACCGTTCTGCTCCCACGTGCCGGCAGGGTAGGCTATGTTGTTGGTGACAGTGGCAACAATTTTATCCCGCCAGTATTGCCGGTACTGCATCGGAACGCTGTAAACTTCGAACCACTTGTTCTGTACATCGGCAAACGATGTATTACTAAGATTATGCGAATAGTCCGGTTTCTCTTCGGGATGAGGTAAACCGGAAACAGGGGAGACTGAGGAAATGGTGGCAATGCGTCGGGGAGCCCTGACTACATTTATATCCGCAGAGTCATACTTTTTGGATTCACGGCTGTTTAATAAGCCCAGTAATCTGCTCCAAAACATATCATTACCGCCTGCGGGATGTAATTATTATAGTTATTCTATGTGAAAGTATAGAATGGCAACGACTGGCAGTCAAATAGAATTTCAGGAGATGTATTGAGTATTAGCATCTAAACATGTATTAAATGTAAGGCGATGTACTTTCTTTTATTAATTATCTCTGTTTATATTAAACTGCTATTTCATTTATTTCGCCGGTTACCTTGATGATATTTCGCAGTTCATCCGGAGTTATTGCTTGTTTTGCATCTACGAATGACTCTATGGGATTGTAATGGGGATTCAATCATTAAACTGTTTGCTCCGGCTGGCTCTATCGTTTGGCAGCAATCTGTTCGCAGTACATGCAGTCCTCGCCCAGGAAGTAAATAAAATAGTGCACTCTGCGCTTCCCCCGTTCGATGGTACGTCAGCTGCGCCCTGCAGCCTGGGTGTAGATACGGTAGGCCTGTAACCATCTTCCACTTCAATCATATCGCCTTCCTCATAATGTGAGGATAGTATTATTTGCTCAGGGCCGATACAAAATTGCGCTACATTTCGTAAAAGATGTCTTGAAATCGGTAAGGCAGTGGATGTCCGGAGCGTTTCAGGAGTGGTGGGAGGGCTGTTTTTATAGATAAAAGCCTCCCCGGAGAGATTCGAACTCTCGACCCACTGCTTAGAAGGCAGTTGCTCTNNCTCTGTCCAGCTGAGCTACAGGGAGATATAAAAACAACACCACTATTTTATAATAATTGTCGGCAAGTGTAAAATATTAAATCAAGTTTACGCATGCTAACAGGTGAGATGAAAAAGAATGGCAAACTTATTCTTTTTGCTTTCTGTTTCTAGCATTAAGAAAACCATAAACAACTAATCCCAGCAGGGCAACTCCGGCTATAATTGCGCCTGCCCAGCCAAGCAGTGTTAAACAAGTGACTATAATGCCGGCAATGACCACACCGATGAAAATGGAAAAGAAAGCCTGTTTGAAGCCAATACCAAGAAATACGGCTACCAAGGAACCTGTCCATGCTCCGGTTACAGGCAATGGGATAGCAACCAGCAGTATTAATCCTAAATGCTTGTATTTTTGTATTATCCCGCTTCTGTTTCTGGCTCTTTCGAACAACCAGTCGAAAAAACGTTTCATTATCGCTATACGGCTTAACAATTTTGCAGCAGACTCCAGGAATAATAAAATGATGGGAACCGGTAACATATTTCCGATTATGGCCAGAAAAAAGGCATAATACCAAGGGAATTCAAAAGTACCAATGGCAAGAGGAATGGCTACTCTAAGCTCACTAATCGGAGTAGCGGACAAAATTATAACAATGAATTCTCGGAGAATGTCCAGATTTTGAATAGCTTCGATCAAAAAAATGTCCTAATACCTGGTGAATATAAAGCAGTCTAGCAAACAGTTTGTTAAACCGTCAAGTTAAATATATTATGGACTCTTACAATTTCTTGACAACCTTTCAACTTCATTGCTAGTATAAGAGTTGACTCCATAGATATATTTTCAGATTGCCGTTCAATTGAGTATAAAATTATGTCCGAATTGTTAGATAATATAAATTGCCCCGCAGACCTGAAGAACCTTACTGTTAAGCAACTTGAAAAACTGTCTGCTGAAATCAGACAGGAATTGGTTTCTGTTATCACAGTAAACGGAGGACATTTAGCGTCCAGCCTGGGGGCAGTCGAACTAACCATAGCTTTGCACAGGGTATTCAACAGCCCCGAAGACAAAATAATCTGGGATGTCGGGCATCAGTCTTATGCTCATAAGCTACTTACCGGCAGAAATAATCGGTTCAACACTATACGTCAATACGGGGGTCTTTCCGGTTTCCCGTCGCGTGATGAAAGCCCACATGACCCATTCGGAGCAGGGCATGCCAGCACCTCGGTTTCAGCTGCTATGGGTATGGCTAAAGCAAGAGACCTGGCTGGAGACGACTATCATGTAATTGCCGTAATCGGCGATGGCGCAGCAACAGGTGGCATGGCGCTGGAAGCCTTTAACAATCTTCCCTATCTGGGTTCCAAATTGATTGTTATTCTTAACGATAACGGTATGTCTATCTCGCCCACAGTAGGAGCATTATCAAAAATATTCAGTAAGGTACGCTTTGATAAAAGGTATTATAAAGCGAGTGAAAAAAGTAAAAGGATTCTCGATTATTTACCTCTGGGTAAAAAACTATGGGAATTCGGAGATAAGATTAAAAGCAGTATTAAAGGTTTTGTTATGCCGACTACAATTTGGGAAGAATTCGGTATGGCATACATGGGGCCTATTGACGGGCATAACATAAAGGACCTTGAGACGGCCTTGATACAGGCGAGGGATTACAGCCATAAACCAACGCTTATTCATATATCCACAACGAAAGGTAAAGGGTACACCCCGGCTGAAGGGAATGCTGTCTACTTTCATGGGGTTTCACCCAAATGTAAGGTTCAGGCAAAGACAGTTCCCACTTATAGTGAAGTATTCGCACAGACTGTCTTGCAATTAGCCAGGCAGGAACCGAAATTGGTTGTTATTACACCTGCCATGCCGGAGGGAAATTGCCTTAGTATAGTACAAAATGAGTTCCCTGATAGAGTTTTTGATGTTGGTATATGCGAACAGCATGCAGTCACTTTTGCAGCCGGTTTAGCAACTCAGGGCTATATACCGGTAGTGGCTATCTATTCCACTTTTCTGCAACGTGCTTTTGATCAGATAATACATGACGTTTGTTTGCAGGATTTACATGTTATTTTTGCCATAGACCGCGGAGGTATAGTCGGTGATGATGGTAAAACACATCAGGGTATTTTTGACATATCTTATCTTTCGTTGATACCCAATTTGATTTTATCTGCTCCAAAGGATGAAAACGAATTGAGGCATTTGCTGTATACCGCTACAAAAACTCAACATCCGATGGCTATCAGGTATCCCCGCAGTTACGGAACCGGCGTAACTATCGATGATAAGTTCAAGACTATTCCGGTAGGTACAGCGGAAGTATTGAAAGAGGGCAATGATGTAGCTATTATGGCTGTCGGCGCTTCCGTACCTTATGCTATACAGGCGGCCGGAGAGCTATCGTTAAAGGGAATTGAAGCAACTGTTATCAACGGGCGTTTTGTCAAACCGTTGGATGAGGGCATTCTGCTTGATACCACTCGAAGGATAAAAAATATTATAACCGTAGAGGAGAATGTACTTAACGGTGGTTTCGGGAGCAGTGTATTATCACTTTTACAGAAGGAAGGCTTAACTGATGTCAGGGTTAAGACGATAGGCATTCCCGATAAATATGTTGAGCACGGAACGCCAAAGATATTAAGAGAAAAGTACGGTTTGAATTCTGAAGGGATAGTTAAAGAGACACTGACATTGTTACCGGAAGTTAAAAGAATTCACTGTTAAACGAAAATGATATATAATTATATGCTTAGCATCAGGTAGCGGAATTGCCTGATTTGTTTTATTTTCACGAAAAAGGGTGCAAATGAATAAGTTAACGGTCAGAGATATTGATGTCAGCGGTAAAAAGGTACTTGTAAGGGTAGATTATAATATCCCCTTTAATTATAAAACACGTAATATTACCGATGACAGCCGCATCAGGGCTTCGCTGCCTACTATAGACTATCTCATTGAACAAGGGGCAAAAATAATTCTGTGTTCACACCTCGGACGTCCTTCAGGGCAACCTAATGCCGAGTTTAGCTTAGCAATCGTAGCACAACACCTTTCGCAAATTATGAGGCAACCGGTGAGGTTTGTTAACGATTGCGTCGGTTCAGAAGTGGATAGCGCTATTGCCGGCATGCAAAACGGTGATATTCTGTTGTTAGAGAACCTCAGATTTTACGGGGAAGAAGAAAAAGGGGATGAGGCTTTTGCCCGAGCGCTGTCAAACCACGGTGATATATTTGTAAATGACGCTTTTGGTACGGCTCATAGAAAACATGCATCGATTGTGGGTGTTACCAAATATATGCCATCTGTATCCGGTTTATTGCTGGAAAAGGAAATAAACGCTCTGGGTAAGGTGCTTACAGAGCCGCCGCATCCTTTCGGGGTGCTTTTGGGTGGTGCTAAGGTAAGCGATAAAGTAGCCATGTTGGATAACATTATGGCAAAAGTAGATACAATAGTTATCGGTGGAGGCATGGCAGCTACATTCCTAAAGGCACAATCATATGAAGTAGGGGCCTCATTAATTAATGACTCACTTGACACAGCTGCGGAGATAATTGAAAAAACGAATATGAATGGTGTTAAACTTGTTCTTCCCGACGATATGCTGGTAGCCAGTGAGATTAATGATAAAGCTGAAACTGAAAATGTAGATATTGCGCATATCCCAGCAAATAAACATATCGTTGATATTGGTACTTTAACCATCACAAAATTCACAAAAGCGCTTGAAAAATGCCGCACTGTGTTTTGGAACGGTCCGATGGGGATCTATGAAATACCTCAATTCAGTGAAGGCACTAAAATTATGGCGCAAATTATTGCCAATCTACACGGCACCACTATTATCGGTGGCGGTTCGACATCCGAAATTGTAACCGAACTTAAAATAGGGCATAAAATGACTTTTGTATCTACCGGCGGAGGGGCTTCTTTGAAATTCTTAAGCGGGGAAACACTTCCCGGGGTTGAGGCATTGCTGGACAAAGAAGCGCAAATAAATCCAGTATGAACGGAGTGAAGCATTTGGGTAGTATTAATCTTCAGTTAATCAGAGAATTGTCGAATACCACTCCTTCCAAAATTGTGTTACTGGTTATCGACGGCATGGGTGGACTGCCTGATATTTCCAACGGTAAAACAGAACTGGAAACTGCATGTATCCCCAATATGGATGCTCTTGTCGCTAAGAGTATTTGCGGTTTGTCCGACCCGGTAAGCCCGGGTATTACGGCAGGCAGTGCTCCGGGGCATCTGGCTTTATTCGGCTATGATCCGATTACATATCATATAGGGCGAGGTGCATTGGAAGCGATGGGAATAGATTACCTGCTTCAGCCCGGAGATATAGCAGCGCGTGGTAACTTCTGCACTATTGATAAAAAAGGATTGATTATAGACAGGCGTGCGGGACGTATTTCAACCGAACAAAGCAGCGAGCTATGCGATCTGCTCAATAATATGAATATTGACGGTGTCAGTGTATATGCCTTACCGGTTAAAGACCATCGTATGGCATTGGTAATTAGGGGTGATAATCTAAATCACGACATAACCGATTCCGATCCCCAGCAAACAGGTGTGATTCCGTTAAAGGTCAAGGCGAAATCTCCCAAGGCAGAAAGAACAGCCACCATTATAAACAAGTTTCTTGAGATTGCGAGAGATATTCTTGCCCCTCACAATCCTGCCAATATGTTGTTATTACGTGGCTTTGATGAAAAACCGAGCTTTCCGACTGTATCTGAGATATTCAAATTAAAGCCGGCGGCAATTGCCAGTTACCCGATGTATCGGGGTTTAGCCAGAGCGGTCGGAATGGAAGTTTTGGAAACAGG
>DIKD01000093.1 GCA_002421585.1 Dehalococcoidia bacterium UBA5627
TATGCCTGATAACTTGCTGGATGAGCTAGCCAGGTGGATAGACACCGCAGTGATAGCGGAAGCCATACTCCAGGAGTTGGAAGACCAGAATATAGAGCAGACCCTTGCCAATGGGCAAAGGGTATGGCTCGACTTTCTGGAGAGTGAGCTATCCGAAGGACTACGCTCCAGCATAAAAGTCAAATAAAAACTTAAGGGGGGGATTATGCCATTGAAAGACCTGACAGGTAAGACTGTATACGATCTGGAATGGCAGGACTTTCAGATACTGTTCTGCCGTCAATGCAAGGATAGATATGTCTGTGCCAAAGACCCTAAGACTATCAATATGTGTATGGGTTTGATAGACAGCGGGGTTTGGGATATGCATCTCCGCAAACAACAGGGCTGAAACTGAATAAGCGCCACAGGTCGAGTGGGATAGGGGGGCTGGAAGTAATACCGACCCCCCTATTTTTGCCAAAAATCTGATAGAAGGGAGGTGATGAATATGGAGTTTGGCAAAGATGTCATTTTTGTTCTCTCCAGAGAGGATGTTATTGCGTGTGCTAGAGAACTGAATATTTCAGAAAAAGATATAACCGATGAAGTCCTTCAAGAGATAAAGAAAGGCGTCGACTGGGGAATGGAGTTCTGGTCGGATGTGGTAAAGGAAGCCATAAGAATAGCCATTGAAAGACGGAGCTAAGGCTAACTAGCTCAATTAAATAGGGATAACTATGCCCAAAGAAAGGAGGTGATAGATATAAATACTCTATTTGTAATCAATCCAGTTTTTCAGACAGGGGAAATTGTAGCCACAAGAGGGGTTTATGACCAGGCTTTAGAGGATGCCGCTTTTGCCCAGTTCGTTCAGAAATCCCTCAATCGCCACGTCAAGGGTGACTGGGGAAGCCTGCCGGAAGAGGATAAGGAAGAGAATGAGCTGAGCCTGAGGGAAGGGTTCAGACTCCTTTCCGCCTATGAGGCTGAGGATTTACCCAAAATCTGGATAATAACCGAAGCCGACAGGTCGGTTACCACGATCCTGTTCCCAGACGAATACTAAACTAAACGCTCAAATATACAGGGATAATTATATCTAAAAAAGAGGGGGTGATAATTGACAACCGAAAGGCAAATTGAAAAGGGCATCTCTGACATAGTCGGTGCTCTAACGGATCCCATCATTGTGTTTCCCGGGGGTTGGGGAGACACTATCCCGGACTGGCTTAAGAATACCATTACCCTTGAAAGAATGCTGGGGAATATGAGCCAGACCAATGGAGGTGATTTAACTGGGACGGATGCCGAAGTCTGCGCCTATCTGATGACAGTTTCATTGACTCGGTCGATGGATAGCGACTGGACTCAAATCTATATGTATGTAGCCGGTAAAACCTCAAAGCTATGGAATAAGACTGAAATGCCGACTGATATTGCTGTTGATTCGATAAGTGACTATCAGACGGGAAAACTTAAAAGTTTGAAGGATTGGATATACCAGCAGCGCGTTAAAGTCAGGCTAGAGAAAGAAAAAGCCGAACATAGACAGAGCACAGAGATACAAAAGGAGATTGAACAGCCTGAATTGTTTGTGTTTTAAGCTATCTAATCGATAGTAAAAAGCCGGGGTAAATTCTCCGGCTTTTTTTTGCCTATCAATGTGCCTTCATTTCACTTTGTATATCGAATAGATTAACCTCAATGTAATCCTCTATCAGGAGAAAACAGATACATAGTTATTATATGAAGTGCCGGACTAGAAGGGAGATGAAGGATGCCTGGACTATAACCATGAAAAATGGCAGGCCGGCAACCCAAGGCAAATGATAGTATCATATAGCCTTTCTTTTTTAATAACCGGGGTGTTTACGGGGGAGATAATACTTAAACAAGCCTCAATAATGGCTAGGTTTCTATTTAAGGGGCTCTCATAACTGTATGGGAGAGCCCCTTCCTTTTTGTCTGTCGTATTGAACGATACAAGCAAAGGTTCAGTGATATCATATTAAGTCCAGACTACTAAACATGATATACTTTACGAAAAATGGAACAGCTGCCCTCTTATCTTTAAGATATTCTGTAAAAAATTCATTATTCTTTAAAAGTCCGAAAGGTTATGGAATCTTACACTCATCCATAACCTTTCGGATTTCCCTGGTGAAATTGCGAATCGAGTCAAAGTCACCTTCTTTTTCCATCAGCCTGATGATTTGGCTGCCGATAATTACTCCGTCCGCTATTCGCGAAACCTGCTTTGCCTGTTCGGGCGTTGAAATACCGAAGCCGACGCACAGCGGCTTGTCGGTGGCTTTTCTTACATCCGCAACAAAATTATCTATCTTTATGGGCATATTATCCCGTGCTCCGGTAACTCCCGTCAGCGATACCATGTAAATAAATCCGTGCGATTTTTCAGATACAAGTTTTATTCGTTCCGATGTGCTTGTGGGGGATAGCAGATAAATCAGGTCGAGCCCGATTTTTTCAGTGATATTCTCCAGTTCTTCGCCTTCGTCGGGCGTCAGATCGGGGATAATCAGCCCGTCAATTCCGCTTGCAATGCTGTCTCCGCAGAACTTCTCCAATCCGTAGTGATAAACTGGGTTGTAGTAGGTCATAAATATCAAAGGAACGTTTGTTTTTTTTCTCAACTGCTTAACAATGTCTATGCATTTTTTTGTGGTAACACCGTTTTGCAGAGCGCAGTAGCTGGCATGCTGGATGGTAGCGCCGTCCGCCATCGGGTCGGAAAATGGAATGCCGAGTTCGATAATATCGCAGCCGCTTTCAGCCAGCAGTGGCACGATTTTAAGCGTCGATTCGAGGTCGGGATATCCCATCGTAATATAGGCAATTAAAGCCTTGTGTCCCTTTTTATTAAATACATCATCTATGCGGTTCATCTTATGCCTCCCAGTGCGTTAATCACGATATCTATATCCTTGTCGCCTCTGCCGGAGAGGTTTATAGCTACTATCCTGTCCTTATCCAGAGTCTTTGCCAGTTCGGCAGCATAATATATGGCGTGCGAAGATTCCAGCGCCGGCATGATGCCTTCGGTGCGGCATAAAAGTTGAAAACCTTCAAGTGTCTGCCTGTCATCTACAGCAACATATTCGGCGCGTCCCGTATCGTGCAGAAAGCTGTGTTCCGGCCCTACCCCCGGGTAATCCAAGCCGGCCGATATGCTATGGGTTTCCATGATTTGCCCGTTATCGTCCTGCAACAGATAAGACCTTGCTCCGTGCAGCATGCCGACTCTTCCTGCGCAAATGGTGGCAGCGTGTCTACCGCTCTCTATACCGCATCCAGCTGCCTCGCAACCGATGAGTTTAACATCTTTATCATCCAAAAACGGATAGAACATGCCGATGGAGTTACTGCCGCCGCCGACACAGGCAACGATATAATCGGGCAGTCTTTTATATTCTTTCAGCATTTGTTCCCTAGTCTCCTTGCCTATTACGGACTGGAAATCCCTTACCATTTGAGGGTAGGGTTTGGGGCCGACTACCGAACCGAACAGGAAATAGGTATCATGCGAGTTAGTTACCCAGTCCCTGATGGCTTCATTGACGGCGTCTTTAAGCGTACGGCTGCCGGAACAGACCGGAACCACCTCGGAGCCCATCTGTTTCATGCGAAAAACATTCAATGCCTGTCTCCTGACATCCTCTTCTCCCATGTAGATAACGCATTTTATTCCCAGCATGGCACAGACCGCCGCAGTGGCAACCCCATGTTGGCCGGCTCCCGTTTCGGCAATGATGCGCTGTTTACCCATTTTCTTAGCAAGCAATCCCTGCCCGAGGGCGTTATTAATCTTGTGCGCGCCGGTATGCAGCAGGTCTTCCCGTTTTAGAAGGATTTTTGCTCCGCCGCAGTGCTTTGTCAGGCTCTCGGCATAATATAAAGGAGTCGGTCTTCCTGAATATACTCCTGAAAGATGTTCAAGCTCAAACCAGAAACCGGCATCTTTCTGTAATTTTTCATAGGTATCCTCAAGTTCATCCAGTACGGGTATCAGTGTTTCGGGGACGAAACGACCGCCGTATTCACCGAAATAGCCGTTTTTATCAGGTTGCATATTATTCCTCCTCAACAATTCTAATTATTCTGCTCGCTCATCTGTCATTCCAATGTATCGGAATGATACCTTCCCATGAGGGAAACCTATATACTTTGAAAACATTTTATCTCCTCCATCAGCTTGGTGAATTGTTCCGGGAAGAGCGATTGCATGCCGTCCGAAAGGGCGTGAAGCGGGTCGTGGTGAACCTCAATTAACAATCCATCCGCACCGACTGCAATAGCTGCCCTAGAAAGGGGGAGAACGTAATCCCTTTTTCCGGCAGCGTGGCTGGGGTCTACCACAACCGGTAGGTGGCTGGCTTCCTTAATCGAAGGTATGGCGCCGATATCGAGCGTATTACGCATGTTATTCGAGAAAGTGCGGATGCCGCGCTCGCACAGTATTACACGGTGGTTACCGCCCGCCATGATATATTCGGCAGACATCAGCAGTTCATCGATAGTGGCAGCCAATCCCCTTTTCAATAATACTGGCTTTTTTGCTTCGCCGGCACGTCTTAATAACGAATAGTTCTGCATGTTGCGTGCGCCGATTTGTATGATATCGGCGTATTTCTCAACATCGTCCATATTAACATGGTCGGTGGCCTCGGTTATTATCAGCAGTCCTGTTTCGTCATGTACCTTTCTTAGAATTTTAAGACCGTCGATTCCCATCCCCTGAAAACTGTAGGGAGATGTTCTCGGCTTGAATGCTCCGCCCCGAAAGACCGTTGCCCCGTATTTTTTCACTATTTCGGCGGTCGTTATTGCCTGTTTTTCATTCTCGATAGCGCAGGGACCTGCCATAATCACCGGCTTATTGCTGCCGCCGATTTTAACGTTTTCGACAATGATAACGGTATCCTGCGGATGCGTCTCGCGGCCGACGAGTTTGTATGGTTTGGTAACTGGCATCAACTCCTTGACACCGTCCAGAGGAAGCAAGCGCGATTCCTCAACTGCACCTTTATTGCCTAAGATGCAGATGGCTGTCCGCTGTGCTCCCGGCATCGGTACGCCGCGGTAACCCATATTCCTGATTTCTTCTATGACTTTTTGCACCTGTTCTTCGGTAGCATCGTTTTTCATTATTACCAGCATGTTTTTACTCCTCTGTCCTTCTTATCGTGTTTATAAAAGACTGTATTTTCTCAATATCTTTTACACCGTTTGTTTCTACGCCTGTTGAAACATCGACACCCCACGGATGTACCTCTTTAATCAACCGGCCGACATTATCCGCCGATAATCCTCCGGCTATGATAACCGGATAGACTGCGGCGACTTCTTTAGCAAGATTCCAATCGAAAGTCTGTCCCGTTCCACCGAAATTATTGCCGGCTTTAGTATCCAGCAACCATATCGGTTTATACTTAAGTTCTGCCTTATATCCTGCCTCTATTTCATCAATTATCTGCGACATGTTATGACCGTCCGATATATGAATAACCTTTATAATTGGAAAGTCTATATATTTGCAGTAATCCCAGTCTGCATTTCCGCTGATTTGAACATAATCAAGACTACAGTAGCGGGCGGTCTTGTTCACTTCGGAAGCAGGCAGGTTTACAAAGATGCCTGCTATAAGCGGTCTTTTTGCGAGAGTATAGATAGCAGATGTTATTTGAAACGCCTTTTCCTTATCTATCCGACGTTTGCTGGGTGCAAAGACCAATCCCAAAAAATCGGCGCCGGCGACGGCTGCAGCTACAGCATCTTCGACTTGTGTTATACCGCATATCTTTATTTTCGTCATAACAGTTGCCTCATCTTTGCAGATATATTCGGGCTGGCAGTCAGTGCTTCTCCGACCAAAAAATTGGTTATCCCGTAGGATTGCAATTCAATAATATCTTCTTTACTGCCGATGCCGCTTTCGCTGACAACGATTCTGTCATCGGGTATCAGCTTTTTAAGCCTTTTTGTGATATTTATATCTGTTTTAAATGTTCGCAGGTTGCGGTTGTTGATGCCGATGATTCTAGCGTCGCTTGCCAGAACTGTTTCAAGCTCTTTTTCATCGTGTACTTCTGCTAGGCAATCCATTCCCAAATCATGGCTCAAATCGAGTAGGTATTTCATATTGGTTGGCGATAGTATTGCCGCAATCAGCAGCAGACAGTCGGCACCGTAGGCTCTTGCCTGAAAAACTTGGTAGGGGTCGAAGATAAAATCCTTCCTCAGCAGGGGAGGCCTGTCCTCTCCAAGCTTATCCCTGATATCTTTAAGATAATCGAGGCTGCCCTGAAAGTATTTTTCTTCTGTCAAAACCGAGATAGCGGCAGCGCCGTTTGTGGCGTACGTTTGTGCCATGGTTACCGGGTCGAAGTTATGGCAGATAACGCCCTTCGAAGGCGACGCTTTTTTTACCTCGGTTATCAGTTTGATATTGTTATCTGTTAGCGCTTGCGCCAGCGATTTCGTACCTGTCCGTGCAAACGCCATTTCGTTCAGTTTGTTCAAAGGCATATTGAGTTTGATATCTTCCAGTGCCTTTTTTGTATCGGCGACTATATCGTCAAGAATCATCTTATTATCCCTCTTGATATATTTCTTCGAAGCCGCTATGGTTCGACAGGCTCACCACGTGCCGCTTTTATAAGATTCCGTTCGCACTGAGCTTGTCGAAGGATCGTGCGGGATGGAATCTGTATCGATTAACAACTATTGCTTACCTGAATCATCTGCTCCAATTTGTTTTTAGCGGAGCCGTTATCGATTATCTCTGCCGCCAGTCTAACCCCATCCGCTAAGTTGGTCGTTTTATTTCCGGCAATCAAGGCGGCAGCAGCGTTTAAAAGCACAACATCACGCTGGGGTACTTTATCTCCGTTAAGTATTTGCCTGAGCAGCCTTGCATTCTCCCGTGCATCTCCGCCTTTAAGATTTATTGCGCTGTTTTTTCTCAGTCCGAAATCCTCCGGTTTTACGTAATAGCAATTAATGACACCCTTATTTACTTCACAGATATGGGTCCGCCCGGTAGTAGTTAACTCATCTATTCCATCTTCCCCGTGTATAACCAGCGCATGTTCGCAACCCAATCCGTTCAATACTGTTGCCAGTTTTTCTACCAGCGCATCGCTGGGTACGCCCAGAACCTGGTATTTTGCTCCGGCGGGATTGGTGAGAGGGCCGAGTATATTGAAGACAGTACGTATGCCGATTTCCCTGCGTGTGGCTGCCGCGTATTTCATGGCAGGGTGGAAGGCGGGCGCAAACATAAAGCCGATGCCAGCTTCTTCGATACATTTTCTGACCTGCTCAGCACTACAATCAATCTTTACACCTAGAGCCTCCAGTACATCGGCGCTGCCGCACTGGCTGGACATGGCGCGATTGCCATGCTTGGCAACCTTGATTCCAGCTCCGGCGGCAATAAAAGCGGCTGTGGTAGATATATTGAATGTTCCAGCGCAATCCCCACCGGTGCCGCAGGTATCTAACGAGGGTTGATTGAAGGCTACCGGAATGGCTTTGGCTTTCATCGTTTTGGCTAGCCCGATGATTTCATCCGCTGTTTCACCCTTCATCCTGAGAGCGGTGATAAATGAACCTAGCTGGGCAGGAGTAGATTCTCCATTCATAATTTCTTCCATTACAATGGACGATTCATCAATGGTCAGAGATTCTCTTTCAACCAGTTTTTTGATAGCTTCCTTAATCATTTTTATATCCTCACTTTGCTGTTATCAATAAAGTTTTCCAGAAGTTTCATGCCGTTTTCGGTCATAAAGGATTCGGGATGGAACTGAATGCCTTCAACCTGATACTGTTTGTGCTTGAGCCCCATGATTGTTCCGTCTTCAGTCCATGCCGTAACTTCGAGGCAATCCGGCAGCCCTTCTCTGTAAACCATCAACGAATGGTAGCGGATAGCGGAAAAGGGATTGGGCATTCCTAAAAATACACCTTTGCCGTTATGGTGAATTAAGGATGATTTGCCGTGCATGACACTCTTTGCCAGATCAACCTTACCGCCGAAAACATACCCGATACACTGGTGCCCCAGGCAGACACCCAGTATCGGCAGTTTGCCGCCGAAATGCCTGATAACATCGTTGGAGATTCCTGCCTGAAGCGGCGTAGACGGTCCCGGGGATATAACTATCCTCTCGGGTTTGAGCTTTTCAATCTCCCCGATAGTTATCTTGTCGTTGCGGACTACCATCACATCCTCTTTCAGTTCGCTTAAATACTGCGAGAGGTTATAGGTAAAGCTGTCGTAGTTATCGATGAGTAATAACATATTCCCCCCTTAAATCCCTGAACTGCTTTCGGCCTGGGTTACCGCCTTGAGCAAAGCCCTGGCCTTATTCATGGTTTCCTCATATTCTTTTTCTGGGACGCTGTCATAGACGATGCCGCAACCCGATTGTACATAAACGGTTTTATCCTTATAGATGATGGTTCTGATGGTAATTGCCATATCCATATTGCTGTTAAACGAGAAGTACCCGGCGGCGCCAGCATACGGTCCTCTCTTTTCCGGTTCCAGTCCGGCGATGATTTCCATGGCACGGATTTTGGGTGCACCCGATACGGTTCCGGCTGGGAAGCAGGCTCTCAGAGCATCGAATGAGGACATTTCTTTGCTCAATTTGCCCTGTACATGTGTAACTAAATGCATAACGTGAGAGTAGCGTTCTACGGTCATCAGTTCGCTGACCTTGACCGTTCCCGGCTGGCTGACGCGTCCGATATCATTGCGTCCCAAATCCACCAGCATGA
>DIKD01000012.1 GCA_002421585.1 Dehalococcoidia bacterium UBA5627
CTAACTGTAGCAACGGCTTCCATAATCTGGTCAAAATACTTCTGCAATTTTTTCATTTTTTTTCTGATATATCTTTCTATGGAATCGGTTAGCTCAAATTGTTTCCCTCTTATAATGAGATTCATTATCCTGTTCCTCCTCCTCTTAAATTAATTACTTTATAGAGCCTATAGATTTTTATTATCATTAATCTTTTTTTCCCTCCTTAGACAGACCTGGTCTTTTACCCCACACTCGCCTGCAGAGAGCCTCGCTATCTTTTCACTACTACTCTTCTCCTATCATATATTATATGATAAGGCAGGACTTACTCCAAAACCGCACCATGCTCAGTAACTAATAATCGTTACCTTACGTGGGTCGTTTCGCCTGCGGCTGGCATCGACTTTCAACCACAGCTCTAAGGAGGGATCCTTTTACACTCCTCTGGCCAGAGTTAAAACAAATAATTTTTTTATTCCTGCTTTTCTTAATTCCTTACAACAGGCCTCCACAGTAGCCCCGGTAGTATAAATATCATCTATTAAAAGAATACGGGAAAAATTCTTTATTTCAGCTGATGAATTAAGAAGATAGACATTTTGAACATTACTTTTCCTCTCTTTTTTAGACAAACCTACCTGAGAAACATTTCCTCTTTTCTTTATTAATAAATTTTCGGAAAAGGGAATGGAAAAATAATCGGCAATATATTTTGCCAATAACCCACTCTGATTGAAACCTCTTCTTAGATAATCATCTTTATATAAAGGTACTGGTACTATTAAGTCAATTTCCTCCGTATCAATAAATTTATCTCTATTTAGATAATCAATCATTAAATTTCCTAATGGTCTTACTAATTTTACCTGTTTTTTATACTTTAGTAAATGGATACATTTTCTCATTACTCCCTGATAATGAGTAACAGAACGCACATAATAAAAATGATTCTTCCTATTAAGACAATCAGCACAGATTGCCTCTTTTTCAAAATACACCATTGCTGAAAAAGGTTTACCACATCGATAACAATAAGGTTCAGAAATTAATTTAATCTTACTCAGACAATCATTACAGATAGCATAACCATTTGATTCCTTTATCTGAATCCCACAATTTTCACAACTTAGAGGATAAATCAGATTAAGGATTCCTTCTTTCAGATAATCCCAAAAACTATTATCATTCATCTTTTATTAATTTACCATATTTTTACTCTTCAAGACAATTAGGGAGGTATCCCTGAAACCACTGAATTATGTTCCTTCTTGCCAGCTATTTAAATATCTTTTTTGCTCAAAAGTAAGTTCATCTATTTCAATTCCCATACTTTTAAGCTTAAGTAAGGCAATTTGTTGGTCAATATCTTTCGGAACAGGATAAACTTTTTTGGATAAGGAATTACCTTTTTTTACCAAATATTCAATAGATAAAGCCTGGTTGGCAAAACTCATATCCATAACGCTGGAGGGATGCCCTTCGGCTGCTGCCAGGTTAATCAAGCGTCCCTCTCCCAGCAGGAATATGCTGCGGTTGTCTTTCATAGTATATTCATCTACGAATGTTCTGATGCGTCTCTTGCCCACAGCCATTTTCTCCAGGCTGGGGATATCGATTTCAACATTAAAATGCCCGCTGTTGCAGACGATTGCTCCGTCTTTCATCATATCGAAGTGTTCTTTAGCGATTACATGTTTATCACCGGTAACCGTTATAAAAATGTCTCCTATTTTTGCGGCGTCGTTCATAGGCATTACCTTAAACCCGTCCATTACCGCTTCCAGCGCGCGCAGGGGTTTTACTTCGGTAACAATAACCTGTGCTCCAAGCCCCTTGGCTCTCATTGCGGCGCCATGGCCGCACCAGCCGTAACCGATAATCACCACTTTTTTTCCGGCAAAAAGTATGTTGGTAGCGCGGATAACACCGTCGATAGTGCTCTGTCCGGTTCCGTAGCGGTTATCGAAGAGGTATTTAGTCTGCGCATCGTTAACGGCGATTATCGGATATTTAAGTTTGCCGTCTCTTTCCATACTGCGCAAGCGTATAACTCCGGTAGTTGTTTCTTCCGTGCCGCCGATGACATCATTCAATAAATCCTCTCGTTCTTTGTGAAGAGTACTGACCAGGTCGGCGCCGTCATCTACCGTAAGCTGCGGTTTGTGTTCAAGCGCTGTCTTAATATGCTTGTAGTAGGTTTCGTCATCCTCTCCCTTGATGGCATTGGTAGGGATGCCGTATTCCACCAGTGCGGCAGCTGTGGTATCCTGTGTGCTCAAAGGATTCGAAGCACACATCATCAGGTCTGCTCCGCCTGCCTGCAGCGCCAGGGCGAGGTTGGCTGTTTCGGTTGTAATATGCAAACAGGCTGAAATGCGTACCCCTTTGAAGGGTTTTTCTTTTTCAAACCGCTGCTTGATGATATCCAATACCGGCATTTCACGTGCCGCCCATTCGATTCTCTGCCTGCCGTCTTCGGCAAGGGCAAGGTCCTTTACGTCATAAGTATCTTTGTTCATTTACAATCCATCCTTTGCGGATAAAAATACGCTCTGATTATCCTTTGTTTAAATACAAACCAGTATATTATATTAAATATAGCCAATCATGTCCAATATATTACTTATATTCTCTTCATTAGTTTTAGCGCTGTTAACTATAGCATGCAAAGAGGGTGGCACTCCTTCGACAGGTTCCATCTTTTGTTTCTGCGCCAGATATACCTCCCAGCGTCCGTCGGATACAGAACTTTCATCCATTCTTTTGGCAAGTCTGTTACGGGCGGTTTCATCATCCAAAGTACATTCTGTTAAAAAGAATTTTACCCCGCAATCCGCCGCCAGCTTCTTTGCGCTTTGTCTGTCGGCAGCCTTAATAAATGAAGCGTCAATGATAACCGAATCTCCGTCTTTAAGTACTTTTTCGGCTTCTTCGAAGAGTTTGTCATAGGTTTTTTGCGAAAATTCGGTAGAATAAATGCCACTGCTAATATCGTTATAACAATGTTCGTTTTGCGGTATGTTTGCCAGTTTTTTGCGGGTGACATCGGAGGAAAGCAGAACCAGCCCCAGTCTTTTTGCCAGTTCTTGTGCCAGTGTTGATTTTCCGCAACCGGTAAGCCCGCTTGTTATGAAGAGGGTGGGGGTGGCGTTGGTATAAGAACAGGCCAGGTCGAAATAGCTTTCGGCATCATAATGAGCCTCTTTCTTATGCTCCTCCGATACATACGGGTCGTCCAGTTTGAAGCAGGCAACCTTGCCTCTGACGCAGGCGCGGTAACACTTGTAAAAGTTGAGCAGCTTTTTAATATCGCTGTCTCCGCTGTTTTCGATGTAGCTGTCAACAAAACTGCGCGCTAAATCCGCTCTGCCGTTGTGGTCTAAATCCATAGCTAAAAATGCCACTTCCGAGGCGACATCGCAGTATCTGAAGCGGTCATTGAACTCGATGCAGTCGTAGATAATCAAACCATCTTCGAAACAGATATGTGCGGTATGCAGGTCTCCGTGGCAATCCCTGATTTTTCCCTCTATTATTCTGTTTTCAAGTAGAACGGCGTTCTCTTTGGTAAAACTGCGTACGAAATAAGCGATTTTTTCATATTCACGCTCGGTCAGGGTTCTGCCGATATAAGGAGCCATCTGGCTCAGGTTTTCTTCATTGTTGTGGTTGATTAGCTCAATCTTACCGAAGTCGTTTATAACATTACCGGTAGCCGCCCTGCCATGGAAATCCGCCATTTTGGCAGCAACGCGAGGCATCATATCATCTGTGACGCCGTTTTCTTTTAACAGCACATCAAGCATGCGGTCGGATGGAAGTATTTTCATCTTAACAGCGTATTCTACGATTTCGCCGTCGCCGCCCAGGGTAAATTCACTGTCCTTTTTGGTAATCGGAATAACGCCGATATATGTATCCGGAGAAAGCCGTTTGTTAAGCTCCACTTCCTTATCGCAGAAAAACTTGCGCTTTTCCAGCGTTGTATAGTCCACATAGCCGAGATTCACTGCCTTTTTGGTTTTATAGACGTATCGGTCGGTGATAAACACGAAGGACATCTGGGTTTGTGCAAGCCGCACATTTTTTGTCGGCTCGGGGTAAATTTCCGATTTAAGAAGCGCCTGCGCTATTTCGGGAAGATTACTCATCTGTTTTTTATAAAAATCCTTTCGTTTGACTGTTGATTAGAAGCTATTTCGTAATATTGTACCACTTAAAAGTATTTATGAATAATCATTTTATAATTATTTGCTCGCCGTTATGGTTCGACAGGCTTCCTTCGAGAGCCTCAGGACAGGCTCCACGAACGGCTTTGTTAATATCTGCGCATCCCGAGCCCATCGAAGGGCACGACCGCTGAAGTCATTTGCTTTTTAACACCCATTCGGCAAAGCGTTGGTATGAGCGGTCGTAGGTCTTTTCTATTTCGGCAGGGAAAAAGCAGGCCGGCAACTCGTCGAATTGCCTGTGATATGCAACACATTCACAGCATTTGCCTTTTCGCGGGCAGGGCTCGTATGTACAGTTGCACTTTGCCAAGTTTGGTTTTATATTGCATTCCATACAGTTTTATCCGTAAACCTTTCTCATTTCTCTTGATAGTCCTGTCAGCAATTCCAGTGCAAGTATTGCCACTTCCTCTTGTACTCCTGCCAGTCCGCAACTGGGGGTTATAAGCCCGTGCTCTACCAGTTGTTTGAATGCAATCCCTTTGCGGGTAAAGGGCGCCATTGCCTCATCCAGCCTGTCTTTCAAGCTGGCAACGGTTTCCTTTTGAATGCTTGCTTCGTCCGTCGGTATTATACCCCAGGCGATAGCTCCGCCTCTTTCGAGGAATATTTTTACTTCCGAAGGATAGAGTGTTAAACTCTCCGCAAAGTTGTAAGCGTCAAAATTCAAAATATCAATGCCGGTACTCAAAATAAGCGACCAGTCGGTATTGCCGCAGCAGTGTATCCCTTTCAAACCGCTTATCCCATCCATAACCTCCTGCAGGAGGGTGACAATCCTCTCTTTCGACAGAGAAAAGAAGGCCGAACCATAGGATGTCATCGCCGGCTCGTCGATAAAAATGATGGTATTTTTTGAAATCTGCCTAAGCTTCTTCTCCTGCCAGCCTGCTTTAAGTCTTAACAGCTTGGCGGCGGCATCGGAGAGTATCTCATCGTAGAGAATAACTCTACCACTATTATCTTTGACGCTTAAGCCCCAGCTTATCGGGCCGGTTACCTGTCCCTTAACGGCAAGCGGCGATAAACCCGGCTGCCGTAACAGTTCATACAGCCCGGAGGCGTATTCTTCCGTAATCGGGTATTTATCGCTATCGTTTTCAAGATATGCCATATAAAGCTGTTCAAGTTCACCGCTGGAATCTTTTGTACTATCTATCAACAGGTCGTTACCTTTCTGAATAATGCCCGGAAAACCGGCGCTGAATTGTACTGCCATTCCCTCTTTGGGCGAGCTGTTCGGTAGTTGAGGCCAGCAGGGGATATCCTTTAAGAAGCCGGTAACTATAGCGCATGCCTCTTTAGCGTCTTTGTGCGGCAGGCTTCCGATGATGGTCGGCAGTAGGTTAAAACTCGTATCTTTCATAATATAAGTATTTCCTCGTAGTTGGATTCAGTATATTGTACCATACCTTGATGCTATTATATTATATCAGGACACAGCATCGGGGCGTGCTAAAAAACTATAAAAACGACAACACCGTGTTATAATAAGGTATTCTCTAATTCAATACGGAAGAGCAAACCAGGTACTTAAGATGGATGTATTAAAAACAATACTGGAGTATATAAAGGAAAATCATCCCGATGCCGGTTTGCCGGAGGCGGATGGCATCTGTTACAAAGTCGATTCAGATAGCAGGAGAAAGCTTGGATACAGCCGCAGTGTTTATACCGGAGGCGGCTGGGATATCAGCATCGGGCGTCCGGTAACACCTGAAAAAGTCTACAATGTCAAAGCCGAATATAACAACGGCGATATTATATGGATTGGGCGCATAATAAACGGAAAGGTAGAGGAGAAAAGTTATGAGAATATTTCACAAAGATGAAGTATTACATTCAGGCAATACGCGCAATGGCATGTTTAACAAGATTTTCCATAACCGTCTTTTCTCTTTCGTCTTGTGCTTGCTGTTCATTTTTATATCCGTTTCCGCAATGCCGCTTAATATCGAAGCGGCGTCTGTGAACAACTATCCCGTAATGCACATTTCCCAGCAGGAAAAAGCCCTGCAAAACGAGCTGTTTTTATCCGCTCCGAAAGCGGTCATCGATCGGCAAATCCAAAAGGAGTTACAGTCATTCCAGAGTGGAAACAGTTTTAGTCTGCTTTCGCATCTATATTATATTCCCGAGGAGCGCGACCAGGGCTATATCGGCAATTGCTGGGTGTGGGCGGGCACGGGCTGTATGGAAATCGCCCTGAATGTTCAACTCGGAATTACCGATAGATTGTCCATTCAGTATTTAGACTCACTCTATAATAACGGTGAGGGTGATGATTGGGCCGGTAACGGCGGTTTCGCAAGTTCCTTTGCCGATTTTTACGATGAGCATCAATTTATTATATCGTGGGATAATATTAATGCCTATTACCAGGATTATAACAGCGTTGACAGAGCTGCAGTATCCGCTGATAATATTGCCACAAACTCAGGATATTTGCTCGAAAGTGTGGATTATGCCCAGATAAGAACACACAGGGTGGGCGAGGACAGCGCCATAATGGCAATCAAGAATATTCTGAATCAAAATATGGGCATATTTTTTGCATTTTATCTGACAGACGATGAAGATTGGAGGCAATTTTACGATTTCTGGAAATACGAACCGGAGTCTTCCGTCTGAAATTACGGCTTTTCCGATGGGAAGGAATGGAATTATGAGGAAGGCGGCGGGCATGCGGTTTTGTGTGTGGGATACGATGACAGCGACCCGGACCCGGCAAATCACTACTGGATTATGCTAAACAGCTGGGGAATTAATGACGAAAGACCAAATGGTTTGTTCAGGGTATCGATGTACTATGATTATAATGATGCTGACTCGGAAGGCTATTACAATACGTACTGGTGGACTGTTGAGCCGACTTATCTGGGTGCGCTGAACAAGGGCTTGGACAAATTACCCGGAATAAAAAGCTATAATAATCCAAAGGTTGTTGTTCCTGCAATCTGGTAATAAATAGAAGACTGCCTAAAAGTATTAAAAAAGAGGGGGTTTTAACCCCCTCTTTTGTTAGTAGTTGCCAAATTAGGATAGGGGCAGCGGGTGGAGCGGCAGGTCATTATAGAAAGAAGGCCCCTCGCTTATCACATCTGTGGCCGCATTTATAGAATAAACCGTAT
Organism: Dehalococcoidia bacterium UBA5627; assembly: GCA_002421585.1. Classification (GTDB taxonomy): domain Bacteria; phylum Chloroflexota; class Dehalococcoidia; order Dehalococcoidales; family UBA5627; genus UBA5627. Next base: position 7,346 of record DIKD01000012.1, read on the forward strand.
CTCCGACAATAGCCACGTTCCATGAATAAATATAGTTCGAATCCCAATCGATGCAGGCAGACAGAATATACCCGTCTCTTAAGGCTTTTACCTGCAATATATATGCTTTGGCTTGGGCTGAAAGCGATGAATAAGTGTCATTTGTATCCGTGTCGTCATTTTCGAGCCAGGTTTCCAGCTCTTCCAGCGAATTGAAGTGCATCGGGTCTTTAATGATATTTAATTCTTCGGCAAGCGTGCTATTGGCAGCTGTTAAATCGCCAATCTCAGCGTAAGCCTGTACCAGTTAAGTATTTGCTGCTTCAAGTTCGGTCTCAAGGTTTGTAATCCTTAATTCAGAATCGGCGATGTCCGACACCAACTGTTCGATGTCGTCCTGTGCTGCATTCAGGTCGCTGATGGTAGCCGTCAATTCGGTTCGCAGTCCGGCAGCATTTGCCTGTTCCGCCGCCAACTGGGTTTGCAGTGTCGCAACGTTATTTTCGAGTGTTGACACATTATTTTCCAGTGTTGCTATATTTTCCCTTGCCTTATTTAAATTGCTGTTTTCAATACCGTAAAGAACTCCGACGGTTATCAGACCGACTGCCAGCACTGCCATAACAATTATTTTCCAAACGCCGGTACCGCCGCTCCTTTGCGGGGGATACTTATTAACGGCAACCGGGGTTTTGGTAGGAGGCATTGGAGGAACGGATGCCTGTGCTTCAGATGCCGGCATTTTTACCGGCTCTTCCCTCTTTTTATCTCCCTGCTTTGCTCCGCATATACCGCAAAATTGCTCATTTCCTTTTAACTCACTTCCACATTGATTGCAATAAGGCATAGACTTCTCCTTAGGTAAGATTCATTTATTTTATCACAAATGGAAAAATTTGATGGGATGGGGGCTATTTAAATTATAACTGTCTTTGCGGGTCCCGATTTATCGGGATTTCGTTCCGGCTTACCGAAACTCAACATCCGGGGTGGGGGTGGTTTATAACGCCATTTACCACTGATGCCGATGAAATCTCTTTGCCTTTTTCTCCCCACCCCCCGGATTCTTCAGTCACCCCTTATGGCTTCAGGATGATATTTTTAATCTTTTTACCCTCTGCTATCTTGAATCCAGATGCGTAGGGGAATGGTCTTATACCATTCGTAAACTCCTGGATTCTTCGTTATAACTCAGAGTGACATTTATAGAATTGTTACGCTTAGTTCTGACTACTCGGGATTTATGGCAAAGACATTTTGATTTTATGTTTGCTTTTGGCGGTTTTAGTCTCTTCCTGTGTCAGCTCATAAAGCTGACATGCAGGTTCGTCAATTCCCTGATAAGTTTTTTCGATCTTCTTGACCAGTTCATACTTTTTGTGCGGCATTGTGTTGTACATCGCTCTCATTAATATTTGTTGAAATACTCCTTACCGAGCTGCCAAAGATACTTGTCCAATTCTTTCAAGTTATATGATTCTAAATGATAAAAACTCCGGAACTCCTCTAAAATGGATTTGAAGCGAGTATAGTTCTTCAGCTCCTCATTTCTAAATTTCGCAAAGACGTCTTTCTTTCGATAATAGCACAATACCTTCTCAACATAACTATCGTAAATTGGATAGGCTGACGGTTTGTGGTGGCTGCAATATTTTGTGGCAAAGGAGTAGAAATTTATAGTTTTTCCGTTTATCGCCACTTCCTTTATATCGTCTACCAAAGTGACATCCATGGACTGAAGCCGTTCATCAATTTGTAATGACAGGATATGCTTTGCCACGGGGAAAACTTTAAAGATGCTAGTGCTGTAAAAATCGTTGAGAACGGATACCTTGAGCAATATGTCGGATATTTTTTTATTGTTCGGGCAGAGGTTAAAGAACAGTTCATTAAGAGCATCCTCCTGAAGGTGATAATCTTCAAGTGCGTCCCACTGTGCAAGGTAATGTTTTACCTGCTCGATTGATGGGGAAGGTAGCATTTTTGATACTTTTTCTGTTGTGCTTTCCGTAGGTGCTATAACATGAGAAACGATTTCAGGTATCTCAAGGGCAACCTCGCTCTGAAGGAAACGCCTGAATTTTCTCAAATGCGACATATAGCCGTTAACATTTGCCTCTGCATTTCCGCTGGATTGTTGACGCAATAAGACAAGAAGCGTCTCTTTTCCGAGGGTCTCAAAGTTGTCCGAAAAGAGTATCTGCCAGAATAAACCTGCGTCTTGCTGGCGCCAAATATAGAACGCATCGGTAGACGATGTATTTATGGTGTCTCTCGATAGATTCTGCCCACTCAAATAGCTTTTATAGGCAGACCGAATATCGTCAAGAGACCGGTTTGTTATATCTTCAATCATCGCTCGTCACTTCTGTTTGACACATATTTGATAACACCTTAAGAAAATGTTTGCTGTTGGTCATAATATAAACATAATACTCAGACATATTTTAAAATAGTGTAACAGGTTGGCTTGTCCCTCTAGTCGAAGCGAAGGAACTTAGTCCATTCGTCAACTACTAGATTCTTCGTTAAAACCCAGAATGACATTATTTATTTAACTCCTCATACTGCGCTGGAAGAGGAAGGTGCCGATGATGAAAACAACTACCGTCCAGACAACCAGGAAAATGAAATCCCCACTGATAGCTTCCATACCGACGCCTCTGGTAATAACGGCGCGGGAGGCACTGACGGCGTGGGAATAGGGGAACAGGTCGGCAAAGAAACGAATATAGGACGGCAGGAATTCAATAGAAAACCAGACTCCCGATATCATTGCCAGCGGCATTGAGAACAGCCAGCTTAACGACTCGCCCTGATTTTCAGATTTAGCAAGCGAAGCAGCTATCATACCGATACCGATACTGCATAAAGCGGTCAGTGCAAAAATAGCAAACGCCAGCCAGATATTTCCGACGATATCCATTCCGAACAGCCAACCGAGCAGTATAAATAAGACCACCTGTATAATGGCGATAATTGCCATACTCAGTGAGTAGCCGGCGATAAACTCCCAGGGGCGTGCGGGGGTGGTCATCATACGGTGCAAAAATCTTGTTTCCTTGTCACGCAGCATAATGCGTCCGGCAGTCGGTATCATTATTAAAAGTCCGAAAACGATAATTCCTGGGGCTATAAAATCAATTTGGGTTATTTTGGATTCGATGTTTATCGGGTTGGTATTGATGGTAATCGGTATTTCTATTCCGAGATAGGAACGTGTTATCGAGTTTATAATTGAAATGACGTTTGACGATACCGAAAGGTTGCTTTCATCATAAGTAATATCCAGCTCTACATTTCCCGGTATCTGTTGCCATATCATAGCAACCTGTTCACCGAAACCTTCGGGAATGACAATGTATGATGAAATATTACCCTGTCTTAAGTCTTCCAGCGCATTGTCGGTACTGCTGTAAGCATTCACGTAAAGGACATCAGCAGCACCCAGGGCGTCGCTGATGAATGTATGAGATGCGTCAGTGCTGTCATTATCTACCACACCTACACCGTAACTTACAGACCCGTTGCCGCCAAAGGCAAAGCCGAACAGGAGCATAAATACCAGCGGGAAAGCCAGCAGAAAACCGAGCGCCAGGGCGTCACGGTAGGTTTCCTTGATATTTCTTATTAAAAGGCTGAAAAATCTCATTCCCTTAACTTCTTTCCGGTAATCCTGATAAAGACATCGTCAAGGGAGGGTTCTTTTATATATGCCGAGCGAATAACAGTTCCGGCATTGTGCAGATAATCTACGATTTCCTTAAAACCCACTCGCTTATCGGTAATTGTCATGGTGCCGTCGGTTATTTGTACGTCTTCGTATTTTTCCTTCATCTCCATAATGGTTTTCTGAGTCAGGTTCCAGGCTTTGATGATTATAGTGTGTGTATCTATCATGTCCGTTTTCAATTCCAGAGCGGTACCGAGGGCGACAATCTTTCCTTCATCGATAATGCCGATGCGGTCCGCCAGAAAATCGGCTTCCTCCAGATAATGTGTGGTCAAAAGAATGGTCCTGTTTTTTTTCAAGCGGGAGATGTATTTCCAAACAATGCGCCTCGATTGCGGGTCTAAACCCAGCGTAGGCTCGTCCAGTATTATGATTTGAGGGTCGTTTATTAAAGCCATTGCAATATTTAAGCGGCGTTTCATACCGCCGGAGAACTTTCTGACCTGGTCTTTGGCTCTATCTTCCAGCCCCATTGTTTCAACCAGTTCTCTGGCTCTCTGTTTGACGATTTTCGGGGGCAGTTGATGCAGATTGCCGATTAGCTCCAGATTTTCTATCGGGGTAAGATGGTCGGAGAGGGTGGTATCCTGGGGGGAAATCCCGATTGCAGCTTTGACTTTGTAGGGTTCCCTGTTGATGTCTTTTCCCATTACCAGCGCCGTTCCGCTGGAGGGTTTGAGCAGACAACAGAGCATACTGATGGTGGTGGTTTTACCTGCTCCGTTGGGCCCGAGGAAAGCAAACAGTTCGCCTTTTTTAATATCGAGGTTGATGCCGTCTACAGCTACCAGCTTTCCGAATATTCGTGTCAGGTCGAATGTCTGGATGGCAAAACCGTCGTCCGGTTTTCTGACAGATAAAGGGTTTTCCATTACCATCTATCCCCCTCTTCGATATTTATGGCAGAATTATAGCATATCGGATGGAATTGTGGTGAAAAAATTATAAAGGTAAAAATTATTTGAGGAGTACACTCGTACTGAGCCTGTCGAAGGATATGGCTAACCCAGGCGGTTTATAACCCCACCCCGGATACTTCGTTCGACCACCACGAACTCGGTATGACAATACGTTTTCTGCCATTCTGAAGTCACATGGGGTGCCTGAAGAATCCGGGGGGTGGGGAGAAAAAGCAGAAAGGCTACCTCGGCAACAAGGGCGGACGCCTTATTAACCACCCTGCCCCTGATGCCACCTTAGTCCCTCACGAATTCAGCACGACAATACGCTTGCTGTCATTCTGGAAGTCCCGAAAGGTTGGGGCTGAAGAATGTCGGGGGTGGGGTAAATAATTTAATATAATAAGCCGACTCTTCATACCGTAAGAAGTATGTTTCCCAATATCAGTCACGGCTTATGTCAGCAATGTTTTCTCTTACAGAAAGCCATCTTTCGCGCGGCAATTCCATAATAATAAAGCTGTAGCCGTCCAGTTTTTTCCTGCCGCAGGGGGTAAAACCGCACTTTAGGAAGCAGTTCTGTGCCCTGATATTGCCCTCAAGTGTTTTTAGGTAAACCATCTTGAAATTGTGCCTGTTGAAGACATAGTCTATCAGCAATACCATTGCCTCGGCGCCGTATCCTTTGCCCCAGTATTTGCGGTTTCCCAGCATAATGCCGACCTCGGCTTCGCCTTTGAACCTGTTTATGTTGAAATAAGCGCAGTTGCCGATGTGTTCTCCGTTTGAGGTTTCAATCGAAAACTCGTGTTTGGCAACAGGGGTAATTTGCAGTTCGTTGATGTACAGATACAAATATTCGTTAAAGGGCATATCGAGCGGCGTACAGGCATCCAGCCTTGCCAGCTCGGGATCGGTTTTCCATGTATAGTCGTTTACCGCATCATCCAGCCTTTTTTTACATAACATAATGCGCATAGTTTTAGGCATTATTCGGGTCTCCCTAAATCGACCCAGCGAATAGAAACCGGGTCCCTAATAACGTCGATGTCGTCGAGGGCTTGTTGAGCCGCTTCCCGAATAGCTTCGCTTTCATCTTCAAGACAAGCTTTGAGGTATTCCTGTGCTTCATCATCGCCGATTTTACCGAGTGCTATGATAGCGGCAATTCTAACATCTATATCATCATCGTCGGCAACTTCAATCAAATAGGGGACTGCAATTTCTTTCCCCAGTTCTCCGCAGGCGCCCGCCGCTTCGTAGCGCAATTCGGCAATCGGGCTTGAGAGTTCTCTAATCAGGTGGTTAATCCAATCGAGACTGCAATTTCTGCCCATAGCATAGAGAGCGCTGGCTTTTAGTTTGACATTGTCATTATAATAGGCTTCAGATATCGCTTCTTCTACACGCGGCAGACTGAGAGGGGAAACGGCTTCCAATGCCCTTCGCTTTATATCGATATCATCATTTTCGTTATATGCTTCGAGCAGAGTTTTACAAAGTATCGGCATATATTCGGGGTTTATCTTTTTATGTTCTGCCAGCATGGCAAATCTGCCCAGTGCCAGAGCGGAATCACTCCTTACTTTGGGTGAAGGGTCGCTTTGCATTAACTTAATTAAAGGCTCAATCAGCGAGGAATCCTCGGTTTCCCACAGCCCTTCAATAGCTTTGCAGCGAATTTCTTCTTCGGGGTCGCGCAGGCGGTGCTTGAAAATGGCATCGAAGTTGAGTTCTGCCAGGTCTTCCGCCAGCTCAATCAGGCGGTTTATCAGTTGTAATTTTCTGGTTAGCCCGAGCCCGCTCCATATTTGGTTAAAAAAAACGAGGTCATCGGATTTTATATCGGTCAGCTCGACCAGCTGCTTGTTCACCGGCGGTTTATTCTCATCCGCCATCTCCGTTATTATCTGCCTGATACTGTCAGGTTGTACGGTATCCGGTGTCATATTAATCCAGGTCCTCGTTCTCTTCCTCGTCGTTTTCCCAGATGGGCTCAGTAAAATAGTCTATATATTCTTCCATAGCCTCTGCGGCTACCTGTTTCATCTGCTCACGTGCTTCATGGGCAAATCGTGAAAGTTCGTCGGTATTGATATCTATACCCAAAAGCTCTTTGAGTGCATTGATAATAGCCAGGGCTGCCATCGGATTTTGCAGTTTTGAAGCATAGGAAGGAACCTCTCCCAGCAGGCAAACCCCGTCCATCTCTCTTTCTTTGGCTACACCCAGAAGCAATCCGTTAAGGCCGGATATCTGCAGGTTGCCGCCTTTTAACAGGTTACGGGCTGCCAGTTCCTGTGCCACGTTCTGGTTGGTGCCCACTCCCCAAACGCGCGGCTGTTCGGTATGATGTATGCGTGTAAGGGCTGCGGCACAGGTGTATATTCTTTTAGCTTTGAATCTGGTTGCCACATCCAGAACACAGTGCGCCAGTTCGTACCCTTTGGTTGCCGGCTGAGCATCCCCGATAAAAAGTATCAGGTCATTATCTCCGCTCCTATTCTTCCAGTAGTAGAACCTGCTATGTGGGAACTGCGGGTCTTCAATCAGGTTATCTTTTACCAGTACCCCGATTGGGTCGAAGAAATTAGCCGGCCTGATTTCCGCCAGGTCTTTCAGTTCCAGTTTGCGCGCAAAATAAGTAGCTACAATCATTGCTACGTTACTGATTCCCGGCCAGGCTGCCAGCATATTGGGTGCATTCAATTTAGGCCGGGCAATTATTTTTACCGAATCGGTTACCATATCATTTTACCTCCGCATATAATAATGCCGGGTCGTGTTTGTGATTACTTTTTCGAGGATACGGATAAAGCGGGAATATACAACGAAGGCGTGCTGAACGAGCCTCCGATCCATTTTGCATCACTGCCGATGGCGGCAATATCTTTCAATACCAGGTAAATATTGCCGGAAACCATGGTGTTTTTAACCCTACCTGTTATTTTACCATTTTCTATCTTATATCCCAAAAGTACATTGCCTGAAAAGTCGCCTCCCAGCACATTACCCTGTTCGGCACCCATAAGATATTCTATAACCAGCCCCTCCTTGATATCAGCCAGCATTTCTTCAAAGGCAGTATCCCCCGGCTTAATCATAAAAACCGAGGCGGAAGCGGTAGGAAGTCTTGCGCCGCTTCTTTCGCCGTTTCCGGTACTTTGAGTATTGGCAAGAGCTGCGGTCTGCAAATCATAGTAGAAAGCGGATGGTACGCCGTTCTCAATAAGGGTTGTGCGCCTGGTGGCTACTCCTTCGTCATCAAAAGGCCGGCTGCCCGGGCAAAAAGGAATCGTGGCATCATCCCAAAGGCAGAGTTTGTTGTCAAAAACCGCTTTTCCCAGCTTATCTGCAATCGGAGAAGCTCCCTCATATACGTTTTTGCCGTTGAAAGCGGCTATCAAAGGAGAGACCAACGTGCTGGCGACACCGCTTGGTGTAAATATTACCGGTAATGTGGCTCTCTCGGGAGCTTTTCCCTGTTCTTTAGCCCATGAAAGCTGTCTGATAACAGCTGATGTTATCGCTTTGGTATCGGTTAACGGATGACAGGAACTTTCATCCTCTCCCACGAACAGCATATCGGTATCGTTTATAACCGTTCCCTCAAGCCCCATACCGAAAGCGCTTTTGCGATACTCGGAAGATACTCCTTCCGAGTTTAATATTTTTATGGCGGTAGTGCTTTTGGTAACACCTCCCTCACAGGTAACATCGGGGGTGTGTTCTTTTACGGTTTCTATCATCTCTTCCCCGAGTTTTATCATCTGTCCCGTAGAAACGGATTCGATAGCCGCATCGTATATATCTACCCGCGGGTAATCCGAGGCGGCGGGGAATTGGAATTTCGCTGTGGTGCCGAACTCGGCGGTCTCTACAGCAGAGTTTACGAGTATCTTAACATCTTCAAGGTCATTAGTGATGCTGTAACCGATTCTGCCGTTTTTAATAATCCTCAACGCCACTGTTTGGCTCTGCTTGCTTGAGATATGCTTCAAGCGGTCATTTTCGAATTTAACCGGCGTCTGCTCGGTGGATATCATAAAAACCTCGGCTGATTGAGCTACCTTTTTCGCCTGTTCGAGTATTCTTTCCATTATGCGCCCCCAACTAAGCAGTGACGGATACGGATATGCGGGCTGCCGTTGGAAACGGGCAGGGGGGATTGTCCTCCCTTGCCGCAGCCGCCTCCTTCGTTCATATCCAGGTCATTGCCGATGGCATCTATATTCTTTAAGGTTTCGAAGACATTACCGGTAAGCACTATCGGGCGTATCATTTCTGCGATTTTTCCGTTTCTTATCATATATGCTTCTCCGGCTGAGAAAGTAAACATCTCCATACTGGTTGTGCCGCCGTACCAGTTTTTGGCATAAATGCCTTCTTTAATGTCGGCTATCATTTCTTCGAAAGTGGTGGTGCCCGGTTCTATATAAGTATTTGTCATACGGACAATGGGCGGGAAGCGATAGCTGATAGAGCGTGCATTTCCGGTTGGTTGTTCACCCATTTTGGCGGCTGTTTCTCTGGAGTGAAGCCTGCCGTTCAGCTTCCCCTCGCGGATCAGATATGTTTTGGTTGCCGGCGTTCCTTCGTCGTCGTATTTGAAACTGCCGCGCAAGCTTGGAACCGCTGCGCCGTCTACAATATTAAGTTCTTTCGTGCCGAATTCTTTACCCAGTGTCATAATCCGGCGCAGGTTTTCGTTTTCGTAGACGAAATCCGCCTCCGAAAGATGTCCGAAGGCTTCGTGAACGAAGACCCCCGCCAAAACCGGGTCCAGCACCACTGTGTATTCGCCGCCCTTTGCCTGCGGAGCCGCCAAAAGCTCGACCGATTTATCCGCCATCTCCTTAACCTGTGAATGCAATGTCTTAACACGGCTGAAATCACCGCGGCTGCCTATGCTGATGCTCGATTGCTGCACTTCCTTCCCGTCGGTAGCGACTGCCATCAGGTAAATGGTGATATCCGCTCTTTCCTGGCTGATAAAACTGCCTATGGAATTGATAAAAATGGTTTTCTTGACGCTGTCTCCGTAGCTTACGACCGATGTCTGCAAGCCGGGCGTCTGCCGGATAATGTCGTTGTATTCCCTTGCCAGTTCCTTCTTTTCGGAGAGCGGGACTTTAAACGGGTTCTTATCGGCGTCCAGTATTACTTTGTCCACAACCGGCTCGGCAGGTGTCAGTTCGATATCGCCCTGTGATATCAGTTTAGCCTGGCTGATAGCCTGTTCGATTCTTGCCGGCAGGTCACCTAAGTTGTTGAAACTGGTAAAACCCCAGCCCCCCTTAACTTTAGCGCGAATGTTGCCGCCTATACTGCGACTGGAATCGACGGAATCCAGTTTTTTACCGCGATATGAGATATGGCTGGAAGTGGATTCCTCAAAATGAGCCTCGATGTAGTCTGCATCGTATTTTTTGATGATTTCAGATGCTTCTTTAGCAATGTTTTCAATTTGTGACAATATATTTCTCCCCGGGGATGATTTTTAGAAAATGCGTAAAGATGTATATACCAGTTTAAGGGAAATATCTTTTACAGTCAATCGGATTAGACCTCACCCCTAACCCCTCTCCGCTGGCAGAGAGGGGAACACTGGTCTCGGTGAAACAGTCTTATTTCCGTAGGGATGACCATTGGCGGTACTTGTCTACAGTAATATAGAAGAGGCTCATCAGTTACCGCATTTTATTGGGGCATACCTTCAGGAGAAAGTAATATTAACTAGAATGATATCTAAATAGGGGAATATACTATGTCAGAATTGAGCCGAGTAATAAATTTACCCAGCACTTTTTACAAATAATAATTTTATGCTATACTATATAAGTAATGAGGGTATGGTTCCCGCGATTCATATCTAAAAGCCATGCTTTATAATCTTGTGTAAACAGGCTCAAAAAGCAAATTGACAAGGCGTTTTGAGTATGGTATTATAGTCCCTGTTACAGAGTACCTTAACAATTGGATAGCGAGAGGAAGGTTCAATAAATTCTAAAAATTAAGTTAATTTTTGGAGAGTTTGATCCTGGCTCAGGATAAACGCTGGCGGCGTGCTTTATGCATGCAAGTCG
>DIKD01000062.1:0-4421 GCA_002421585.1 Dehalococcoidia bacterium UBA5627
AAAATCGGAAATGCTTCAGCGCTGGCAGTCGGAGACTGGGTGATAGCTATGGGCAACTCGCTTGATATGGGAGTCAGCGCCAAGGAAGGAATTGTCAGTCAATTACATGTCTCGGTTGCCATAGGAGAGCAATCTATTGATGAACTGATAGAAACCAGCGCCGCAATTAATTCCGGTAACAGCGGCGGTGTGCTTGTAAATATGAATGGTGAAGTAATCGGTATTACCAACGCCAAAATATCCGCCATAGGGGTGGAGGGCATGGGTTACGCCATAAATATCGACTATGCCATGTCCATTATCAACGAGCTATCTGCCCAAATGGCAGCTGCTTAAACACCTTTCCCGAAACTGAAAGAGGGGGCTTATAGCCCCCTCTTTCACATCTATTTATCTCTATATATCTAAAATTAAAATTCTAGGGAAGCCAGGTGTTAACTATGTCACGATTATCTTCTATCCAGGTGCTGGCGGCTTCCGCCGGGTCCATTTTGTCGATATTAATCATATACATAACTTCACCCAGCTGGTCTGCGGTTAATGTCCATTTTGAGAAAAATTCAGCCGCATCGGGGAAATCCTCGGTAAATCCATCTCTGCCGATAATAACGATTTCTTCCATCCCGCCATAGGTTAGTTCAGGGTCCTCGAGAATCTTCAAATCATAGGCAAAGAACTTCCAGTGCGGAGCCCAACCGGTTACAGCTATCCATTCTCCCCTGTTTATCGCACGTTCGAGTTCGGATATCATTCCGGCTTCGCTGGATTCCATCAGGTTCCAGTCATCCAGACCATAGGCAGGCATCAGGGCATTGCGAGTCGCTTCCATGATACCGGCGCCGGGGTCAATACCGACAATACGACCCTGAAACTCGGTTTTATGGTCTTTCATTTCGGCAATCGAATCGATGGTGACATAGGAAGGAACTACCAGCGCAAGTACTGCCTGGTCAAAAAGAACACCTAACTTTTCGACATCATCGCCGTATTCTTCCCAGTAGGAAGCATGCGTGTATGGCAGCCAGGCGGTAGTAAATACATCAGCATCACCGGTAGCGACCGATGTCCACATAACACCGGCTTGAACCGTGCTGAGTTCAACTTTGTAACCCATCTCTTCAAGTATGAATTCGGCAAGATGAGCTTCGGCTTCGGCGCAAGCCCATTGAACGTAGGGGATTCTGATGGTTTTCTCACCTGAGTCACAACCGACCACAAGTCCGGCTGTTAAAATGAGAGTAGCAAGTAGCGCTACCATTGAACGACCAATTTTTTTAAACATGTTATCCTCCTCTTTCTAATAGTTTTAGGTTATCCTCACGGAAACTTTATCTATTGGGCATCCCCCCTTTCTTTACATAGCTGCTTATATTTATTTAAGCCGATTGCTCTATTTCTTTCTGTTTTCGATGTTTCTTATAATTTTTCATTATCCGTGATAACGGCGTTTCTTTCCCCGAACCTATATTTCGGCTCATTCTATCCAAAACCATAGCCAGAATAACTATAGCAAGCCCGCTTTCAAAGCCAAGCGACAGGTCAAGCCGGCTCACGGAACGCATTACTACTTCACCCAAACCGCCGGCGCCGATCATCGAAGCGATAACCACCATTGAAATACCCAGCATTATACATTGATTGACACCCGCCATAATGCTGGGAAGCGAAAGCGGTAACTCAACTTTAGCCAACACCTGCCGGTCATTGGCACCGAAAGCGATAGCCATCTCTTTCATCTCTTCCGGAACCTGTGTAATACCAAGGTAAGTTAAACGCACAGGCGGCGGAATAGCGAATATTACGGTAGCAAAAAGACCGGGCACCACACCGATGCCGAACAGCATCACTGCCGGAATAAGGTAAACGAAAGGGGGCATGGTCTGCATAAAATCAAGCACAGGCCTCATCGCTCCCTCTAATTTCCGGCTGCGTGTCATCAGGATTCCGGTGGGTATACCTATAAGCAGAGCGATAACAACCGCAACAACTACCAGTACCAGTGTATCAACAAGTTGCGACCAAAGCCCCATATTCCATACCAGAGCCAGACCGATTGCGCTCAGTAAGGCCGTTAATTTATTGGTGATTAACCAAATAAATAAACCAAATATGACAATCAGGAATACGGGGTGTACCCATAGCAATCCATCGCTGAAAGCTCCGGTAATTGCATTAAGGACCTCTCTGATAAAATCGAAAATCGCACTGAGGTTTTTTATCAACCATCTGACAAACCACTCGATAGCATCACCTAAAGGCAGTTTGGGTAATTCAAGACTCGGCAATACCGTCACCTCCCTTACGCTCATCCAGTGTCATCAGCAAGATACTGTGAGTTATTACACCCAGAAAACGACCGCTATCATCAACAACCGCCAGGTCTTTTTCTGCGTTACGCAATTCGGGATATACATCTCTCATAATTATATCGGATTGAACTGTGTTTGTTTCTTTTATAATGTCTTGAATACTCTTATTTTTCTCTTTAGCCAGTTTCAAAACATCTTCCCGCAATATCATACCAACCAGTTTATTCCTGGTGCCCAGTACAAATAGGTAATCCGTATCTGCCTTTTTCATGCGGTGCAACGCAACGGATATACCCTCGGTTTCCCTGATGACTTCCCGCGGCCACTTGGAAATGCTGTTGGCATCCAGTATCTTGGATACATCAATACCCTGCAGGAATTTTTCTACATATTCGTTTGCCGGGTCTGAAAGAATTTCATCCGCCGTTCCTATTTGTTCAATGGCACCATCACGCATAATGGCAATTCTATCACCAAGCCTTAATGCCTCATCAAGGTCATGGGTTACAAAAACAACTGTTTTCTTGATTTCCCGTTGCAGTGATATCAGTTCCTCCTGCATTTCAGCGCGTATAAGGGCATCTAGGGCGCCGAAGGGTTCGTCCATCAGCAGGATGTCCGAATCCATAAGCAGAGCCCGTGCCAGACCCACCCTTTGCTTCATTCCGCCGCTCAGTTCTTCGGGAAGTTTGTCTTTCCACTCTTCCAAACCTACGCTAACCAATGCTTTCTGCGCCCTTTCACGCCTCTCCTCATAAGGGACACCCCTCAATTCAAGTCCAAAAGCAACGTTGTCAGTGATAGTACGGTTTGGCAATAGGGCAAAATGCTGAAAGACCATGCTGATTTTTTCACCGCGTAGTTTACGCAGTTGTTCGTCATTTAACTTTTCCACAGCTTTACCATCCACTAAAAGTGAGCCGGCAGTCGGCATCAGCAGACCGTTAATACATCTCAGTAGAGTGGATTTTCCGCTCCCCGATAAACCGATTACAACAAATATTTCACCTTCAGCGATTTCAAAATCGACCCCTGCGACACCTACGGTAAGACCCGTTTCCTGAATAATCTCACTGCGCGAAAGCCCCTGGTTAAATAGTTCCAGAGCCTTATCGGTATTTTCTCCGTAGATTTTTACCAGATTTTTCGCTTCTATTTTAGCTGTCATATCATACCTTTAAAATTAAAATCAATTCCCATCTGGTACAAGATTTTCATCACGGCACAAAACCGCCTTAAAAAATCTGTAAAACTGAAATAGTGAGCGACAACCCGCTTAGAATCACCACCCTGAGTATCGAATGGGATGCTGAACATATAGTAGAACTATAATCTTTATGATAAATGAATTGATAAATAAAAAGTTTTATCGGGTTCCAAAGCTATCGTAATAATGAATTCCCCCTCCTTTTATTGTTTTTATAATAGCTTCCTGATAGTCATTTGTCAACGTTTTTGTACTTTTTACAGCCTTTTCAAAGCTAAAACAGCTCATTTCACAAAACAATAATCGGTATATTATATTTCAGGGAAATCAGTGGTTTTATAGTCTTTTACAATATTGCCCAATCGCTTGCCCAGAGATTCGGCGCTATTTAACGACTCAGGATACTGTAGCACCTTGCCTTTTTTGAAAACACCGGTTACCGACAACTCTGCGATAATTTCATACCCCAAAGCTTCAAGGGGCAGCCTCATTGCCTTTAATGCCAGATTCATCCCGCTCTCCTCATCACCAATTTGCTCCCCCACGGCAGCAATGACCGCTTTTCTGCCCTGCTTACCCAACCTGCTCGACCAGTTTCCTGGGCGCTCATCATCGAAATCATAGAAACAGTATAATCTGTCTATAAACGATTTCATTATGGCAGTTATATTGTAATTATGTACCGGAGATACCAGAATCAAACCCGCCGATTCGATAATTTTAGGATAAATAAACTGCATATCGTCGTTAAGCCCGCTGCAGATTTTATCCTTGCGACATTTCTCACAACCCGTACAGGTTTGGAACTTATAATCTCTTAACCGGATTTCCTCCGCAGTAATGTTTACGTCCTGCGCACCCTTAATAAAATGGCCAATCAGTATATCCGAGTTGCCGCCCGCCCT
>DIKD01000062.1:4504-8999 GCA_002421585.1 Dehalococcoidia bacterium UBA5627
AAACCTTTCAAATTGAAAAATAACTCCCAAAATGCTAGAATAGCATTTAATAGAAGCCAAAAAAACCCGTCAATAAAGGCTTTTTATAATTTCGGAAAAGGATTAAAATCGAATCCGCTGTAAAGACTGTTTATAGCAGTCAAGGAGAAACCAGCCGTTAAGCACACCTGTTGAAGTTATCAGTGATAACGCCCCGTTTATCGGCGCTTGTTATGAAGGATGAAACAAAATTAGATTTTAACATCAGAAATACCGTTAAATCGGATGGCTTGGCAGTATATCTAATTGCCGAAAAATGCCCCTCTCTCGACCTTAATTCCCGCTATTGTTACCTCCTGCTATGTACCCAGTTCGATAAATATTGTCTGGTAGCGGAGGAAAGCAATAAAATAATCGGTTTTGTATCGGCATACCCTCACCCACATTTCACCGATACCCTCTTTGTATGGCAAATAGGCGTCGACCCTGATTTTCATAGTCGCGGCATCGGCACCGCTTTGCTGGCACACCTGATACCTCCGGCTGTCAAAAGCGGTTTAATCTATTTAGAAACAACCATTACCCCGTCGAATACTGCATCGCGCGCTTTATTCGGAAAATTAACGAAGGCTTATAACACCGATTGCAAGGAAAGCAACTATTTCCCTGCCTCCCTTTTAGGGGAAGGGCATGAAGATGAAAAGTTGCTCAGAATCGGGCCTTTCAAAGAAAAAGGAGATTTATAACATGAGAATTTTTGACCTGGTTGAATCACAGGTAAGAAGCTATGTCCGGTCATTCCCTACCATTTTTACAAGAGCTAAGGGAGCCATGCTTTACGATGAGCAGGAAAAAGAGTACATAGATTTCTTTGCCGGAGCAGGAGTACTTAATTATGGGCATAATAATCCGGTAGTAAGTCAGGCATTGATAGAATATATCCAGCAGGATGGAATAATTCACAGCCTTGACCAGGCTACCACCGCCAAAAAAGAATTCCTCGAGGCTTTATACTACGATATTCTGCAACCGAGGCATATGGACTATAAGGTACAATTTACCGGCCCCACCGGAACAAATGCCAATGAAACAGCACTTAAACTGGCACGTATGGTGAAGGGACGCTCCAATGTAATCTCTTTTACCAATGGTTTTCACGGGCTTACGATGGGCTCGATGGCGGTAACCGGCAATGCCTTTTACCGCGATGAATCGTTTATTAACCGCTCCAACGTATCCTTTATGCCCTTTGACGACTACTTCGGTGAAGAAGTAAACACCGCCCAGTATTTACGAAAATTTCTGGAAGACGGAAGCAGCGGAATCGACCTGCCGGCCGCCATTATAATGGAAACTGTGCAAGCCGAAGGCGGTGTTAACGTAGCCAGCAAAGAATGGCTGGTTGAAATCGAACACATTTGTCGTGAATACGATATCCTATTGATTGTAGACGATATACAGGTTGGAAACGGACGTACGGGAACTTTTTTCAGCTTTGAAGAATCGGGAATATATCCCGACATCATAACAATGTCCAAATCCATAGGGGGCGGTTTGCCCCTGGCGCTGGTGCTGGTACGCCCCGAACTGGACCAGTGGAAACCGGGTGAGCATACCGGTACTTTCCGCGGCAATAACCTTGCTTTTATCGCCGCCGCAAAACTGTTCCAGTACTGGAAAACGGATGAACTGGCAGAACTGATAAAAGGTAAAGAAAAAATCATGAGGGAAAGGCTGAACATCATTTCCGAGAAATATCCGGAACTTAATTGTAAGGTTCGCGGAAAGGGTATGATATACGGCCTCGATGTAGCTCCCAAAGGAATGGCGAGACAGATTTCCAGGGAATGCTTCTGCAGAGGACTTTTAATAGAGCTTGCCGGGGCAGATAACAGCGTTCTGAAATTCCTGCCGCCTTTAATTATAGAAGAAAAGCTGCTTGTAAGGGGATTGGATATTATTGAGGAATCAATCGTCGCTTTAATGGAAGAAAGAAATAACGGAGACGGAGGTCTGGGAATAATTGATAGTTCGCAAGCTTAATGAAATTAAAAATACGGAAAATGATGTCAGCGACCCGCACGGTCACTGGATGAGCCGCCGGTTGATTACCAAAAAAGACGGAATGGGATTCTCGGTAAACGATACCATTATAAAAGCCGGAACCGAAACACCGATATGGTATAAAAACCACCTCGAGGCAGTCTATTGTGTATCCGGCAACGGCAGTATCGAAGACCTGGCAACAGGCATCACTCACAGCATTACTGCCGGTACTCTGTATGCCCTTAATAATAACGACAGGCATATCCTGCGAGGCGGGAGCGAAGATATGCATATGGTATGCGTCTTTTATCCGCCTTTAAGGGGCAACGAAGTACACGACGAAGACGGCTCGTATCCGGCTGATAATGACTGATAATTAAACCTGAGTTAGATAGATTAACCCCCTCTAAATGCAGAGGGGGTTTTGTTTTTAGGCATCTTGATACATTTTTTCGTTGTAAAAAGTGTTGTATCAACACACTTATTCGTTGTATATTTTGTAGTTTGTTTTCATTTGTGCTGATTACAGCGATTGTTGAAAGGAGAGAAAACCCCCGTTAATATACCCCGTTATTCTTGACGCTTGATAAATCAGTCCGAAGAATATAAACAGTCATGCTATTGCATTTAGTATCTTCCTTTCACTCGGAGTGACAATAAAAAGCCGTCCGCCATGAGTCCCGACTCATAGGGATCCGAGATTGATAGTTTTCATATTGTCATTCTGAGTTCGTGAGGGACGAACGAAGAATTAGGGGTGGGGATATTGATTTTTGTAATTCTCCCTTACTAAACCGTCTTAAAATCCGATTAGTACCGCTAATGTTCGTGTATTGCCCAATCATGTTTAATAGTGTATAATTGCCTTGTTCGATTTACCTTATCCTGTGCGATGATTGAGGTATTTATTTTTGACAACTCCAGAAGAAAAAGCCAGAGAAGTTATCGACCACTTGCTCGAAAGTGCCGGTTGGTTAATACAGAATCTTGATGAATTAAATCTTGGGGCAGCTTTGGGTGTAGCAGTCAGAGAGTTTCCGCTTAAGACAGGTGAGGCTGATTACCTGCTCTTCGTCAATAGAAAAGCGGTGGGGGTTATAGAAGCCAAACCTGTAGGAAATACGCTTAGCGGTGTAGCAGAACAAACGGCAAAATATGTTGCCGGAATACCCGAGAATCTTCCCCACATCCACGAACCCCTCCCCTTTGCTTATGAAAGCACCGGCATTGAGACTGTATTTCGTGATAACCGCGACCCCGAACCATGCTCAAGACGTATTTTTGCTTTTCATCAACCGGAACACCTTTTATATCTGGTAAATCAAGAATATACACTTCGCACACGGTTACGTAATTTACCACCGTTGCACACGGATGGTTTGCGTAATTGCCAGATAGAAGCTATTCAAAACCTTGAACAATCATTTGCCGATGCGCGGCCAAGGGCGTTAATTCAGATGGCTACCGGCAGCGGCAAGACATACATGGCGGTCAGTTCTATTTACCGGCTGGTTAAATTTGCCGAAGCCAAAAGAGTACTTTTTCTGGTAGACAGAAGCAATCTTGGGCGGCAAACATTAACCGAGTTTCAGCAATATGCCACTCCCGATGACGGCAGAAAGTTTACCGAGTTATACAATGTTCAGCATTTGAAGTCGAATAATTTCGACCCTGTCAGCCGTGTTTGTATAACCACCATCCAGAGGCTTTATTCAATGCTGTCCGGCGAAGAGGATTTTGATGCTTCGCTGGAAGAACCATCCGGTTTCGATACACTGGCAAATCTAGCGCCACCCAGAGAGGTCGGTTATAATCCGCAAATGCCAATTGAACAGTTTGATTTTATCATCACCGACGAATGTCATCGTTCTATTTATCACTTATGGCGACAGGTGCTCGACTATTTCGATGCTTTCATCATCGGATTGACCGCAACGCCCTCTATGCAGACGCTCGGCTTCTTTAATCAAAATCTGGTGATGGAATATAACCACGAACGGGCCGTTGCCGATGGCGTAAATGTGGGTTATGAAGTGTATCGTATTAAAACTGAAATAACAGAACAGGGCAGCAAAGTGGATGCCGGATTCTATATTGATAAACGCAATAAACTGACCCGTAAAAGCCGCTGGGAGCGTCTGGATGACGACCTGCAGTATGCTTCGGAGCAACTCGACCGCAGTGTGGTAACCCCCGACCAGATAAGGACGATAATCCGCACCTTCCGTGATAAATTGTTTACCGAAATATTTCCGGGCAGGACCGAAGTTCCCAAAACACTTGTTTTTGCCAAAGCTGACACCCATGCCGAGGATATCGTCGGTATTATCAGGGAGGAATTCGGGAAAGGTAACGACTTCTGCAAGAAAATTACTTATAAAACAACCGGAGAGAAACCGGAAGACCTGATTGCCAGCTTCCGCAATTCCTACAATCCGCGTATAGCCGTTACAGTCGATATGATTTCAAC
>DIKD01000095.1:0-240 GCA_002421585.1 Dehalococcoidia bacterium UBA5627
AGAAGAAGATTTAAAACAACAGTTTGCAGAATACGGAGAAGTAGATTCCGTAAGTGTAATCACAGATAGAGACAGCGGCCGCCCCAAGGGTTTCGCCTTTGTCGAAATGTCATCGAAAACCGAGGCTGAAGCCGCTATATCCGGCTTAAACGGCAAAATGTTGAATGAGAGAACTATAGTAGTCAACGAAGCCCGCCCGAAAACAGACACAAGAAGCAGCGGAGGCTTTGGTGGCAACCG
>DIKD01000095.1:248-7770 GCA_002421585.1 Dehalococcoidia bacterium UBA5627
ACGGTAGCAACCGAGGCGGCGGATATGGCGGTAAAAGGTATTAATCCACCGCTTAACCGGATTCCATCGGATTACCATCTACTATGGCCATAACAAATACTAAAATGAACTCCTTCCCAGCGTTTACAGGGGAGGAGTCTGTCTATTATCAGTTGCACATAAATCACAAACCGGGTGCAACTGCCATTTATTTAAGGAGTTTTAATGAATTTTAATGATTTTAATTTACACCCGGACATTATGGAAGGCGTAAATGCACTCGGATATAAAGAGCCTACGCCGATTCAGGCTAAGGCAATTCCGGCCGCAATGCAGGGGTGTGATATTGTAGGGCTGGCACAGACCGGCACCGGAAAGACCGCTGCCTTCGCTTTGCCCATACTGCAAAAATTGATGCAGGGAAAAAGAGGACATGTCAGGGCACTTATAATGTCACCGACCCGAGAACTGGCAGAGCAAACTAATAGCGTCATAAACCAACTCGGCAAAAAGGCCGGCATCAGAAGCATAGCCGTTTATGGCGGAGTGAATATATCACAACAAATATATAATCTGCGTAATCGTGCCGAGATCGTGGTTGCCTGCCCCGGACGGCTTTTAGACCACATCTGGAGAAGCACCGTTGATTTGACACATATCGAGATACTGGTAATCGACGAAGCGGACAGAATGCTTGATATGGGGTTTTTACCTAATATAAAAAGCATTCTTGATTGCATAATGCAAAAACGCCAGACCCTGCTTTTTTCGGCTACCATGCCAAAAGAAATCCGCAGGTTAACGGAAGATATTCTTACAGAACCGGTATATATTCAAGTAGGTGAAACCGCACCGATAGAAACGGTGTCGCACGCCTTATATCCGGTCAAACAGCATCTAAAGACGGCGCTACTGATGGAAATACTCTACCTGATTCAAAAGGAAACCGTAATTGTATTTACGCGCACCAAGCATCGTGCCGAAAAAGTATCCGAAGAGTTGAAAAAAGCCGGCTTTAAAGCCGCTTCGCTACACGGTAATCTGTCACAATTCAGACGACAATCCGCTTTAGACGGCTTGCGCAGGGGTTCAATTAAAGTACTGGTAGCCACAGATATCGCATCTCGAGGTATCGATATTTTGAGCATTACACATGTTATAAATTACGATATACCGGAATGCGCCGATGACTATACACACCGTATCGGCAGAACGGGGCGCATTAACAACAATGGCGACGCCTGGACACTGGTTACCGCAGCGGATAGCGGCATGATACGTGATATTGAAAAAATACTTAAATCACCAATCGAAAGAAAAACAATAGAGGGTTTCGATTATACGGTAACCGGGCCTGTAAGCGATAAACCACGCTATCAGAGAAAACCCGAAGGAAACAACGCTCGAACAGCAGGACAGGTTGCAGGAAGGGAACTTCGCAATAAAAAGTTTAATAATCGGAGAAATGCGGTCGCTAAAGCCGCATAATAAAACTATATATATTTATAATTTTTTTATATAATCAAATACCATAGAATTATTTTATCACCCGACGGAGGCAGCTTTAACAAAAATATATGATTTATCGTAACGATATCAGAAATGTGGCAATTATCGCCCATGTGGACCATGGTAAAACCACGCTTGTGGATGCTTTGTTAAAACAAAGTAAAATCTTCCGTGAAAACCAGCATGTTGCCGACTGTGTAATGGACAGCAACGCTCTTGAACGCGAAAAGGGCATTACTATAATGTCAAAAAATACTGCCATCAACTATAAGGGTGTCAAGATTAATATAATAGACACACCCGGACATGCCGACTTCAGCGGAGAAGTGGAAAGAGTAATCAGCATGGCTGACGGCTGCCTGTTACTGGTAGATTCCGTGGAAGGCCCGATGCCACAAACCAAATTCGTATTGCAGCAGGCTATGCTAAAAGGGTTAAAACCGATACTTGTTATCAATAAGATAGATAAAAAAGAGGCTCGTATTGAGGAGGTAATCAAACTGACCCAGGACCTCTTCCTGGAACTGGCTACCACTTCTGACCAGCTTGATTTTCCGATACTCTACGCCAGCGGCAGAAATGGTATAGCTATGACTGAATTGGGGGAAGAGGGTAAAAACATTTCCCCCATTTTAGATTGTATTCTGGAAACAGTACCGCCGCCCCAAATCGCGGAGGGAACCTTCCAGATGTTGGTAACCAACCTTGATTACAACAGTCATAAAGGGAAAATATCCATCGGCAGAATCTGGAAAGGCAGTATTTCCCCGCGCGATTATGTAGTGTGTCTGAACGCAGATGACGATTCAAATCAATATCAGGTTGACGAGGTATTCACTTATATGGGACTGAGTCGGTTAAACGTGGATAAAGCCGAAGCCGGGGATATTGTCGCCATAACCGGTGTCGATAAGGTTAGCATAGGCGATACGATAGCTGACCCCCGGAATCCGGACGCACTCCCCAGAATCGAAATCGGTGAACCGACCATAGAGATGACCTTTGGCGTAAATACCTCTCCTTTTGCAGGACGCGAAGGACAGTATTGTACTACCCGTCAGTTAAGAGCCAGGTTGTACCGCGAACTTGAAAAAAATCTCAGTTTGAGGGTGCAGGATACAGACAGCGCCGATACCTTTATTGTAAAAGGCAGAGGAGAACTGCATCTTTCTATCCTTATTGAGACAATGAGGCGCGAGGGATATGAGTTCGAAATATCGAAACCTGAAGCTATCACCAAGGTGGTAGACGGGCAACTTATGGAACCGGTCGAATCTTTGATAATCCATACCACGGAAACAAATATCGGCATTTTGACCGAAATACTAAGCAATCGCCAGGCACAACTTACCGATATGTATAACGATGGCAAAGGCAACGTACGTCTGGAATACAAAATCCCTACCAAAGGACTGATAGGTTTTCGCGGACAATTTCTGACCGCTACACGCGGCGACGGTGTTATGAATACCATTGTTCTGGGTTATGAACCATGGAAAGGCCCTATTACCTCATCCCGCAGTGGTGTTCTGGTAGCTTCGGAAGCCGGTACAGCCCTGGCATACGGTATAGCCAATGCGCAGGAACGCGGAGATACATTTATAGAACCCAATACAGTGGTTTACGAAGGAATGATTGTGGGAATGCATCAACGCATGCAGGATATACCCATAAATATCTGCAAGGAAAAGAAAAAGACCAATATAAGGTCGTCAACATCCGATATCTCCGTAAAATTAACCCCTGCCATCATATTCAGTCTTGAACAGGCGATAGATTTCATAAATGACGATGAGTTGGTGGAAGTAACGCCCGAGAATATCCGGTTACGCAAGAAATTATTGAGTTATCACGACCGGTTGAGGAATATTTCCAGCCGCCGTAAAGATGATTAACGGCAAATAGCAACACTTATCTGCCGGAGTCGTAATATGTCAGATATTAAGGCAATATACATACATGTGCCGTTTTGCCGGCGCAGGTGTAAATACTGTTCTTTCATATCCTATCAATCGAGAGAAAGTGATATTCCTGCATATATCGATGCAGTTAAGAATGAGTTTTCCCTGCGGTCCGGAAACAGCATCATCAATACTGTTTATTTCGGCGGCGGCACTCCCAGCCTGCTTGCCGCTCCACAAATTTCATCACTTACGAGTGCTATGAAGGATAATTTTAATCTGGCGAATGACTGCGAGATAACTATGGAAGCCAACCCGGGAACGATTGATTTAAACTACCTTTCCGAGGTAAAGGCGGCAGGAATAAACCGGCTCAGCATCGGTATTCAAAGCTTTAATGACGAGGAGCTTTCAATGCTTGGCCGTATTCATACGGCAAAAGATGCTTTAAATGCTATTAAAGACGCCCGTGAAGCGGCTTTCGATAACCTGAACATCGATTTGATTTACGGCTTGCCGGGACAGAGCGTAGATAACTGGAAAGACAGTTTAGTAAAAGCGGTAGAAGTCAATCCTGACCATATGTCACTCTATCCCTTGACACTCGAACCCGAAGAACCTCTGTTTAAAGAGATAGAGTCAAGAGTGCTACCCGAAATTTCGGCTGACACGGCTGCCATCCAGTATGAACTGGCAGAGCAGTTGCTTGAAAAGCACGGATATATTCATTATGAGATTTCAAACTGGGCAAAGCCAGGCAAAGAATGCCTTCACAATCTGGTTTATTGGCAGGGAGGCGAATATCTGGGAATCGGCGTTGCCGCACACTCCTATATTGTAAACCGGCGTAGCGCAAATACAGCCGATTTAAGCCAATACATAGAGTCTTCATCGCATAATAGCTTGCCGCCGCAGGAAGTCGATGAAACAATAACTCCCGAAACGGAAATTGCGGAATCTATTATTCTCGGATTGAGGCTGTGTAACGGTATTGATACAAAAGATTTTAAAAAACGTTTTAATATAGATATAATGAAAAGATATGGCAGGCAAATCGAGGAGCTAATAAATTTCGGTTTGATTGAAAATGATGAAAACGGTATCAGGCTGTCACCGCGCGGACGACTGCTCGGTAATGAAGTATTCTGGAGATTCCTGCCGGATAAGTTATAATAATTTAATTAATGATATCAGGAGTAACAACCTTCTAAATGAAACAGTTGAAAACACGTAATTTCTGCATCATCGCCCATATCGACCATGGGAAATCGACGCTTGCCGACCGTCTGATTCAGCTAACGGGTGCTATGAAAAGCGATAAAATTATCGAGCAGATGATGGACAGTATGGAACTGGAACGCGAGCGTGGTATTACCATAAAAGCTAAAGCAATACGGCTTTCATATCAGGCTAAAGACGGCATCACATATGAATTGAACTTGATCGATACCCCGGGTCATGTCGATTTTGCCTATGAGGTATCGAGAACTCTGGCGGCTTGCGAAGGTGCTATCCTTGTTATCGACGCTACCCAGGGTATTCAGGCACAGACAATATCCAATGTCTATTTTGCCATGGACCATAATCTTGAAATAATCCCTGTCATCAATAAAATTGATTTGCCGAGCAGCGAAACGGAAAAAGTGCTGGAAGAAATAGAAAGCGTCCTCGGTTATAAAAGCGAAGAAGTTTTACAAATCAGCGCCAAGACCGGACAGGGAGTTCCCGAACTGCTGGAATCCATCATAAATAAAATACCCCCACCCAAAGGTGACGTCAATCGACCCTTAAGAGCGTTAATTTTTGATTCCCATTACGATTCATATATGGGTGTGGTAGCCTATATCAGCGTATATGATGGGAGCATTCGAAAAGGTGATAAACTACTCCTGATGGGACAGGGTACCGAGCTCGAAGTAGTCAGCATCGGTTATTTCGACCCCAAGTTTTGTCCTGCCGACGAACTTTTGGCAGGCGATATCGGCTATATTGCTACCGGGCTAAAGAGTGTCGGAGAATGCCGTGTCGGCGATACCATTACGTCTTTGGAAAACGGAGCCAAAGAACCCCTAATTGGTTACAAGACTGCAAAGCCGGTAGTATTTACCGGTATTTACACCACGCAGCCGGAAGACCACGGGCAGCTGCGTGAAGCCATCGAAAAATTAAGCCTTAACGACGCCTCGTTTTCATACGAGCCGGAAAACAGCCCTGTTCTGGGTAACGGTTACAGGTGCGGTTTCCTCGGCTTACTGCATATGGATATTGTTCAGGAAAGGCTGGAAAGGGAATTCGACCTTTCGCTTATTGTAACAGTCCCCGGCGTTAAACTGATTGTAACACGTACCGATGGAAGCCAATCGATGGTGGTTAATCCCTCCGACCTGCCTGAACCGACAGAATTATTAAAGATAGAAGAACCCTGGGTGAAGATATCCGTGATTACACCGTCAACATTTATCGGCCCTATTATGGAACTGGTAACACAATCGGAAGGTATTTATAAACATACGGAATATATCGGGCATTCTCATTCACCGGATGCCCTCGGGCAGAGGGTACGCCTTGAATATGAAATACCGCTGCGCTCTATGCTCACTACTTTTTATGACCAGCTCAAGAGCCGCAGCAAAGGATATGCATCTCTCGACCACGAAGTTATCGGCTATCGCGAAACAAAACTGATAAAGCTCGATATACTGGTAAACGGGGTAATGGTAGATGCTTTCAGCCGTGTCGTACCGCCCGATAAGGCGCACGAAATCGGTAAATCGATGGTTGAAAAACTGAAGGAAGTTATTCCGACGCAATTATTCAAGGTTCCCCTGCAGGCATCTATCGGCAGCCGCATCATTGCCCGCGCCGATATCTCTGCCAGGAGAAAGGATGTACTGGCAAAGTGTTACGGCGGCGATATTACGCGAAAACGCAAACTGCTGGAAAAACAAAAGGAAGGCAAGAAAAAGATGCGCAATATCGGCAAGGTAGAGGTACCCAAGGATGCCTTTATGAGTGTCTTAAAGATGGAGCGGTAGTTAAGATAACATTTCAAGCTGAATTTGTGATGGGCAAATTAAACATCCCGGGTGGGGTGAATTAAATCGTAAAATACCCATCCCCTGAGGTTCTTCAATAGTTTCTCTCCCTACACGATGCCAACACCATTAAAACCTGAAATGGACAAAGATACGTCCGAAGTTCTTGTCGTCTTTCTCAAGCCGGTGATACAGTTTCTTTATGTCAGGTTGATTTAAAAAGCGCAGCACCC
Organism: Dehalococcoidia bacterium UBA5627; assembly: GCA_002421585.1. Lineage (GTDB taxonomy): Bacteria > Chloroflexota > Dehalococcoidia > Dehalococcoidales > UBA5627 > UBA5627. The sequence continues at coordinate 6,906 of DIKD01000095.1, forward strand.
GCTTCTTTAACTGCCCCGAACCCTTGCCGGGGATTATTTCTACAAGCGATATCTTTTTGGAAACGGCATCTTCGATAATGCGGTTAAGCTCTGCATCAATCGATGTGCCTTTATTGAAGATATCGTGTAAATCGAGAACCAGTTTTGCCATAAAACTCCCTGTTACATGAGATAAGGCGGACAGTTTCAACCACCCGCCTTATCATACCCGTTGCAAACATTATTCCTCAGTTATGGTAACTTTGGTGATAACATCGCCGTTTTTAATACTTTTTAGAATTTCCATATCGCTGGTCATCTGCCCGAATACAGTGTGCCTGTTATTCAAATGAGGTTGAGGAGTATATGTAATAAAGAACTGAGAACCGTTGGTGTTGGGGCCGGCATTCGCCATCGATAATGTTCCGGTTCCGTGAGTGTGGCTTGTAAACTCATCGGAAAAGGAGTAGCCGGGGCCACCGCAACCGGTACCGGTCGGGTCGCCGCCCTGCGCCATAAATCCGGGAATTACACGATGGAATGTAGTTCCGTCATAGAAACCGTCACGCGCTAAAAAGACGAAGTTATTGACTGTTTTGGGAACATCGGCGGCAAATAATTCGAGTACTATGTTGCCTTTCTCCGTTTCGATAGTAGCGGTATATTTTTTGGTGGTATCGATTGTCATCTCCGGAACATTTGAATATTTCTTTGGTGCCATAAATTTTACATCCTTTCTGAATAATTTGATAATATCAGTACCTATTATACAATAAGCCAACCAAAAATTCAGAAATTTGATAATTTTTTACGGTAACGTCAAATATTTTGTGTAAAATTGGGTAAGGGCATGTCCTTCCAGCTAATATTTAAATGATTCATTACT
>DIKD01000063.1:0-9330 GCA_002421585.1 Dehalococcoidia bacterium UBA5627
CGATGGGTTTTCAGGCGGTAGAAGGCCCCGAGGTGGAGTGGGATTACTACAATTTCGATATGCTGAATATCCCCAAAGAGCACCCGGCGCGTGATAATATGCAAACATTATGGGTAGATTACGAAAATGAAAAAGGGGAGCGCCCGATGCTGCTGCGAACGCATACCTCGCCGATGCAGGTGCGCGTGATGGAAAAAATAAAGCCGCCGCTGCGCATAGTTGTGCCGGGTAAGGTTTACAGGTATGAAGCCATCGATGCCACCCACATTCCGATGTTTACACAAATCGAAGGGCTGGCAGTGGATAAAGGTATTACATTAGCGGATTTGAAGGGCACGCTTTACGAATTTGCACGCCGCTACTTCGGCTCCGATAGAAAAGCGCGTTTCCGCTGCGATTTCTTCCCCTTTGTGGAGCCGGGCGTGGAGATGTCGATCGAGTGTATCGTTTGCAAAGGCGCGGGCTGCCGGCTGTGCAGCAACAGCGGCTGGCTGGAAATACTGGGCGCCGGAATGGTACACCCGAGAGTACTCGAGGGTGTCGGTATCGATTCGAGCATATATTCGGGTTTTGCCTTCGGAATGGGAATCGAACGAATTCCTATGTTGCGCTACGGCATTGATGACATCCGCCTCTTTTACGGCGGCGACCTTAGATTTTTGAGGCAGTTTTAATTATGAAAGTACCTATTAAATGGCTTAAAGACTATATCGATATAGATTTATCTCCCAAAGAGCTGGCTCACGTGCTGACGATGTCGGGCACCGAATCCGAAATAAAATATATCGGCGAGAGCTGGGAAGGCGTTGTTATCGGACAGATTGCCGCAATAGACCCTCACCCCAACGCCGATAGGTTGAGGCTGGCTACCGTAAATACCGGAAGCGGAATGCAAACGGTGGTCTGCGGAGCGCCCAACCTTACTATAGGCGATAAAATTGCTTTTGCATCGGTCGGCGCCAATCTTATCGACGGACATACCGGAGAAAAGTCTATTCTGAAACCGGCTAAGATTCGCGGCGTCGAATCCTGCGGCATGGTTTGTTCCGAGATGGAGCTGGGCATGTCCAAGGACCACGAGGGCATACTGGTACTGGCTTCCGACGCCCCGCTGGGTAAATCTTTAGCAGAGTTTCTGTCAGATATAATATTGGATATCGATGTTACGCCCAACCGCCCCGATTTGCTTTCCGTAATCGGCGTTGCCCGGGAAGTGGCAGCAATCACCGCTAAAAAGGTAAAGGTCCCCGATTTGGCATACCGGGAAGCCGGAGACGCCATCGATAAGCAGGTTTCTATCGCAATAGAGGATGAAGATTTATGCCCGCGCTACTCTGCAAGCCTGATTAGCGGTGTAAAAATAGGCGAGTCGCCGGACTGGTTAAAACAAAGGTTAATAGCTTGCGGTGTGCGCCCCATCAGCAATATCGTCGATATCACGAACTATGTGATGTTCGAATACGGGCAGCCGCTGCACAGCTTTGATTACGATAAAATAAAGACCAATAAAATCGTTGTACGCCGCGCTAAAAACGGCGAAGTGATGCAGACGCTGGACGATGTCGAGCGCAAGCTGAGCGACAACATGCTGATGATTACCGACGGCGAAAAATCGGTGGCGATTGCCGGCGTTATGGGCGGAGCCAACAGTGATATAACCGATAACACTACAACGATACTTTTGGAATCCGCCAACTTCAATGCTGCCAGCATTCACTACACCAGCCATAACCTGAAGCTTGTCAGCGAAGCCAGTATGCGTTTTGAGAGGGGTATACGCCCCGATTTGACCATTCACGCACTTAAGCGGGCAACCCAGCTGATTTTGCAGCTTGCGGGCGGGTGTGCGGCAAAAGGAATTGTCGATGTCTATCCGCAGAAGCAGGAGCGCAAGTCCCTCAATCTGCGTTCAAGCGAGATTAAACGTATTCTAGGTGTCGAGTTCAGTAATGAACAGGTGGTCGATACGCTTACTTCACTCGGTTTTGAGGTAGATATCTGCCCCAATAACGAGTATATGGTAACAGCTCCTTACTGGCGCAGCGATATAAATATCGAGGTAGATTTAATCGAAGAGCTGGCGCGTATCATCGGCTATGAAAATATTCCCACCACGCTGCTTAGCGGCTCGATTCCACACCAGGAGCCCAATTACTTAATGGATTTAAAGAGCAGGGTCAGGCAGGCACTGGTCGGTTTCGGTTTCGATGAGATAATTACTTATTCCTTAACCAACAGGGAAATGCTGGCGAAGGCTTATGCCTCAAATACATTATATAAAGAACCCGTCAAGCTCGATAACGCTATGAGCGCCGAGCAGGAATATCTGCGCACCAATTTACGCAGCGGGCTTTTGTCTGTTTTGGAATCCAACTTAAGACACGAAGAAGGCCCGATACGTATCTTTGAACTCAATCGCATCTATATCAAACGCGAAAACGACCTGCCGGAGGAACCGGAGATAGTTTGTGGATTGATGTACAATCCCGAGCAGGAAAAGGCCTGGCCGGTAAATACCCCGCCGTTCGATTTCTTTACGATTAAGGGTATCGTTGAAAGCCTGCTATCATCTCTAAGCATAAAAGCGGATTTTTGCGAAACTAACGACGACAGTTTGCGTCCCGGCTACCGGGCTGAAGTAATCGTAAACGGCAGCAGAATCGGTGTTATCGGAGAAGTGCATCCCAAGGTGAGGGCTGCCTTCGATATTGCCGAAAAGGTTTATATGTTCGAACTGAACGTTTCAGCGCTTGTGCCGTATGCATTACAGAGTAACGAATATAATGCCATAGAGCGCTTCCCATCGGTAATCAGGGATATCGCCCTTGTGCTGGATAGCAGCGTCACTCATAAGCAGGTGGTTGATATCATCAGCAAGTTCTCATTGGTAAACGAAATAACACTGTTCGACGTTTACAGCGGCAAGCAGGTGGAAGCCGGCAAGAAGTCATTAGCCTACAGGCTGATTTTCCGGTCTGCCAAGCATACTTTAACGGATGTGGAAGTGGATAAGGTTCTCCGGCAGATATTGAAGAAGCTGGAAGGGGCTCTGGGCGCAACGCTGAGAGCATAAGCCTGTAGTCAATTACTATTTAATCACAAGCGTTTGCTTCTGTTCTCTGCCCCTTCGATAAGCTCATCCCAAGTTTGGGACAGGCGGCGAACGGAAGAGCTAAATATAAGTTCGATAGTCATAAAACCATTGTCGCCCTGTCGGTAATCGACAGGGCGATTTTTTGCAAAGGAAAAACCCCGCGTCTAACGTGGGGTTTTCTACATATAAGAAGTGAAGGGTGTGCAGCTTTAAAGTTGCACACCCTTCGGTCATTGCTTATGTTTGCGGTTTAAAGATCGTGGTGCCCTCTTGGTTAACGATCGGCTCTCCGAATTCATCCCACCGCATGGTGGCATTGAACACCGCCGCTCCTGCTGCAGTCGCCTTCACCCTGATTTGGAACTCGACTGTCTCCCCCGGTTTCAGCTCTGCCACTGCCACAAATCTGACCTCTTGCCCTACAGCAGTAAACTGAGTAGGTCCATCGGCGCTGATGTAGATCACCTCGCCGGGTATCAAACCAACAATCGTCATATTATGAAGACTGTTACTTTCACTCTGGTTGGTCACTTTGATTGTGTAGATAAACTCGTCACCTACCGCTACGGGATCGCTGCTATCGATAAGCGACATATGTGCTCCGGGCGCGCCTAATACCGTAATGTTAAGACTATCAGTCGAGGTAGCACCTTCGCGTGTGGTCACGGTAGCTGTATTAACCGCTGTACCTGACTTCTCACCGCCCAGAATGACGATGATTTCCTTAGTCTCTCCGATATTTAAGGTGCCCAGGTTCCAGGAAAGTTGGTTCCCGGTAACTGTAACCGCCAAGGTGGAACTCTTGTAGCTTAGAATATCGGGCAGGTAGTCCGTAACCACCACGTCATTGAGCGCAGCCGCCCCTGTATTGGTCACAGCCAGGGAGTAACTTCTCGTGAAGCCGGTAAAGACTCCGGATGGACCGGTCTTCTTGATTACTACCTCGGGGGCCGGTAGTACGCGAGTGGTTGCCTGAGCGGTAGCCGTCCCGACCTCATTTGAGGTGGCCACGACTGTATTTACCCACAAGCCGGCCTGAGTTCCTTGAAGCACCAGTTTGAATGAGCGCGATTCTCCTTTGTTTAAGGAGCCGATGTTCCAGCTGACAGTATTTCCTGATACCGTTCCCGCAGAGTCAGAACTTACGTAGCTCATGCCCTCCGGAATCTCGTCGGTCAGGATAACGCCGGTAGCTGTCAGGTCTCCGGTGTTTTCTACCGTAATGTCATACGTTGCCTGGTCGAGAAGCCAAATCTGCTCAGGCCCGACCTTGGTGATGCCAAGATTGGTTGCCTGCCACTGTTTGGTCACGTCTTTTGTCATTAGCACGAAGTCCGGGTTGGTAGGATTCAGGATATCAATCCTGACTATGTTGGTCCCCTGTACCGGTGTGACTTGCTGAAGCGTTACAGCCGCAAAGCCGTACGGATCAGTATTAATTGTGTACGTAGTGGATGAAGTATTTGCCTCTTTAAAAGAGGCTGCGGGATTATTCCCGACGATAGTAAACCGGACAGGCACGTTACCGACCGGTGTCCCGTCGCTGACTTTGCCCGTTTTTACAGTCAGCACGTGAGTGGTGCCGACCGCGTTTATAGCATCATGCGGAAAAACAGCGGTAAGGTCCACCCAGTGTTTCACTGCAAACTGCTTGTGAACGGCAGGATCACTGATACCCGGCACATACGCTGTGATATCCGTATCACCTTCGCGTGCAGAGGTAATAGTGATTCGGGCTTCGCCGTTGCTATCAGTTTTAACAATGCCGTAGGTGTTGTCTATCTTTTTCGCCCCGCTCCCATCCAGGCATACTATATCTCCGACAGCGCCGGGAGCGCGGTTGAGTATCCACTCAACAGTAGTCCCGGAAACCGGGGAGCCATCTTCGGCCTTCACCAGAGCGACAAGAGTGTGCTGTGTCCGGATCGGGTTATAGTCCTCAGTCGGGGTGATAGTAACTGATGTTGGCGTTGCTTTTTCTTCGCAGCCGGCAAAGAGCCCCCCGCCTGCGATAAGCACTACCAATACTACCGGTATTAGCCATTTAAATAGCTTAAACATGTTTCCCTCCTTATTGAGGTGCCTTTTTCTATTTTCCTGATCGCTTAGGGGCGATAAAAGGAAAAATAGGTATAGCTCCTTCAATTTAATATAAGTATGTACCCTGTATACCGGAGGCACAACCCTTTCCAGCGGTTGTGAAACGGGTATATTAGTGCCGATCTACTAATCTAATGGGTGGTAATGAATGGTACCTGATAAAAAAAGTAGTGGGGGGGTATAGTAGTGATAGAAAGTGCACCGGAATATTAGTTGTGTACACCTTAAATATATTAAGGAGGGTGTATTATGACAATTAAGCATCGCAATCCTGATAGTTTGGAAGTTCTGATAATTGATTTCAATCCGGTTGTTGGCGAGGGGTTACAGACTATTATGACTAAAGATGAGAATATCGAAATGGACGGGGACGTTCAAGATGGAGATGAAGCTCTGCTGTATATGGAGCGAGCCAAAGATAATGGATAACCTGTCTAAGTAGGGTTGCCCGAGGCTTGGAATAGTAAATTGGATGGAGTACAAGTTACAAGACTTAGCAGGGAATTCTTTACGGAGGCAGCTCTCCCGGTACTGAAAAAAGGGCAATTCCATTGAGAGGACAATTTAGTATTACTCTGATATAATCAAAAAGGGCAGGCATTTTAGTGTGCTTGTTCCTTTTTCAATGCAGAGAAGCCGCTAAAATAAGCGGCTTCTCTGTTTATAAATCGATTGGTATATTTATAGAGCTATTCTTCGAATTCGGTGCCGCACTCGTGGCAAAAGCAGTCGTCTTCGGCTACCAGAGCGCCGCATTCATCGCAGGTAATGGTTCTGTCATCTGGTTTTTTAGTTTCCTGCTTTTTATTATCTGTTTTTGGGGGTTCCGGGGTATAATAAGAGCCGGCTGCCCCTATACCGATACCGAGAGCCAGTCCGATTATGCCTATTTTCATCCAGAGTTCATAACTGGCGTCAGCGGAAAGGAAACCGCCCACGACACCTGCCAGGAGTCCCCATACGGCGAAATTGGACATTTTTTTGCTTCCGATGATATATCCGATGGTAACGTTGATAATCAGTCCGATTAGAAGACATCCGAGTATCCATAACCAGGTACTAATCTCCTCGTCGGTCTGGAGATAACCAAAAAGCACACCGGCAATGCCGATTCCGAGAGCTCCTACCAAAGATGACATAATAATTTTTCGTATTTTAGAAAACATATCCAACCATCCTTCTTTATTCTGTTAAAGTTATTATAGTAATTTTTAACAGTAAAGTATAGCTAAAAAACCAGTTATTTATTTGCCTGCTATTATATCCTTAATCTTTTCGATTGCTTCCTCTACCGCAACCAGTTCGGCTTTCTTTTCCGACCGCCACTTTAATTCGACGCAGCCTTTTTCCAGCGAACGCGGGCTGACGGTGATACGTAACGGAATACCCAAAAGGTCGGCATCGTTGAATTTGATGCCGGTCGATTCGTTGCGGTCGTCGTAGAGCACTTCAATCCCCATATCCTGCAGTTCCCTGTAAAGGCTTTCTGCTTTTTCGGTTACTAATGGATTCTCTAAAAACAACGGGCACAGGTATACTTGGTAGGGGGCGATATTTTTTGGCCAGATGATGCCTTTATCATCATGATTTATCTCGATAGCGGCTGCCATAAGTCTGCCGATACCGATACCGTAGCAGCCCATTACGATTGGTTTAGACTCTCCGTCGGCATCGATATAGTATGCCCCCATTTTTTCGCTGAGGAAAGTCCCCAGCTTGAAGACATGCCCCACTTCCACCCCGCGAGTTGCCTGCAGTTCGGCGCCGCATTCGATACAGCCGTCACCGGCTGCCGCCAGTGAAATATCCGCAGTTATATCGGCTTTAAAGTCCCTGGGGTAATTGACGTTCTTGATATGAGTGTCGTTTTTATTGCCGCCCGCTACGAAGTTGGTTCCCGAAGCAATCGATTCATCGGCTACTGTTTTTACATTCTTTAACCCGATCGGGGAGGCAAATCCGGCGGTAATACCGGCGGCGGCAACCTCTTCTTCGGTAGCCAGCCTTAAATCAGAGCAATGCAGCTGGTTCTTTAATTTTACCTCGTTGACATCTATATCTCCGCGTATGCAGACAAAAATAAATTCATCGTCAGCCATATAGAATACAGCCTTTATTGTATTAACAGGGTTGATTTTCATAAAGAGGCATACTTCATCAATAGTTTTGCAGCCGGGAGTGGAAACCTCTTCCATCGGCAACGGCTCGCCGCTATCGGCTTTGACTTTAACGCTCTTTGCCTTTTCGGCATTGGCAGCTTTGCCGCAGCTTTGGCAATAGATAATTTCATCCTCTCCCATTTCCGATATAGCCATAAACTCGTTGGAATCCTTGCCCCCTATAGCCCCGCTGTCGGCTTCTATCACGATGACCGGCAGTCCGCATCTCGAAAAGATATTCTTGTAGGCGGTAACCATTTTTTGATAATTGATATCCAGCCCCTCGGCATCGGTATCGAAGCTGTAAAGGTCTTTCATTACAAACTCACGCACTCGCACCAATCCGCCGCGGGGACGCGGTTCGTCGCGGAACTTGGTCTGTATTTGATACAAAAGCAACGGCAAGTCACGGTAGCTCTGCACACTGCGCCCGACCAGGTCGGTTACAACTTCTTCATGGGTTGGTCCAAGCGTCAGTTCGCGCTCTTTGCGGTCGAAAAGCCGGAATAGGTTTTTACCGAAGCTGGCGCCTCTGCCGGATTTTTCCCACAGCTCGATAGGCTGCAGCACCGGCATGGAAATTTCCTGCCCGCCCGCTTTATCCATCTCGTCTCTGATGATATTCTCTATTTTACGCAGTGAACGGAGAGCCAGCGGTAGATATGAATAGACCCCGGCAGTAAGCTGGCGTATCATTCCTGCTCTCAGCATCAATTGATGGCTTATGGTATCGGCATCCGCCGGAATCTCTCTCTGGGTTTTCCCGAATAACTGTGATAGGCGCATATGGTTTTAATTGAACTCCTTTTTAGAAATAACTATCAGAATTAAGGCTACTATGCCGATTATTTGAGTTGGTATGATGGCAAAAACCGCTCCGATTAACGCCAGTACCCAGTTCTTTTTGTTGATGGCAAAAGAACCGCCTATGATAGAAAGCAGGCTGACAACCAATAGAGGTATGGCGACCAGCCAGATCACGGTTAAGGGAATGCCGATATTCCATACGCCGAACGATGACATAACCTCGGCGGCTATCTCGGCACCGAAAGCGATTCCGACTGTAATCACAAAAGCCGTTGCGATAATACCGACAATCCCCGAAAGGATGCATAGTATTCCCGCGGCCAGCGGCATCCAGCCGTACGAAGGTTGTTCAGTGTTTGTTCTTTGCTCTTCCATTTGATTGTTATTATAAACTATCAGATATGCATTTAACCACATTACATTGAATTATGCCAGTCCTCACTAGAAAAAATGGTTAAAAATTTTAGAATTAATAAATTAGTAGGGGATACAAATCCCCCTTGTTCCCCCTTTTCCAAAGTGGGAGAACACGTCTATTTTTTAGCGGCTGGCTGGAACGGGTTATTCGTTATAAGAGTGCCGGTCATCAAAGAGAAAAAGACTTAACATAATAGTCATTTCTTCCTTTAGGAAAGGGAGATCGAGAGGGGTTTTATATAGAACTGTCTTTGCGAGGACGACGCAGGAGGATGAATCAATCTCTGCGATGTGTTGGGACAGAAGTAATCGACCGGCTTTAGACTCTTCGTTTTTAAAACTGTAGGGGCGACCATTGGTCGCCCGCGATTATTGTTTATATACCCTCATCAGTCTCGCTACGCTCGACAGCTTCCCCAAGGGGAAGCCTGAAAAAAGCCTTCCCTCGGGGGAAGGCGCTGTCCTGATTTATTCGGATAGTGGACGAGGAAATTAATTTTATTCCTCGAATCTCTCCACCTCTCTCATCAGCACATCCACAAAGTCCTTTTCATCTACCACACCGATTTTTTCACCCTTCCTGAAAAGCACTCCCTTGCCTTTACCGCAGGCGATGCCGATATCGGCATCTTTGGCTTCGCCGGGCCCGTTCACAACGCATCCCATAACGGCAACCCTAATCGGTTTATTGATTTTTGCCAGTCTTTCCTCCACCTGTTTAACAATTTCAATCAGATTAACCTCTGTTCTGCC
>DIKD01000063.1:9377-9608 GCA_002421585.1 Dehalococcoidia bacterium UBA5627
TACTTCCTCGAGCGGGTCAGTGGAAAGAGATACGCGGATAGTGTCGCCGATACCCATATAAAGCAGCGGGCTGATGCCGCAGGCACTGCGGATAATGCCGCTTTTAGCCGGACCCGATTCGGTAATCCCGATGTGCAGTGGGTAGGGGATTTTTTGGGCGATATCTTTATAAGCCTCGATAGTGGTCGGCACATCAAAAGCCTTTAGCGAAACCTTTATTAAATCGAAATC
>DIKD01000063.1:9673-13708 GCA_002421585.1 Dehalococcoidia bacterium UBA5627
ACACCGATGCGGATGGGAACTTCCCTCTCTTTGGCAGCTTTAACGACGGCAGCCACTTTATCCGGCTCGCTGATATTTCCCGGGTTGAGGCGCAAACCATCAACTCCTGATTCAATCGATTGTAATGCAAGTCTATAGTCGAAGTGTATATCGGCAATAAGCGGTATCTTGATGCCCTTTTTAATCCCGGCAATAGCCAACGCTGCTTCCATATCGGGAACTGCCGAGCGTATGATTTCGCAGCCGCATTCTTCGAGCTCTTTAATCTGTCTGACAGTGGACGCCACGTCCCGTGTATCGGTCTTGGTCATCGATTGCACAGCTATGGGTGCATTGCCGCCGACTGTTACGTCGCCGATCCTGATTGCTTTTGAAAACCTTCGCTTCATCATCTTATCCTGTCCCTTATTCACCTATTATACGCCCGATATCTTGGAAAGTGATAGCTACCATCAGCATAATCAGCAGAGCAAAGCCGAGGAAGTGTATTTTACCCTCGGTTTCCGGGGATACCTTTTTACCGCGTCGAATCCATTCCAAAAGCACGAAAATTATTCTGCCTCCGTCCAGAGCCGGCAGGGGCAGAAGGTTGATAATAGCAAGGTTAAGGCTGAAGAAAGCCGTCCATTCCAGAAGCGGGCTGATGCCGGCTTGTGCCACCTGACCTGTAATCTGTGCAATGCCGACCGGTCCTACCAAATCTGCCGTACTACTGGTGTCGATAAACATGCTTAAGATTCCATTCTTAAAGAGCACCATTGTTTCGAATGCTTCTGTGGCTCCTTTTTGAAAAGCTACCCACGGATTATAGCTGCGCTTCTCTATGGCGGCATTATCCGTCCTGATAGAAAAGCCGACGGAACCGTCACCCGGAGGCGGATTCCATCTGGGAACAACCGTTACAGTATCTTTAGAGCCGTCGCTGCGCTCCAACAGAATGCTAATTTCGTTTCCCAGATTCATTTGTATATAGCGGCTGATATCTGCTGTGTTGTTGATAGGCTTGCCGTTGATTTCAAGAATATTATCGCCGGCTTCAATTCCGGCCGTTTCTGCAGGCGAGTCGGCTACCACTTCGACAACGCTGACATTGCCGGTAACGATATCGTGCGGAATCATAAAAGCCATTGTAAGCAGTAAAAACGGCAGGATAAAATTCATAATGGAACCGGCGCTGAGCACTAAAAGCCTTTTTCCGATGCTCTTGCTGGCAAGGCTGCGTTCTATATTGGGGTCTTCCTCTCCTGCCATTTTGGTGAAGCCACCCAGCGGTACCCAGTTCAAGGAATATTCCGTTTCGCCGTATTTTACGGCTATAATGCGCGGCGGAAAGCCGATACCGAATTCATCCACTTTAACGCCGCAGGCTTTTGCCGTTGCGAAATGCCCAAGCTCATGTGCAATAACCACGATAGCCAGTACAAAGAAAAAGGCTACTATTGTAGTCAGCGCACCGATTCCGGGGATTACCGCATTGGAACCGGCAAGTTCGCCGGCGATTACGGCAATTATGGCGAGTAAAAAATATGCCAGCGTGGCAACAAGCACTACCATTAAAGGCAGTTCCCGGCGGTTGAAAATGTTATATTTATAGATTAGCGCTGCCACTGCTACTACAATAAGCAGCGCCAAAAAAGCGATAATTATATTCATTATTTCTCCAAACTATTTGCAAAATCGGCAGCCGCTTCTCTTGCCCATTGGTCTGCGGCGTAAATATCTTCCAATGTCGGCTGTTTTATAATCTGATGTTTATCCAGTGTTTTTGCTATCAGCTGCGCGATATGGTTAAACTTTATCCTGTGTGCCAAAAAGAGTGATACGGCAACTTCATCTGCCGCACAGAGTACCGCCGGTGCAGTCCCGCCCTCTTTTCCGGCATCGATAGCCAGTTTCAGGCAGGGGAAAGCCTCCATATCGGGCTGTTCGAAATCCAGTTTATCAATTTTAGTCCAGTCGATTCCGGGTATTTCAGGGTTATTAATACGTTCGCCGTAAGTAAGAGCATACTGAATCGGCAGGCGCATATCCGGAACACCCAGCTGTGCCTTGGTAGAGCCGTCTCTAAACTCCACCATCGAGTGAATGATGCTCTGCGGGTGTACCAGCACGCTGATAACTTCATAGGGGATACCGAATAACCAGTGCGCTTCGATAACCTCCATTCCCTTGTTAAAAAGTGTCGCCGAATCTATAGTCACTTTCTTTCCCATTTTCCACGAAGGATGTTTCAATGCCTGCTCCGGTGTCACTTCTTCAAGCTGTTTTTTAGTATACCCCCTGAAGGGCCCTCCCGAAGCGGTTAGTACTATTTTGGCGCACTTCTTATCCTCTCCCTCGAAGCATTGCCAGATGGCGCTGTGCTCACTATCCACCGGCAGAATGGATGCATTATATTCTACCGCTTCCGGCATAATGATGCTTCCGGCGGAAACCAGCGATTCCTTGTTGGAAAGGGCGACTTTTTTGCCGGCTCTGACGGCTGCCAGCGTCGGCTTCAATCCTGCCCCTCCGGGTGTGGCAACTACCACTGTATCTACCTCGGGCGGGGCAGCCATTTCCTCCATACTAATATAACGCTGATTCGGGAAATCGGTTTGGTCGTTTTTCTTGGACTGGAAGAAATATTGCGGTTTGAATTCTTTGATTTGCTCTTTCAAGAGCGTGGTATTCTCACCGGCGGCAAGCCCGATGATTTTAAACCTGCCGGGCAGGGCACGCACTACATCGAGCGTTTGCCTGCCGATGGAGCCGGTGGAGCCCAGCACAACCAGATTGGTTATCGAATCAGTCATAATAGTAATATAATACTACAATTGGGGATTTGAGGCTATGCCGGAGATGTTTTTAAGTGATAATACTATCTGAGGTTGTCATCCTGAAGTCACAGGGGGGTGACTGAAGGATCCGGAGGGTGGGGAGAAATAGCAAGTAGGTTGCCTCAGTATCAGGGTAAATGATGTTAATCGCCCCCGCCCCGGATGCTTCGTTCGTCCATCAATTAGTCAGCATGACAAGTCGTAGGGGCGACCAATGGTCGCCCGCCTTTAGGACAATGACAATCAGGCTATTCGAAAAAGATTACCCCGCCCTGCATAAAATAGGTAGTTTATTTTCGTTTTCTAAAAAAGGACTCTGGCACGAATCGGCAAGCGGATTGGCGGAAGGGCAATGTCCGTCCCTACAAATGACATAATCCTAACCAACGAAGAATACTACATAATAATAGACAATAACACCGGTAAAGACGATGCTGTCGATGCGGTCGAGGAAACCGCCGTGACCTGGCAGTGAATTCCCGGAGTCTTTAATGCCCATATTGCGCTTAAAGAGCGATTCGAACAGGTCGCCTACCTGCCCGAATATGCTGACTATAATACCAAGCAGAACAGCAATGCCGTAATTTACCGGCAGGGCGAACAGCCATACCGCCAGTACACTGATTCCGGCGGCACCCAATAGCCCGCCTATTGCCCCTTCAACGGTTTTCTTGGGGCTGATAGCCGGGGCTAATTTATGCTTGCCCCATGTCTTTCCTATGAAATATGCAAAGGTGTCTGTGGCAACAGTAACCAACAGGGCGTAAAACACCCACTCGCGCCCCATCTCCAGCCCTCTGAGCGATATATAATGGCTCAAAAGCCAGCCGATATAGAATATACCTGCCAGAGTCCACACCCAGCTTAAAAACGAGTACTCTTTGTTGCGGCGCAGTATTACTCCGACCGGGGGGAGGATAATGGCAACGGTAAAAAGCAAGGGTACCAGGTATGCAAAATCGATATGAGGGGAGAATATAAAAACAATTGTCATTGCGATGCCGAAGAGGGTGAAGGGAACAGCTCCTGAACCGGAAGCGGCAATTGTTTTATAGAATTCAAGTGCGGCCAGCCCGCCCCATACAGCAACAAGTATGGTCATCCATGGCAGCGGCTGGTCGAACCATATAGCTGCAATGACCAGCGGCAATAACAAAACGGCAGTTAAAACCCTGTTTTTAAGCATCTATACGCCGCCGAAGCGCCTCTCTCTCTG